>JAGOOP010000015.1 GCA_017992455.1 Candidatus Omnitrophota bacterium | reverse complement strand
TAATGGCCGAGCACCCCTGCGAAAATCGCGCAGGATTCCCTGAAACGAAGATGTCTGAGGCCTTTGGCAAATCCCTCCCGCACCCAGCGGGCGATCTCTTGTTTTACCTCGCCATGCTCCCCGTAGGCATACCGCAGAAGGATCGAATTCCGCACGTGATAATACATCCTGCGCGCGAGAAACGGCACGGCCCCATCGTAATGATGCCGGCAGACCGCATCGGGCACATACACGCAGGAATAGCCGGCAAGCCACATGCGCCAGCACAGGTCAATATCCTCGCCGTACATGAAAAACCGCTCGTCTAAATATCCCGCCCGGCCCAGCGCCTCTGTGCGGATCAGGCAATGCCCTCCTCCGCACCAGCTTGTTTCCTGTGTTACGGGATCGATCTTCCTGCTTGATTCCTGCGGCACCTGGCGCGACCCTGCGACCGCAATGCCGGGGTCGCTTGAGATCTTCGCCATAAGCCGGCTGAGCCAATCAGGCTCGACCTTGGTGTCGTTGTTCAGAAGAGCCACAAACGGCGCATCGCATCGCGCCAGCGCCAGATTATTCGCCGCGGCAAATCCGAGGTTTTGCTCGTTGACAATAACCTCGACAACAAACCCCGGATCGCAGCTGCGGGCAAACGCAACGGAATCGTCCTGCGACGCGTTATCGACAAAAAAAAGACGAAGCCTGTCCTTCGGATACGCAAGCGCACCGAGGCTGGCAAAGAAATCATCAAGACGCGGCCTGCCGTTGTAACAGACAGTGATTATATCGACGCGAGGATGTGCGCTTTCCATGCTCCGTGCCTTTAGATGATATGGCCGCCTATAAAATCCACGCCGCTTCTCAGGGCGTTGAGGATACGCGCGCGCATGACCAGCTTCCTGAAGCGCCACGACCTGAAGTGCGCAGGCTCAAGCATGCGCACCTTTTGCCCTGCGACAAGCGAATACGCCGCGTACTCATCAAGGCCCCGCTCGGTGAATTCCTGCGGTTTGACCGCCTTGACAAAGACCAGGTGCTTGAACACCGGCAGAAGAGCGGTAATACGGCAGTCGGAAAATATCTCTTTGAGATCATCCAGCTCGAATCGCCAGAAATCGTACGGGTATCCGTGATAGGCGAAATATTGCGAACAGGTCGTCACGAGGATCAGGCCTCCGGGCCTGCACACTCCCTTGATGTTATGGATCGCCGCTTTCCAATCCTCGATATGCTCCAGAGCAGACGTCGAAAGCACGACGTCAAAGCTCTCTTTGCCGAACTTCCCGATCAGACCGCTGCTGTTCACGACCACGTCGACCCCTTTGCCCGCAGCCATATCCGCGCCCACATACTCGCGCGGCTTGAGCGCCTGCTCGACGAACGGCCTGATACTGCCGTTGACGTCCTGCGACCCGACCTCGAGCACGCGCTTTCCGGCGATCGGCTCGTTGAACAACTGCAATACCAGCGCTGAAAGACAATCAACCGTCATGTCCCCTCCTTATCGATCCGCGCCAGAAAAACGCAGATCGCATCACCGCGCTTTTCCCCATTCAACGCTTGCGCCCTGCGGCTGAATTCGCGTATCTGCTCTTTGGTAAAAATGCTTTTCGAGGGGTTCACGCCGTACGAGCGCTCATCCTGTTCGGGGATATCGCGCGCGTATTGCTCAGACGCCCAGAACTGGTATTCGGTCGAGTCATAGAGCACATGCTCGACCGTGAATCCCGTCCTGCGCGCAAGCATGTCGAGCGACTTCAGGGAATACAGAAATATGTGGCGCGGGGCGTCAAGCGCGACCCAGTTGACCCCGTAATGCTCCCACGCATAGGAAGATACCGTCGGTATGCGGATCATGACGCGGCCTTTGGGCCGCAGGATCTCGCGCACGCGGCCCAGTATGCCGTACGGATCGTCCATATGCTCGAATGAATGGTTGAACATGACCATGTCGAATTCTTCCCGGAGAGAAAAGATATCGCACGAATGTATGAAAATGCCGGGCGCGCGGATATCGGCGCCGATGAACGGGTCCGCGCCGTGCAGATTCCGGAAACCATACCAGGCAAATTCCGAAAGCATCTTGCCTTTGCCGCAGCCTACGTCGAGAATCCGCGAGCCCAGATGCGCACGGGCGAGACTGAACCATTGCGCATATTCTAAAAGCCTGGGCTGAGGCGGATTCACTTTTGACAGGGCCCAACCGAGAAGGCTCGCCCGGTCAAAAAGATACGCGCTCCTGCGATGGCGCAAAAAACGCGTAAACAGCCGGTCGTGCTCGAACTTTCGATAAATCTCCGGCTCTTTGAACGCATAATAGTCTGCGGGATAATACCGCGACATATCCTGCGGGATGTCAATAAGCTGCACGCAGCCGCACGCGCCGCATTCAAGATAATGAAAGGCCTCCCTGGTGCCGAACAGCATCTCCCGGGCAGTATGCGTCTTATTGTTGTCCGCGTTGCCGCAGATCCTGCATGCGCGCGCGTTATGTGCCATACCCGCCTGCGATCTTTTTAAGGAACCGGTACAATGACGGAAATTTGTCTTTCACCAGGCCGATGTCGTTCGCGTCGAACAGGCGCGCACGGTACAGGATTGCCAGATACACAAACGCGAACATGCCGCATGCAGCCGACAGGACAGCCGCCTGTCCGATGCGCTTGAGATCCGGCCATGCCGCCCGGGCGATAGAATCAAACGAATATGCGAATGCCGCCGCGGCCAGGCTCGCGATCAAGAACGGCGCGGTCGCGCGCAGATACGAGCCTGCCGGAACCGCGAGGTTCTTATGCAGGCGATAGAGGAAATACGAAGTCCCCGCATTGACCGAAAGCATCGTGCCCCATGCAGCGCCGAAAAAACCGAACATATCGATCAAAAGGATGCTCAACGGGATGTTCAGTGCGATCATGATAAGCGAAGCGCTCATCAGATAGCCGGGCCTTTCTATCGCCATGCACAGGGCGCCGGAGGCCCGCGCGAGCACGTTGACGAGGAACGCGGCCGCAAGTATCCGGATGATCCCTGCGGACTGCGCGTATCCGACGCCCATCCAGACGAACATGATCCGGTGCGCGGCAACCGCGATGAACACGAACAGCGGCATGGCGGCAAACGCCAGATACTTGGTGCTGCGTAAATACGACTCGATGAGACGCCTGCGCTCTCCCCGCGCCTCTATCTCCGAGAATGCGGGCACAAGCGCGGACACCAGAAGCCCCGGCACGGTGATCGCATACATGACGATGTTCGAACCGAGCTGATAGAACGTGACAAGGCCCACGGAGAGGAAATACGCGATGAGAACCTTATCGGTCTGGACCGTGACGGTGCCGGCGATACGCGAGAACTGTATGCGCCAGCCGAAGGAAAATATCCTTTTGAACATCGGCTGGTCCCAGGAGAACGGCCTGAACGAAAGTTCGGGCAGGAGCCGGTAGGCGCTGACGATATACATGACCGAGGTGAGCACAAGCACGATCGCGTTATTGACGATCAGCCCGCGCAGGCCGTATCCCTGTTCCAGGAAGAATACGGTCCCGGCGACGGTAGCCAGTGACGCCGCGACGGCGACCTTGTTCGCCAGGTCCATGCGCTGCAATCCTGCCTGGATCGCCATAAACACGCCCATTGCATTCGACACGCAAAAAATACCGACTGCGAGGACAAAAACAAACCGGGCCTCTTCATGGAGCGGCACGGGTATTTTCAAAAACGACATAAGCGGATCCACGAAAAGGGCAGCGAGCGCAACGATGCCCGCCCCCAGCATGACATAGAACGCAAAACCGGTATTGACAAGCTTATTGATGCCGGAATACTCTTTGATCGTGTGGAATTCGGACACGTATTTGACAAAAGACGAGCCCACGCCGAAATCCAGGAGCCCGAAATAGTTCGTGATCACGCCGACAAGCGCCCATACGGCATACCGCTCGACGCCGAGGCGGCCGACGATATACGGCGTCAGGAAAAATCCGACGATAAAGAACCACAGCCTGCCGATAATATTAAAGGCGGTGTTCATGACCACCTTGTCGCCGATCCTGGCGTCCTCAAACTGCATGCGGCTCCCCTTCCCGGACAAGCGCCTTTTCCTCCTGGGCGACTTCAGGCATGGCAAGGACCATGGCAGCGAGGAACCAGAACGGTTCCATGATCCGGATAAGGATAAAAACAGCCCCTGCCATAGACTGCGTTAAAAGGGCGATGAGGCCGCAGATGAAACCGATGCTCAATGATCTGGAGAAATTCTCTTCGGATTGTTTATACACCCGCACTGCCATGCGGAAAAGCTGGGAGATCATCCACATAAAAGCGGCAAAACCGAGCAGGCCCGTTTCGATCAGAACACGGACATACTGATTGTCGATGACCGCGCCTCCGGGGACGCCGGCGCCGAGAACGGGCCGGTAGGACAGTTTAAGACCGGCATCGCGCCACGCATCGATCCTCGCCGCCGCAGATTCGGACACATATATCCTCTTTCCTCCGATGACATACTGTTTTTCCTGAGAAAATGTGTCTTGGGCGCGGGCGCGGACTTTTTGCGGGGTGACGATCGGGACAAGAAGCAGCGTGATCGCCAGAAAAAAAAGAAGCGGGTATCTCGCACGCTTGCTTAACACGATATAAACCAGCAGCATGGGCACAATGCTGACCCAGCCCTCGCGCGACATGGTCATCACGAACGGGACGAACGCGAAAACGAATGCCCCGAACCAGAATATCCGTTCTTTGCGCTTCTGCGCGTAAATAAAGAACCCGAGCATGAGCGACATCATGAGAAGCAGATATCCGGCAAAGGTATTCGGCTCTCCTCCTTCGCTCTCGAACGGCGCTGAAATACGCTCGCCCGCCGGGATCTGGGCCCAGGCGATAGCGCAGACGATCAGGCAGGTCAGTATCATGAAAAAAGTGTACGTCTTCACCTGCCGGGACGTGCGCAGATTGTTCCCGACCATGAAAAAGATCAGAAAATATTCGAAATATTTCAGCAGGTAGAAAAAGGATTCCCTGAACTGCACGCGGCCCGCGATCATGCCGTTCAGGGATGATACGACGCAAATGAGAATATAGATCATGATCGGGCCGTTGAGCGGGTTGCGCCTGACGACGCCGAGCTCCTTTTTCACCGCCATCTTGGCCATCCACGCGAAAAAAATGACGAAGATGAACAGGTCTTCGGCGCGGACATTGATGTTGCGGCTCGCAAGCTGGCCGGCGCGCAGTTCCGGCGACAGAAGCATGGACAGGATCACGAGGATCAGGGCGATATCGGTATTGAGGAACGCGACGGCGAACAGGGTGATGGCGATCAATGCGACAAAGGACTGTTGTACGGGGAATCCGAGGATGATGAACGGGACGAAGGCGGCGAAGACAAAAAAGAATACGACCAGACTTATGGGGACCTGACCTTTATATCCTGGCATGGAAGAATAGCCACACTCTGTTTAAACCTTTTTTTTCGAAGATGCGTTGGGATGTTTCGGACCAGGCTCTTCTTTGCCGTAATACTTGTATTTCCGGTAATAAGGATAGGGGGATATCTGCTCGGTCTGCGCCTGGGTATGGTTGAGGATGACGCCGAGGACCTTCGCATTGACCGCCTCAAGCTGGACCTTGGAACGCATAAGCCCTTCGCGTCCGGTCCTGCCGATCTCATACACCATGATCACGCCGTCCACCTTGGGCGCGAGCATGCTCGCGTCCGTGACGGGAAGCACGGGCGGCGAATCCAGGATGACGACGTCGAACCGCGCTTTCAGTTTCTCGATAAGCTCCAGAAACGCCCTGGAATCGATGATCTCCACAGGATTATGCGGCAGATGGCCCGACGGCAGGATCCAGATATTCTCGATGCCCGGGGTCTTGCGGATCACCTCGAACCCGATATTGCCGAGGAACAGGTCAGTGATATTGCGCAAGGCCGAATCAAGCGTCGCGGTGCCCATGACCACTTCGTTGAGGCCCGGCTCGCGCTCGACGCCGAAGACCTTGCAGAGGATCGGCCGCCGAAGATCGGTCGAAAGAAGGATCGTTTTCAACCCGATCTGCGCCATGACAAGTCCGAGGTTGCAGACGACGCTCGATTTGCCTTCGCGAGGGCCTGAGCTGGTAACAAGGATCGTTTTGCGTTCGGAACTCAGCTTCAGGTTCGTATGGATATTGCGGAATGACTCGGTAATAGGCGATTGCGGGCTGTAATGGGCGAACAGATGGACGATCCTTTCTTCCGCGTCCGATTTGGTGCGCGGCACGAAACGGTGCTTGAGCCGCAGGAATATATTCCTTCCCGACGGAAGTTCCTCCTCGATCGGCGGGACGATGCCCAGGACCGGCAGTTTGATGACATTCTCGACGTCCTCGATGGTCCCGATGGACGTATCGAAGGTCTCGATGATGAACGCGAACGCGACGCCGAGGATGAGGCCCATGAACGCGCCCATGATGACCTTGATGCGGCTGTCGGCCGCGACAGGCGCGGCAGGCGCGACCGCAGGGTCCACGATCGCCACGTCGGAAACTTTCTGCTGTTCGGTAATGCGGGCCTCTTCCAGCTTTTCCTTCAGCATGGAATACAGCTTGCGGTTGACCTCCACCTCGCGCGCAAGGCCCGTATATTCGAGCTGTTTATCGGAGAACCCGTGCACCTGCGATTCAAGCCCTTTGATCTGTTCGCGCAGCTGGATCACCTGCGGGTGCTTTTCAGTGTATTTCTGCAGCAATTCGGCAAGCTTGAAATCAAGCTCGACCAGTTTTTCTTCGATCGGGCCCGCAAGGCGCACCTGGGACGAACCGTCGTCGAAATTCTTCAGCTTATGCTCGGTATCCTTGAGCTTGCGCTCAAGCATGGCAAGCTGTTCCTCGATGAACTGGCGCGCGTGGCGCGACTGCTTGTTCTTTTCGTTCAGGTTCTCGAGGATATATACTTCCGATACGATATTGGCCAGGTCAGCCGCCGCCTGCGGGGTATCGGCGGTCGCGGATATGCGGATCATATTGGTCTGGGCAACGCGCGTGGTTTCCAGTTTTGCCTGGATCGCGCTGATGATACGGTTGACCTCATCGACCCGCTCGGGAAGAATGGCCTTGTTCTGAAGACTCTCGACGACGTCGCTGATCCTCTGAAGCCGCTCGGGCTTGAGCGCGCTTCCCTGAAGAGAACCGAACGCGCCCATCGGGTCCCGATCCTCTTTGGATCCGGCTTCAGGCAGGCTTTCCATGCGCCTGTCGATGAACCATTCGGCGGGAACCAGCTGCATGACAACGCCGACCTTGAGCAATACGGGGAAACTCGTGATGAACTTCGACTCAGACTCCATGACATCGCCCGGGTTATACACGATCCATTCGGTCAACAGGCCGGCGATGGTCTTACGCTCTTCGATCTTGATGGTCGCGCTGGCTTTAAAGGAAGGCGACACTTTCGGCGTCAATACCAGACTGCCTAAGGTGACAACTGCAAAAGTGAAGACGATGATACCCTTGCGCTTGCGGAATATGCGCAGATAATCCCTTAAATTGAGCTCGTATTGAGGCAACGGTATCTCCTTGTGGCTGGCGCTAATAAGGTATTGCGCCACCATAGCCTTGTGGCGTATGGCTGGCGCTCATGATTGCACCTGGCCCTGAAGCGGTATTGGGCCAGTGTCCGCCCTGTGGCGGAGTATTGCGCCACCATAGCCTTGTGGCGTATGGCTGGCGCTCATGATTGCACCTGGCCCTGAAGCGGTATTGGGCCAGTGTCCGCCCTGTGGCGGAGTATTGCGCCACCATAACCTTGTGGCTAATTTATGTCTCTAAAATATCACAGAATCAATGGGTTAGCAAGTTTTTTTAACGCCTGTCGCATGCCCTTTGTATCCGCGCGAGATATCCTTTCAAACCGAATCCGGGAGGGAATATCGTACGGAACATAAAATATATTTGCTTGAGCGTCCCTTTACGCAGCGCACAATAGACCGGATATGCCCCGTATCTCGCATGTTTGAGCGCCAGCGCATTATTCAGGAATGTCCGCTCGCCTGCGGACATCCGAGCAGGAGCAACCGCTTCAATAGCCTTATCGGGCACATCGATCCCGAACATTTCCTTGGCCAGGAAAAGGCCGCAATACACGACTCGCGACAACCCTGACAAACGGGTAAGAACAAGGAATTTCTCCCAATCGAACCTTTTCCCATAATAAATAAGCATGCAGCTGATCTCATATAAATACGCCATCTGGTCGAGATCGTGCTTCAGCCCGTGCTCGCACAGATACACAATGTTCATTTCCGGGCTGAGCGTATATATGCGGCGGTAATCCTTGAAAGGCTGCGCCTGCTGCCAGACCGCTTCCATCCGCGCCTGCAAAAAGCCGTCAACGGTCAGGAACATATTATTGACGAGGTGCCGGTGGACATGCACCGGCACGAGCTCGTCTGCAACCGGGGTAAAAAGCCTGCTGTTGAGATATTCGGGGATCGGATAATCGCCCGCGCCTTCAGGCGCCGTATATCCGGAATCCCGCAGGGCCTGCTCGAGCACAGGCATATCGGCGGGTTTTACCGCAATATCGATGTCGAGCCGCGGCCGCCAGTAATCATCGTATATACATGAATCGACGGTCGGGCCTTTGAAAAGCAGGACGTCGATAGTGCGGGACTCCAGGCACGAAAGCACGCGGCTTACCTGAAGCATAAACACGCTGCTTTTTGCGGCATGAAGGTAATATGTTTGCCGGTACCTTTCGCGGATGCTTTCAGGGATGATGGATCTCCAGGGGTCGGAAGCGAGCAGCCCTTTATAAAACGGATAAAATACGCCTTCGCGCACTGCCGCATCAAGCACATCGCGCCAGAAAACTTCGCCGGAAAGCAGCCCCGAAGGCAGGTCGTCTGCGGCAGAGTGTTTTCCTCCCTTTAAAACTGATAGTATAAACTGCTCCGGCGCTTTATCGAGTGCCATTGAACCGATATGTGAGGTAGAGGTCATCAATAGAACAGTTGAACTCCCCGGGGACCGCTTCCTGCTCTTTGAATCCGAGCTGCCGGTACAGCATGCACGCAGGCCGCGCCTTCTTGTTCACGAACAAACCTATGGCCCGGCCGCCGGACGCTTTGGCTCTTGCAATCGCTTCTTTGACAAGCAGGCTGCCTGCCCCTCTGCCCCTGCTCCAGGGCTTCACTTCCAGCCCGAATATGAGCCAGAGGCCATGACCTTTTTCATACCGTGTCATCGTAAGCCCTGCGATGATCCGGCCTTTTTCTTCAGCCACAAGCCAGGTGCCTTCTTTTTTCACCCGGCACAAACCGTCCCTGATATCATGGCCCGCCATCAAATACAGATCACGGAGCTGTTCTTCGTCTTCAGGCCCCGCATCACGGACCGCGAAGTTTTCCCCGCAGAGGCTTCTTAAAACCCTGCGGTACGCTTTCAATGACTGCGCGAGGGACAGAACGGCCATGCCTGCTCCGGCGACCTTTCTTGCCGCAACCCAGGGGTATTGCATTGCCATGCTGTACGCGGCAACAAACACGGATACAATACGGTTCTTTCGGGAACCCAGATCGATACGCCTGCGGCCCCGCTCAATTGCTATCACCCGCCCCAGCACATCGTCAGGAACGGCCACCCCGTCGGACCCGAACGACATATCGCCTTTGACAAGGAAACCGCCTGCCATGCGCCTCAGAACGCGGTGCGCAAAAAGGCCGTCGTCCTGCCTGAATAAAATGACGTCGCCTGCGCGGATCGTCTCCGCGCCCCGGCCGGAAAGATCGACCTGCACCCAATCGCCGCTGCGGATAAACGGATGCATACTGCCGCCTTTTGCCTGAAGCCGCAGGATTCCTGCTTTTCCGCAAAGGTCCCGGCACAACGATTCGAATTCCTGCGCAGAACAAAAGATGGTCATTACTATACGGTCCTTTTTATAAGTTCTACTGCCGCCCTGCCGGGCACAAAGCCCAGCTCATAGGCCGGCACTGCCGCAATAAGACGCTGAAAAGAAGACAGCACCGCAGACGTCGCGCTCCGGTCCCAAAGCGGCAAAAGGCCAAGGACCGTCAACAAAGGACACAGCTTCGAGCGGGAAAGCCTGCGCACATAATTGCGTTTTGAATGTCGTATGAAAAAAAGCGCGCAAAGGCCTGCGGCATGCGGGGACGAAACGCGCGATTCTCCGTACCAGGGAGTGCCGAACACCCTCCATTTCCTGCCGTATCCCCTGAGCGCACAGCGGTCGTCGTTGAGCAGGCACTCGGCCGGGACCTCGTCTTTGAACAGATTCAACAGCGTGGATTTGCCTGCGCCCGATGGGCCGGCAAAACAAATGCCTTTGCCCTGCCAGACAACGCCGGCCGCATGAAACAAAAAGCCACGGCGCCGGCTCAAAAGATTGATGACGAGGAACTGGTCGATGAACCTCCTGAACAGCTCAAAAACGGATTCCTGATACATCACCCCTGCGCTGTAATCCCGGTTAAAAACTACCAGATTATCGGGCTTGCCTTCCGGGGAACGGGGACCGACGCGAAGGATGTTCGTATCGCGGACGCGCGCCAGCTGCCAATTATCCGTCGAGAACCCGGTACCGCCCGGTAACGGCTCCGGGGGCGCGCCGATCAGATGCTCAAGGCTGCAATCGCATGAAGTACCGTTTCCGGCGAGGAAATGCCGGTAGAAGCTGAAATCATTGAACCGCTCGAACGCGACATCGCTCGTCACGCTGATCCCGATATCCGCGATCTTCAAGACAAGCTTCATGAAGAGCGGTACGTTGTCCGGCATGCCCTGCACTGGTTACTCCGCTTGGGGTTCACCCGGGCGGTTGCCGAGGACCTGCACGCGCTCAACAGCGTGTCCTCGATCGTCAGTTTCACTTCCTGGATCTGCGGTCTTTGATACGTCCTTTTGTCCATGGATACAATCCTCCTTTTCCCGGAAGAATCTTTTTTCCAGGCAACGGGTATATGCACAAATATAGTCGACTTTCCTGTTCATGGCCCGCGCTTCTATCTCCGCCCATGCCGGGCAATTGGAGCATATCAAAAGCATACTGCATGAGCGGCACTCATCGGCGGTGAAATCGGCGCTCCGCTCGTCATAATCGCTCACGAGCGCCTTCCATCCCTGCGCAAAATTCCTGCCGGCAAGCGGGTATTGAAAGCTCCTGAACATCGTGCACGGGCTTAAGACACCGTACGGATTTATATTAAAAGCGAATACTCCCGCCCCGCACATCAATGCCTCGTTCGGCTTTTTGTTCCAGAACCCCGCAAAGATCCTTTCGCAGGAATCGTAATCGTCCCTGATATCCAGTTCCGCCATGACATCCGCGCTTAAACGATATCGGGCAGGCGACATATTTCCGTCAATGCGCGGGCACACGAGGGTATCGTAACGGAACTCGGCGCCGAGCTCGCCGGCCAGCCGGCGCATGCCCGCCAGATCATGATAGTTGAGGGTCATCAGTATGGTCTTCAGGGAAAATCGCACGTTGTATCTTTTCAGCGATTTCATCGCCGCGACCGTTCTGTCAAACGACCCGTCGAGGCGCGTCACTGAATCATGGACTGACGCACAGGAACCGTATATACTGATATCGATGCCCAGCGGCGGCAATGCCGCGAACTTTGCCGCACCGGCCTCATCGAGCAGCGTGGCATTGGTAAAGACCTCGACGAGCATGCCTTTTCTCACCGCATGGGTATAGATATCCCAGAAATCCTCCCGCAGCAGAACCTCCCCTCCCGTCAATAACAGCCAGAGGCATCCCGCATCCGCCGCCTCGTCGAGTACGCGGAAGACTTCGCGTGTCGTCATTTCATCGGGCATGCGCCTGTCGACAACACCGAGGTTGCAGTAACAATGGCGGCATGACTGGTTGCAGCGGTACGTCAGCTCGATTGTGCCGATATAGGGCAGCCGGCGGCCGACAGCAGCTTCATCGAGCACGGCCGACAGGTCGGAAAATTTCCTCTGCGCCACCGGACAGAACATTATTCGATCATCTCCCGCCTGAGCAATTCTGTGAGAAACGCCTCCGCGTCTTTTTCGATCTCGCGCGCGTCGGCGTCAAACGCCTCGGTAAGCCGGCTGATAATGCCGGCGCACGAGGTCTTGCCGTCCAGAAGATCCCATATCTGACGGGCAGCTTCATTCAATCGCACGAGGGTCCTGCGGTAGGGGTCGATCACAACCCCGCGGCTGCCGTCCTCTTTACATATAAGCTGGCCGTTCTTTTTAAAACACCTGTTTTTGTCGATCCTCATCGTGACAATGACCTCAATACGCGCACAGACCTTTTCAATTCTTCACATGCCCGGAAATATAAACGCTTCTGCGCGTAAAGGCGCGCAAGGATAATGTGCACGAGCGGGCCTTCGCCCCCCCGAATAACGCCGTCTTTATAATAACGGATGGCGGACGACGGGTCCCGGCGCTTTTGCGCAATACGGCCGAGCCACCAGAACGGCTCGGCATCATAAGGATAATCGTTCTTCAGGCCGTTGAACAACGACTCGGCCTCGCCGAACCTGCCTGTTTTATACCGTACAAGAGCGGCGCCGAACCGCGCCTGGCAGTATGACGCATCCGTTCCCATGCATTGAGCGAAAAAACCGGATGCCTGCGCATACCTCCGCCGCGCCAGGGCGATGAACCCGAGGCCGCATAAGGCAGCCGGATCGCTTCCGTTCAGCCGCAAATACCGCCGGTATGCGCGCTCTGCTTCCGGAAGTTTATTCTGCTGCAGGTACAGTATACCACAATTGTTATACCTCGTCGCATAGGATCTGTCCAGGCGGACCGCTTCGTTATAATACTGTACTGCCCGGGCTTCTCCGGCCTGAGATCCGTCCATATCGAGAAGCGCCAGGTTAAAATAAACAGACGCATCCCGGGGATCGACCCGGAGCGCTTCGCTGTATGCGGCGCGCGCATCAACGATCCTGTGCCTGTTCTCAAAAGAAAGCGCCTTCTTTTTCAAGTCCAAAGTCCCGGGTGTATCCCCTTTAAAAAAACACCTCAGATCATCCCCGAAATGTTTGAATTTGAGCGGAGTAAACCCTCCTTCGACGGAATACGCCACGGTCAACACATCGATGGAGCGGACCTTTGCGGTTACCCGACGATAAAGATCATCGGGGAATATCCAGGGCGAACGGCCGGGATCAATATCCCTGCGGACATCTTCAGTGAGCATGAAATCCACATCGATGTCCAGAAGCGCCGGCTCACGGATATCCTCAAGGTTCTTTAACGGGCACACGATAAGATCAACGCCCGCTATCCGGCATTTGGCGCCGGGACCGCTCCATTCGAGCGTGCCGCAGGCAGGCCGGCGCATTCTCAAAAGCCCCTGCAGCTGCCTGATAATGTGTTTCCTGCTGCCGCGTCTTTCCCAGCTTTTATCAGGCACGACCCAGTAGAATTTCCGCACGATACCGTCCATGATCGCCGGGCATATATAATTGCCGATATTGACCATTTGCTTCCGGGGAGTGATAAAAGGGTTTAACAAGCGCGGCGCGCTGTCAGGCACGATCTCATCCATATCCGTGCCAGGGATCCAGCCGAAATCGATATGCGCGTCTACGTGGACCAGCGTCCGGCCACGGATGCGGCGCTCCTTCCAGGCAGCATATGCCTTATCATGGTCCTCCATCATCACGATACGGTCATCGTACAGCAGCGGCATGAACATTCTCCCTGCTTTCAGGCCCGTCGTCGAGGAACGTATAGGTCTCGGTGACGGGATCGCGCCGGTAGCGCAGCCTGTATGACCCGTTCGGCAACGTAAGGTCGGCATATCCGTCGGACAGATGGCACGGGACAGCCGGCTCCAGGGCTGCCGCGGCGCCATCGCCCTTATGCATCAGGGCATAATACATCCTTTCGAGCATATCAGCCTTCTCCATATCGATCCCATGGATGTTCCGGAACGGGATGAAGAACCTGAATGGAAGGCCTGCGCCTTTATCGTATTCTATTCCGTACCGGCCCGGGGTATCATACACATGATTGCCCGGCGTCAGATAATATGTGTTGAACGTCACATGGGAGATGTATTGCCGATGGGACACGAGAAAATCTATCGTTTCCATCCCCTCTTCGAACGTTTCTCCGGGCAGGCCCAGCATGGTCTGAAGGTCGACCTTGATGCCGGCTGCTGCGCAATCCCGGATGATCCTGGACGAGCGGTCCCTGATATTGCCCTTATCGAGCAGCCGGGAAATGCGGTCGCTCGCCGTTTCGAACCCGAAATTGACCTGTTGAAGGCCTGCGGCATGGGCCAGATCGAACAATGCGGCGTCAAATCCCGGGTCAAGCCGCGCCATGGTCCACCATTCCATTCCGATATGATCCTTGAGTATCTGTTGCGAAACCTGCCGCATCTGGCGCGGCGATAAACCGGGGTCGCCGAACAGTAAATACTGCGCATTATACCTGTCTTTCAGTTCCTGCATATCCTGTGCGATACGATTGGCGCTTTTAACCCGGTATGACGGCTTGGGCAGCGGCAGGTCAACGCAATACGCGCATTTTGACCAGTAACAGCCCCGGGACGTCTCAAAGGTAAGGCTTATCTGGCCGTCTTTACTGCCGTCATAATCCGCCAACATGAGGCCGTCGAAATCCGGGCACGGCAGATCATTCAGATCCTCTTCGGGCCGTATCGGGGCATTGGCCGGGACAGTATCGGGGGTAATGACATTTGGAATCGATGAAATATGCCCGCCGCGTTCGAGCCGCTTTGCCAATCCATATAAAGCGGTTTCTCCCTCGAATACGACGACAGAATCGAAACACCGGAACAGGTCTTTCCGTTGGAACAGAACGTCCCTGAACAATGTCGGCCACTGCCCTCCGATCGTCACATGGATATGCGGGCATCTGCTTTTGACCATAAGCCCCAGGGTGAGGCCGGCAACCGCCTGCGACGGAGACGTTATCGATATGCCGAAAAGCCGGATATCCTGTTTTTCCAGAGACTCTATTATCCCCTCTTGTTCAAAAAACCGATAGAACGTATTCTCGTCCCGGTCATCGAGATACCGCCATAAGAGATCCGATGAAAGCAGGCGTTCGCAGAAATAAAACGAACTGTTGGTATTGTTGCCGTACGGCAGATGCGGGAAAATACGGTCGCTTGTAACCGGCAGGAATCCGGAATAATACCTGTCTTTCAGACAATGGGCAAAGAATCTCGTCAGCAGAGGCTGGAGAAAGAACAGCCGCTCCTGCCCGGTCAACGCCCCGGGGCCGGAAACATGATCAGCGAGAAAATCCCGGTAACGCACATTCAGATCCGCCTGGCTGCAGGCATATCCTTTCTTTTTAAGATATGCGGCCAGGGCAGGTGTGCCCAGAGGGGGGAAATGACGGTCGTAATCGGGCGGGATGCACAGGAGGATATTGAACATACGGGTCTTACGCTTTTTTGACAAGCTCGAGAGACTCCCACTGGGAGACTATGTGAGAAACATCGGCTTCAACCCGGCGGGATTCAACGTCGAACGCTTCGGACACTTCCGCTTCGATCAGGGAAAGGCTCTTTTTCCCGTCGATAAGCCCCCAGATAAAAGCTGCGGTCTCGTTCAGCGTATAAACGCTTCTCAGATCTACCGCTTTCTGCCGGACCGGCACAAGAATGAACTCTTCGGCGATCCTGCGAAAAATTATATCGGGGTTTTTGGAATAAATTGCGTCCATATAGTAGTGATTATATATAGATTTGGCTCAAAAGTCAATGGAAGGAATCAGCGATGGAATCAGGGCGAGATATCCCAGTTGGTATTGCTGCCGGGCACCGGGTCCGTTGAGCTCGCGGCAGTTATGGGCTGGCTGTTCACATTGTTCGAGTAGCTTACCGTCAAATGATGCAACGTCGATTCCGGAGTGGAAATATACCATGTCGTGGCGGCGACAAGGGGCGCGAGTTCGATCAGGCTGCCGGCAGATCCCGAGACATTGAAACTCGCGGTAATTGTATGAGGCTGGCTTGCGGACGCGGCGGAGAATGATAATTTTTCTACGCCGGTGCCGGCATTCAAATATGCGGTAACAAGCCTGTCCACGAATGCCACGCCGCCGCTATATGTATTCGTTATCGTCAATATATTGAATGCGCTCCCGCCGGATGTCACTGACTGAGCCTGCGTAGAGCTGTTCAACGTAACAGTGCCGGTATCTGCGTTGAATGTGCCGCCGTTATTGGTCCAGTTGCCGGAAACATTGAGGTTATACGTATCTGCGGAAAGTACCGCATGATCGATCACCAGGTCTCCCAGTACATCGGTATCGCCGGTAAGCCAGAAACTGCCCTGATTATTCGAAAGCGTCAGGTTAAAATACGTGATATCGGGAATAGTGAGGCTTGGATGAAAAAGGTCTGAGAAATTGAACGTGGATGTCTGGGTGAGCAGAACCCCTTCTATTTCAAGCTGTGTTATCACCGGGCCTGCCTGAGAACCGGCGTGCACACGGATCTGATCCACCGCGCCCACGGTCGTGCCGTTGCCTAACTGGCCGTTGGCGTTATTGCCGCAGTTGAACACCGGCCGCGCCTGGCTGAGCGCTACCGTCTGCGCGCCGCCCGCAGCTATATCTGCTATGCCGTGAAGATATGTTTCGCTGCCCTGATCGCCGGATAGGACCTGCACAGGCGTTGAGCTGTCGACATCGGAATTATTGCCCAGCTGGCCGAACGTATTCTGCCCCCAGCTGAACACATAACCGCCCGAAGCGATCGCAAGGCTGTGAGCGCCGCCGGCTGCTATATTGGTGACATTTTGCAAATATGTCCCGCTGCCCTGCTCGCCAGAAAGGACCTGAACCGGCGTGCTGCTGGCAACCGTTGTTCCGTTGCCGAGCTGGCCGTCGATGTTATATCCCCAGCTGTATACATAGCCGGTCGTCGCCAGAGCAAGCGAGTGCACATCCCCTGCGGCGACCATGGATATATCGTGCAGATACGTGCCGCCCCCTTGCTCGCCGGACAACACGCGCACGGGCGTGTGGCTGTCAGCTGTTGCGCCATTGCCCAATTCGCCGTCTTCGTTATACCCCCAGCTGTATGCATAGCCCGCCGTGTCCACCGCGATCACAAAACACCCTCCCACGGCGACCATGGATATATCATGCAGATACGTGCCGTTGCCCTGCTCGCCGGACAACACCTGAACAGGGATATGGCTGTCGATGATCGAATCATTGCCCAATTCACCTTCCCCGTTGTATCCCCAGCAAAATACATAACCGGCCGAGCTGACAGCGGCTGTTTCAAAACCGCCCGCCGCTATCGAAGCGATACCAGCCAGATCGCCCACATTATCAACGTCATGAACCTTGACAGGCGATAAGCTGTTCGTTGTAGTGTCATCCCCTAACTGGCCGTACTCATTATATCCCCAGCACAATACATACCCGTCATCGGTCAAAGCAACGCTGTGATAACCGCCTGCGGAGATCGACGATATATCGTGAAGATATGTCTCTTCACCCTGTTCGCCCGCAAGAACCTGGACCGGCGTCAAACCGTCGTCGGTCGTGCCGTCGCCGAGCTGGCCGTACGCGTTGCATCCCCAGGCGAACACATAACCGTCGTCGGTCAAAGCTATTGTGTGGTCATACCCGGATGCTATCATAACAATATTCTTCAAGTAGCTTGTCCAGACAAGGTTCCAGGTAGAAGATCCGGCCTGAAGAGTATGATACAACGCTATAGCCAACGTACCTGTTATGGTTATTGTATTATTCCCGGTCTTCGTGGTAGCAGCTGTGGTTACACCATCCCCAAAGGTCAAATCATAAAATATCCAGTTACCGCTCGACCCGCCGAAATTACCTGTCCCCCCGCCATCGAACCTGACTGTAAACGTGCCGTCGGTCATATTGATGATGCCGTTGCCGGTAACGCTGCCGCCTTTGACCGTGACATCATAGTCGCCTGCCAGAGTTCCCGCATCGACCTGCAAAACATTATTCACCATCATCGCATTAGCAAGCGTCTTGGTCCCGGTGGAATTGATAATAACTTTATAGAACGCCTGGCCGTTGCCCGTACCGCCGGAATCGATGGTCGAAGAGCCGCCGTTAAAAGTGACCGTGCTGGTGCCGCAGGTAAAGGTCGCGTTATTCGTCCAGTTGCCGCTCACCGTTACCGTGTTGGATCCGAGCACAAGCGTGCCGCGCAGGATCGAAAAGTTACCTCCCAGGGTCACGGTGTTGCTGAGGGTCAATGTTCCGGTACCCTGTTTTGCCAGACCGCCGTCTCCGGTAAGCGTGTTGGATATGATGGTATTGCCTGTACCGTCCACGATCAGGCGGTATCCGCCGTTGGCGATCGTCCCTGACAAGGTGAGCTGAGTCCCGTTGACCTCTATCATGCTCAGCGCTGTCATGGTGATCGCTCCGGCAAAACTGCTCGTGCCGGTACTTGCTGTTAAAAAACTGCCGGTTGCAAGCGTCAAGGCTTCGGTTGTGCTATAGGCGACATTGCGAAAATCAAGAGTTCCGGCATTAACCGTGGTCCCGGCTGCGTTAGTGCCTAAAGCATTATTGACAGTCACTGCCAGCGTGCCGCCGTTGATCACATTAGCTCCTGTGTACGTGTTGTTGCCGCTCAAAACAAGCGTGCCTGAGCCTGCCTTGGTAATGCCGAAGGTTGCGCCGCTGATGGCAACTGAGATCGTCAGATCATCTGCTGCGCTGCCGTCATTGACCGTAATTGTACGTGATGCGCCCAGGGCCAGAGTACCGGTGTTGATAGTGCTGATCGTTGCCCCGACTGCTCCTGAACCATTGACCAGTAGATTCACGCAGCCGCCGCCTGCTGCCAGAAGCGTTAACGCGCTTGAGCCGAAAACAACGCTTGCGCCGCTGGTGTTGCCGCTGTAAAGATTTAAGGTGGTGACTGTCAAAGCCACATCGCCTTTGGTAAATGTCGCGGGCGCTGCGACCGTGACCACGCTGGAAGTAGCAATAGCAGCGGCATACGTTATGTTCAACCCGCCCTCATTGATCGTGGTCGTGCCAGTATAATTCTTGGTCGCGCCGAAGTAAGAAGCCGCATTTGTCGGGAATTCCACAGTCCCGCCGCCGCTGATGGTCAGGCCGCCCGAACCCGAGATACGCGGCGAAATATAGAAGGAACCGATGGCAAAAATCACGCCTTCGGCTGTTCCAAAAGTCAAGATACGGGACGTGCTGGACGCAGAAGCGGCAATGTCGCCTCCTGACACACGGGCAACAGCGCCTGACGTGACGGTGACCGTACAGTTCGCGCTGTAAGTAAGGCTGGCGCCGTCGATCAAAAGGGAGTTGACCGCCACGGTAGCAGAAGCATTCGTGGCTACGGTGATCCTGACGTTGGTCCCTGATGTCATGGCGTTCTGGGTATATTCTGTTGTCAAATCAAGCGGCCTGATGCCGTCGGTATTGGCATTGTTGTCCGCCTGATTAATATTATAGGTGACAAAACTTGTGCCTGCGCCGGCGACGGCAGTATCGCCAAAGGCGAATGGAACGATCGGCTTATTTGTCGCTGAGGTATTGACGCCCACCATCGCCAGGCCTGTGTCATCCGTGAACAGAATATTGGTATTGCCTGCTTGGGCAGCGCTCCCGAGGTTTGTGCCCCGGAATAAAACCGTTGCTCCGCTATCCCTGCTTATCTCATCGAACGTCAGCACGGTCGAGCCGCCGGTGCCTGAGAACACAGTGACTTTTGACGCGCCCAAAGAAACTACAAGAGACCCGATGGTTTCACTCGCATCAGTCGATTCGACATTGGAGCCTTTGAAAATGAATTCGCCGCCGGTCAGGATCAAAGAGCTGCCGTTATTGATACGGTTAATATTATTCGCAGTGGTATTATCGAGTATGAACGTGCCTCCCTGATTGATGGTAAAAGAAGAGGAATATAGAGCAGTGCCGTTTGCGCCGCTTAACGTCAAGGTCCCGCCGTTTATGATCGTGGCGCCGGTATACGTATTTGCAGCGGTCATGGTCAGCGCACCGGCATTGATTGTGGTATCGCCGTTATATGTATTAGCCCCTCCTAAGAGCAGCGTTCCGGTGCCGTCTTTGATCAATGAACCAACGCCGGCAATGATCCCGTTATAGGTAAGGGTGGTCCCTGGATCGGTAAATATCGTGCCTATGCTTTTTAAAAGAATTCCGCGGTTCGAGTTCAAAGTAAAATCAGCGGTCGTCCGAAGCGTTCCTCCGAAAAAGGTTATATATCCCGCACCACTGCCTGATCCCAGGTCAGCATCCTCAGATATCTTTACAATCCCCTGGCTGATCCTGATGCCGCCGGTGAAGCTGTTCGACGCATTGCTCAGCGTGATCGTTCCCACGCCTCCGGTGGTCAAACCTGCGCTGCCGGTGATCTGGCTTGAGATCGTCAGGTCTCCGACTGCGCGGATGATGCCCGGTGTCGCGCCGAACGCAAGCACCGATGAACCGTTGATGCCTCCGTTCCCTTCCAGAGCCAGGATATTGCCGCTTGCGATAGTCAAGGTATTTGCTGACGTCGCCACTGCTCCGCCCGATGCCAGGATCAGGGAATTGATCGTAATGCCTGCGCCCGGAGCTACGCTCGTTGAAAGCTTCACGTTCGAGTTCGGCACGGTCAAAACCGATGTTTCGTATTCTCCGGTAAAACCGCCTTCATTAAGCAATCTCAAACCAAATGCATTATCATTGATATTATACGTCACCATGTCGGTCCCGGTGCCTGAGGGCGAATTGCTTCCGAATGCTCCCTGGATAATGCTGACGGTCGTGGTGCCTGCGGCGCCGCCACCGCCTGTCAAAACCGGAGCTGCGGTGAACATGATGGTGGAAACATTATATCCGGGAGCGCTTCCCAGATTAGTCCCGCGGAACAACACCATGGCGCCGGATATCCTGGAAAAGCTGGTAAAAGTCATCACGGTCGCGCCGCCAATAGAATCTCTGACAGTCACGTAATTCGAGCCGGCAATGATATTCAGCGCACCCACGGTCTCAAACGTGGCGGCACTGTCGCACCCGATCAATATAAAATAACCTCCGTACATATCAATATCCACTCCGTCAGCTATCCTGTCGAAATTATTCGTTGAGAGATTATCCAGGCCCAGTGTGGCTTCCGTGTTTATGGTTATTGACGTGGAGTTCAGAATCGAGCCGTTCGCACCGCTCAAGGTCAAGGTGCCGTTAGCGACTACCGTGGCTGAAGAATAGGTATTGGCGCCCTGCAGGATAAGCGTGCCTGCGCCGTCTTTTGTAAAAATATTGGATCCGGCAATAATGCCTCCGTATGTAAGAGTGGTTGAGCTGTCAACATAGATAGTCCCTGCTTTGGTAAGCGCGATACCGCGGTTAGCGTTCAGGGTAAAATCCGCAGTTGTTTGAAACATGCCGCCGTTCAGGTTAATATGCCCTGGCGTAGCCGCTCCCGGCGCAGTACCCAGCCCGCTGTCAGCCTGGATCATGAGAGTCCCGGCATTGATGGTCGTTGTTCCTGTATAGATATTAACGCCTTTAAAAAACCACGTTCCTGATCCGTTCTTTACCACTGTGGTGGCGCCTGCTCCGTTATCCGGAATAACGTTCGTCAGCACCGCAGAGCCTGTACCGGTAAACGTAATGGTCCTCGCTGTGTCAGTGCCGCTCAATGTCATGGATGCTCCGGTAAAAGTCAACGTGCCGACGCCTGAAACATCAAAGGTCACGCCGGATGTTGTGCCGATAGTAAAAAGCCTGTTTGTGCTGACCGTAACGCCTGTATACTTGAACGTCCCCCCGTTAAAAACAAGGTTCGTTGCAACGTTCGTCGATGCCCCTACTCCGCACGCAATGCCGCCGTTGCGCAGGATTTCAACGCTCAATGTGCCCGCATTGAGAGTGGTTATGCCTGTATAGCTATTGGCCTTGGTAAGAGCAAGGGTACCTGCGCCTTCTTTGGTAATACCAAGGCTTGAGCCGCTGATCACCACGGCAATGGTGAGGTCGTTTTCCGCAGAGCCGTCGGCCACGGTGATCGTCCTTGACGCGCCCAGGGCCAGGGTTCCGGTGCTGATAGTACTTATCGTTGCCCCGACTGCGCCTGAGCCGTTGACCTGCAAGGTTATGGTGCCGCCGCCGGCAGCAAGAAGCGTCAAAGCGCTGGAACCCAGGACCACCTGGGCTCCGGCGGTATTGCCGCTGTAGAGATTCAAGGTGGTGACTGTCAAAGCCACGTTGCCCTTGGTAAAGGTCGCAGGCGCTGCAATCGTGACCACGCTGGAAGTAGCAATTGCAGCTGCAAGCTCAATGGTCAGGCCTCCTTCATTGATGGTGGTCGTGCCGGTATAATTCTTGGTTGTACCGAAGGTTGCGGCAGCAGGAAAAGTTATCGTTCCTCCTCCGCTTATGGTCAGGCCTGCTGAGCCGGAAAGCCTGGGCGCAATATAGAACGACCCAATGGCGAAAATAACGCCCTCAGCCGTGCCGAACGTCAATACGCGGCTCTTGTTGGCAGCAGTAGCGGCAATGTCGCCGCCTGACACGCGGGCAACAGCGCCTGAAGTAACGGTTACTGTCAGGTTGCCTGCATAACTGACATTGCCTCCGTCAAGTAAAAGCGAGTTGATGATCCTTGCTGCTGCGTTCGTATTGGCGGTTATACGGACATTCACTGAAGCGGTCGCGAATGAATTGGCCACGTATTCCGTGGTCTTCAGCGGCCTTATGCCGTTGGTGCCGCCGTTAGTATCGGTATTGAACGTGACAAAACTGCTTCCTGAGCCTGCGCTGGAGAGATCGCCGAATGCCCAGGGGATTATCTTGATATTCGTGGTCGTGTCATTGGCAAGCGCGCCGCTTGTGGTGCCGATGAAATTTGCCGCGTTGGTAAGTGTGTTTGAAGGATTGAACTGGATGGTAGAAACATTGGCACCGGGGTTGTTGCCTAAGAAGTCTCCCCGGAACAAAACCGTTGCGCCAGGGCTGCGGTTGACATCCTTGAAGGTAAGAACCGTTGTGCCTCCTCCTGTTCCAGCGATTACTGTTATTCTGGAAGCCCCTGTCGGAAGAGTAAGTATTCCTATGGTTTCAGTCGCGTTTGTCGCCGCAGTGCTTGTACCTGCAAAAACAAATTCGCCTCCGGTAAGAGTAAAGGCATTGTCATCATTGAGCCTGTGAAGATTATTAGTTCCATCGCTGCTATTGTCCAGTTTTAACACAGCGCCCTGGTTGACGGTAAAGGTGGCGCTGGTCATGGTGCCATTTACGCCGCTTAAGGTAAATGTTCCGCCGTTCAGGGTGGCTGTGGAATCATTGGTGCTTATTCCCTGCAGAACGAGCTCTCCGGCGCCGAGTTTGACCAAGGGGTTGGAGCCGGCAATGATCCCGCCATAGGTCAATACCGTGGCTGTATCGACATTGAGCGTACCGCCGCCTGCTCCAAGAGCAATACCGCGGTTCGAGTTCAGGCTGAATGTAGCTGTGGTCAAAAGCGTGCCTGCGCCAAAAGTCAAATGGCCTGCTGTTGCTCCGCCCGGAGCCTGGCCGAGGCCGGAATCAGCGGCAATACTGATCGTGCCGGCATTGATGGTGGTTGCGCCCTGATAAGTGTTTACCCCGCTTAAGACTAGGGTTCCCGCGCCTGCCTTGGTCATGCCCACGCCTGCTGCGCCGCTTATTACGCCGCTGATTGTCAATGTCTCATCGCTGTTGGTGACGGTTATTGTCCTGGTAGCTGCAAATGCAATATCAAGGCTTATGGTATTGGAGCCTGCAATGGCATCGGTGGTCAGGCCTCCTGCTCCCAGGGTAATAGAATTTCCTGCCAGAGTATAACCGCTTCCGGTGATAGTAATGGAATTAAAGCTCGTTCCTGCAGCAAAATCATTGCTTGTGTTTAATGTCAGGCATCCTGCAGGAAACACGAGGTCATCTCCTGCTCCTGGCGCAGCGCCGCCTAATCCTACCCAGTTGCCTGCTACAGACCACAAATTGCTTATATTGCCTGTCCAGGTTGCTGTCGGGTCCCAGTTAAAGCAATTGCCGCGATTCGTAGACTCAAGCATAACAACGATAGCGGTGTCAAGATTGTAAGAATCCTCGACCCAGGTATAGGTTATATCCCTGGCGCCCTGCGGGTCCATATACCATTGTTTGCCCTGTTCGCTGGAAAGGAGCCGTACGTGCCGGGCGTAAGAACCCTGGAGCTTTATTGTGCCTGTGATCGTGGTTGTTGTGCCTGCCTCAAAGTAAATGACCTTGGAAGGAGTAGTGCTGGTAAAGTTATAAAATGTGCTATTACCGGAAATGAATGATGGCTGTGCAGCGTCATAGAATACGACGGTAGAAGTACCTGACTGAAAATCTCCGCCCTGATGCAGCCAATCGCCGCCGACTGAGATCGTGTGATTCTGCGCTTTTAACGTGCCGCTCGCAAGGGTTATATCCCGGGTAACGGTAATATCGCGGCCAAGAGTTACAATGCCGGTATAGCCGTCGATGACCAGATCGGCGATCGTGCCGCTAAAATCACGGTCAATAAAGGAATTATTAAAGGGATATAAACCAGTAATACCGTCGAACAGCACGGTATCATATTGGGCAGGAACAATGCCTGAATCCCAGTTATCAGGATCAGACCAATTATTGCTTACACCTTGGCCTGTCCAATAGGAATTCATCAAAACGTTGGAGTTATTCCCAAGAGAATTTGAATGAACGGCCGCAAGCGGAGGCCCGCGTGCATTAAAACAGTCGCCTATTTGTGAATATGCGATATCTGTTCCTCCAAGCGGCAATATCTTCCATTGAATACCCGGTTCAGTCGAAACAATAGTCAACAAATCGCCATAAGAACCCTGTAATGTCAATATGCCTTCGATAGTGATCATATCCCCTGCAGTAACAATGACTTTCTTTCCCGGCACAATCACCTTGAAATCATTGAAGGTAATAGAACCCTGGATGATTGCCGGCAGGTCAGATACCAGCTCAACCAATGAATCCTGCGGATCAAAACTTCCTGCATTGATCAGATTCTTGCCAATGCTGTAATGGGTATTTGCCGCATTGAGCGTGACGCCCTGGCCTATTGACAGAGAACCGGCAGTCGAGATGTGCGAACCAGGATGCTGAGTGAATATTGCAGCTGATCCACCCTGTTTTAATATCAGATCCCCTGCTGCCATGATATTAGCAAGAGTGCTTTCACCTGAAGATTGGATTATAATATCTCCGTAATTGATCGTAGAAATTAATGTTTCGCTTGCCTGCCTGAAAGAACCTTCCCCGTTCAGATCGGCGTCTGCGATCAAAGCCAGATCCCCGTTAACTGTTTCGATATTTGCGCTGACATCTATATCCTTGTCCGCCATAATGTTAGTAGTGCCAAGGGTATTAAGCTGAGATTTAACTGCTATAGATTCTCCGGAAGCTACTGTTACGCCGCCAGCAGCCGCTTCCAGCGTACCGGAAACCTGGATATTACGATTGGCACGGATCCGAATAACTCCGCCCTCTTGCGTTATGGCTGTTGCCTTTACAATGCCTGTCTGATTGACCGCGTTTTCGAATATATTGGCAGCTGTTTGCGTATTCATAACGACTTCTTTTGCCTCGATCGTGCCTGAATTCGCCACCGCGTCTTTTACGGAATTACCCTGCAGATCAACGACCTGGCCGCTGGTCTGTGTATTGATCTCGACCTGGATAAGGCCTTTCTGATCAAAGCTCACGGTTACCTTATCGCCTGAAGCAAGATGCGTTGTTCCCGCGCGTGCCGCTATCACACCGGCATTATGCACCCCGCTTGCCACTAACGCTATATTATTGCCGGTTATCCTGCCTTCATTGAGGATATGCGAAAAAACGCCGTCGAGAGAATGCTCAAGGATATAGTTGCCGTTTATGAAATTGTTCGTGGAGATGTCCAAAGTCGATGCGATAAGGCTGTTGACATTGACCTGCGCGGAAGGCGTAAAACGGATGCCGTTCTGATTCACAAAAAAGAGCGTTCCGTTCGCGGACAAGATGCCGGCTATTTCGCTGGCACCCGCGCCTGTTACCCTGCTCAGGACACTCGCGGATGCGGAAGGTTGGATAAAATACACAGCCTCGTTTTGCGCTATATTGAACGAATTAAAATTAATTACGGATTTATCATCAACGATGATGTTCAGGGTGGGGATATTATTGGTGGTCGCGGGATCAGGCCTTTCGAAAACGGCAGAGCCGCTTTCGACGATCTCTCCCTGCGGTAACGCAAACAGCCCGCCTGAAGGAGTCCAGGAGAGCAGGCACAGGATCAAGCAGAATACGCGTATTGTTTTTATGCGCATAATGGCCCGATAAATAAAAAAAACCAGTCGAAACCTGGTCAGCGCAAAACTAACTTCGGTAGCTTGCCGAGCCTCGCACTTCATAAGGCCGCACTGCTTTGCGCCCCCGCGTTACCGCGAGATTGCCGTTTCGGTTAATTATACTTCATTATGTCATCGATTTGGATCCATATTAAGTATATCATATATTATATATGACGGCAACAGGAAAGTAATGGGAACGGTTCAAGGCTAATAACGGGGTCAGAATTATTTATTTGTTAGCTAAGCATGCTGCAGCAAATAAATAATTCTGACCCCGTTATTAGCACCCCGTTTTTACATCTCGCACTGCGCGGTTATATAGAACGTTGACGGGCCCTGGCCCTGCGTGGGCCTGTCTCCCAGGCGCTTGGCCCAATCCATTCGGAGAAAAAAGTATCGGTCGACCTGGACCCGGATACCGGCCCCCGCCCCCATCAGGAATCTGTTCGATCTTTCACCTTCGCCTGTCTTTTTCAGCTTGCCTGATGCCATATCGACGAATACGACAGGGTACCCATATTTTTGTATCGGTTTTATGATGCGCGGAAAAGCCCACTCGCCATTGAGCGTCCCTCCCGTATCTGCCAGGTATTCCCCTTCAGGATAACCCCTGACTGAATTGGCTCCCCCCAACTGGATCTGCTCCGAAGATGGCAGCGTATGCGACGCAATTTGAAATTGAGAACGCGCAGTAATAACGCTGTTGAACAGGATTCTTTGCGTGCGTCTGATCGATTGCTCATATTTGACAAAAAAACCGCCCGTGCCTGACCTGCTGGCTGAGGGATGGTTCCGGGATGACGCTCCTAAAAAATGTTTTGTGCTCACAGAGATACGGGGCGAAAAAACAGTCTGGCCGCCGCTCCAGAAACGATCAATCTTTGCCATGTCGAACGCGGCGTAAAGCATACGGATCTCATCGTTAGTGCTCAACTCTCCGGCGGTTCTTTTCTCGATCGATTTGATATCAATGCCTGCGTCCGCATACGCCTGATAATCCTCTGACAGATAGAGCTCGCGGGAAACATGCGGGGTCATCATGCGCGTAGTGCCTGTTATACCCAGGTCCCTGTATTCACGTCCCAGTCTCATATCAAAGAACGTCAGATCGATCCCCGCTTTTGTGCCGCACGTCCCTATGGGCAAGGAATAACTGATAAATTCTCCGCGGGAATCCTTTGACACAAGCGAGTGAACGGACAGCGAATCGTTCCAACCGGTTACATTCGTGCCCCGAAGGACAGCGGATGTCCTGGATCTGCCCACGAGGCGCGTGCCCTGGTTGTCGAAATTTATCCCGGCATGATAGGGGACGCTGTCTTTGACCTTTAACACGATATCTGTGGTCGCCTGCGCTTTACCCGGCGACACGACCGCGGTGACTTCCAGGTCAGGGTTCTGATTAAGCCGCAGCATATCCCGCTGCAGCTTAAAAATATTCAACAGCTCATTTTTTTTTATGTGTATGTATTTTTTCAGAAGCGAAGCGTCAAACCATTTATTTCCCTCGACCCTGACATCCCCCAGTTTCCCTTCGACCACCCTTATCTCGACTTCACCGTGCGCGATATCCTGTTCGGGGATATAGGCGTCTGTAGACAGATACCCTTTTTTCTTGTACAAGGCTTTTATCGCAGCTGCAATATCCTCTAGATCCTTAAAAGTAACCGATGTGCCGATATACCGCTGGTAGGCGGGCTGAAAATCTCTTAGCTGAAAAACAGTAGCGCCTGAGATTTTCACATTTTTCAGGAGAAATGACGGGCCGGGTTCTTCGGAAGGTTTTGTTGTATCTTTTTCGATCTCGATCCGGGGCTTTTGGGCTTGTTTCTTTTCTAACCGTTTCTTTTCCTGCTCTGCTTCAGACTGAAAACGGCTTCCCTGTGCCCCGGGTTGGTCTGCGGGAGGGATAGCCTGGCCTCGCGCGGCCAATGGCATGAAAATGGAACAAAAAATGATGAAGGAAAAAACTGCGCTCGCTTTGCGGACACCTGTCTTCACCACGGGAGGTATCATCGCCGGGCTACCAGTCGCCGCGGTACTGATCCTTGATATACGCGCCTTTGGAAAGCGGATCGACGATCAGGCCGAGAAAGTAGTTGACGTCGGCGATGAATTTCTTGGGCACGAAGACCACGTCTTCGGCCTGCAGGACGATGTTCTGGCGGAGGAAATCCCTGCCCTTCAACGCCCTGGTCAGATTGATCCGCTGGGCGCTCGGATTGGCGAGGCCGCCGCGGATGAGGACGATACTCGATGCAACTGCGTCCCGCGTGAACCCTCCTGCGAGGCCCACGGCCTCAAGGATCGTTTTCTGTCCGGCCATAGAATACACGCCCGGCTTTGATATTTCGCCGAGCAGGATCACCTTGCTGCCGCCGATCTTGCGAAGCGATATCGAGACTTCAGGCGCGCGCACATATTCGCTCAGGCGCCTCGTCAGTTCCTCGTCGAGATGGGTGATGGTCATGCCGCGCGCCGCGACATCCCCGATCAACGGAAAGGATATCTTGCCGTCAGGCCTGACAACAGCCTCCAGGTTAAGGTCCTCGTTCTGCCACACCGAGATATGGAGTACATCGTCATCGCCGATCACATATTCCGTCGCACTCGCCATCGGCGCTGCAGGGACGGCAGCAGCAGGCCCGGGGGCCGCAGGAGCAGGGGCTTCGGCCGCGGCGGATGCGTCGCGGTTCTTGAGCACCTCCATGGCCTTATTATATTCGTCCTGCGCTTCCTTGAATCTGCCCTGCTGATACAAGAGGTTGCCTTTTTTGTAATACTCGCGCGCGAGGTCGTCTGCGGTCTGCGCGTGCGCCGCCGCCTGGGCAAGGATGAACATTATGCATATGAACGCCGTTCTTTTCACCATACCTTATTGTTTTGCCGGAGGCACCAGGATCACTTCGATCTTTTTCCTGAGCTCTTCCGCTCTCTGTTTATCGTCCAGATCCGCATACGGCACTGACGCGCCGCCGGCGATCCGGTCCTGAAGGATCGAATTCAACCTGACTGCGGCGATGAGGTCGTCGAGCGTCTTTCTCTGGCGGTCGCGCGCCTCGGTCAGTTCGTTCTCCATTATCATAACTTTGGATTTCAGCCCGGTCAACTCCTCCCTGAGCGAATACACGTCCTTGTTGCGCTGTTCGAGCTCTGCCGTTTTGGCGTCGAGAGCCTGGGAAAACTGCGCGATCTGGGTCTTCAAACTGTTATACAGCGTGTTGACCTCCGCATAGCGGCTGCGTTCTTTTTCAAGGTCCTGCTTCGTGACTGAATCGAGGCCGGCTAATTTTGCCTGCAGGTCGGCCTTCTCTTTATCCCTGAGCGCAAGCTGCTGGTTCAGGTAATCGACGTTCTGCTGGAGATTCTGGGAAAGTTCCGACTTCTTTCCCAATGCGCCCTGCGCGTCGAGAAGCTTTGACTCAAGCGCCAGACGCTCGCTCTCAAGCTCGCGGATCCGCTCCTGTGTCTGCTGGCGCACCGCAAGGGTGTTTTCGAGATTCCTTATTTGCGATTCCAGGGACATGATCTTATCCTCTGCGTCGCGCGCCTTTCGCCTCGTCGATTCAAGCTCTATCTCTTTTTTAACGAGAATATCGGAAAGCTTGCGGTCCTGCTCCGCAGAACCGGATGTGCCCGGAGCCTTCTTCAACGCAGCCATTTCCTCGCGGGCCGCATTGAGCTGGCCGATCAGCTCGCTTAACTGCGCCTTCAACTGCGCGTCCTGGGAAGAAACCTGCTGGGAAGCGGCGCGACCCGCCCTGCTGCGCAAAACAGCCGCTTCTTCATCCGCTTTTGCCAGCTCTGATTGCAGCGCCTTGACCTGGCTTTCCTTGCGGGACAACTGCGTTTTGAGCTCTTCGACCGAATCGCGCAGAGCCTTTAACGGAGAGCCCTGTTTTTCGACATCGATGTCAAGCTGCCGCATCCGGTCAGCCAGGGATGTTTTTTCCGATTCGAGCGTCTTGACCCTTTTTTCAAGGTCTTTGTTCGCTGCGACCAGTTCGTCATAGGATTTCTGCTGTTTTGCAAAGTCCGCCTTGACCTTTGCAAGCTCGTCCGTCTTTGCCTGGAGCAAGCGGCTGCTTTCGTCGATCTTTCGCTTATCCGGGCTCTGCTCCTTTGCGAGGCGCGCGGCTTCTTCGCGCGCTTTCTTCAGATCGTCGAGCGCTTTCATATATTCCTTCGTCGTGTTCTGAAGGCGGCTCGTCGACGACAGGCTTGAATTCTGCAAAGCGATACGCTCGCGGTTAACCCGTTCAAGCTCCTGATTGATGTTCTCGATCGTCGCCTGCGCCTGGGTCAGGGACTGCCGGATCGATTGCACGTCCGAAAGCTCGTTCAACCGCGCCTCCCGCTCCCTGATCTGATACTCCATCGCTGAGATCGTGGACTGAAGCTGTTCTTTCTCCTCGATCGCCTGCTGGAGAAGCTGGTTCAACTGCAGCTTGACCGCATCCTGCCGCCGGAACATAAGACCGGTATATGCAACAGCCCCTGCAACCAGGGCCACGACTGCCCAGCGGAACCAGAATTTTATCGACATAGCCATCGCAGAGATTACCTCGGGTTATATTGGTTCTCCAGACACTCTTCTATAGAGATCAACAGGTTGCTTGCCAGGTCTACCAGCTTCGGCTGCAAAAGTTTGGCGCCGTTCTCGGCGAACAGCACCTGTACCGCAGGCCGCAGCGGAAGGCCGTGATTATGCTTGAAAACAATACCCGTTTCCTTGGTATTGAGGCGCACCCATGTCCCGACGGGGAATATGCCGATGCGCTCAAGCAGCATCTTCAGCGCTCTGACGCTGAATATATTCTTCCTGTCCAGTATCTCGTTGACGGCCTTGGGAGGCGAAAGGCGCTTGCGGTGCGGCCGGGAATGCGTCAACGCCTCGTACACGTCCGCGAGGCACACGATCTGCGCGAACTCGCCGATATTGCCCTCGCGCAAACCCTTGGGATATCCGGAACCGTCCGTCCGTTCGTGCTCCTGGGTGATCGCCTCGATCATGCCCGGAGAAAATTCTCCGCCGAGCTGGTTGAGGATCTCAAGTCCTTTGAGCGGATGCTCCTTGATCCTGGCATATTCCTCCGGAGCCAGAACGCCCGGTTTACGGACAAGATCGATAAACGGCATGATGCCGATATCGTGCATGAACGCCGCGCAGAACAATTCCGTAAGCCGCGCCGGCGTATAATTCATTCCCCTGCCCAGTTCCACGGACATGAACGCCACATTGACCGCATGGCAGTAGATATAATCGTCGATCTTTTCGTAATCGTGCAGGCACTGGAACAGGAAATTTTTGTCATTCAGGTTATAAACGCCGACCGCCTGCTGGGCGAACGGCACGAACTGCGACCTGAACTCTGCCTGCGTCTTGAGTTCCAGCGAATAGATCCGGCGCGCCCAATCCAGCGCGGTGCTGTAAAACTCGCGCACGCGGCTGAGGCGCTCGTCCTCGATCTCGCGGTTCACCGCGTTAAAAACGCTCACCGCAGCATCGGCGGACAAAGACAGTCCCGCCGGTCCGCTTCCGTCCGGCCCGGATTGTCCGGCACCCGCCCCCGAAGACGCGCCCTGGTCTTTGAGCTTTTGTTTTTCGTCCTGATACTTTTTGAGGATCTGCAGTATGCTCAGCATTTTACGCAGCAGTGCTCTTGTCGATATTATCCGCAACAGACGGCGGATTCGATCTCGAATCCATGTATTTCACGTCGAAATCGGACGATTCAAGGTCTTCGTTGATCTTCGTTACCGTCTGCCGGTCGATCACGGCAAGATTATTGCCGAAGCCGACCAGGAGGGCAAGATCGCAGACCGTATTGATCCTGCGCGGGATGCCGCCGGAACACAGGTGCACTTCCTTATACGCCTCCGGCTCGAACAACTGCCGGGCAGCGCCGCTCACCTGCAAACGGTGCTCGATATATTCCGTCGTTTCGGTCTCGTTGAACGCCTTGAGATGGAACCGGACCGCCATGCGGTGCATGAACTGGGGCAGGGACATGACGGTATACTTGAGCTCCGGCTGGCCGAGGAGGATGATCGTCAACAGGAACGCGTTATCGAGCTGGAAATTAAGAAGCAGGCGGATCTCTTCAAAGGTATCCTTATTGGTTATGGCCTGAGCCTCGTCTATGATGATGACGCTGTGCTTGCCTGCGGTATGGTTGGAATACAGTATCTTGTGCAGCGTATGGAACAGGTCGATCTTATTGTCTTTTGAAGAATCAGTTCCGCCGAGCTGATGCACGATCTCCTGTATGAACTCGAGACTTGAAAGTCTCGGGTTGAGGATGAACACGGACTGGTACCGGTTCTCCTGCTGGAGCTCGTTCCAGAGGACCCGGGTCAGAAGCGTCTTGCCGCAGCCGTAGTCGCCGGTAAAGAGCGCCGCGCCCTTGTGCTCGCGCACGACATAGAGCATCCGCGCCACGGCCTCCTTGTGCTGCTGCGAATAATAGAAGAACCGCGGGTCCGGGGTGTTCTCGAACGGCTTCTCTTTCAGCCCCCAGTATGCTTCATACATATTTTATTGGCCTGCCGGCAATGTCCTGCGCGACGTGCTTGTAAAAGAATAATCCTGCTTTGTCCTGTCGTCTATCTTGTGGCTCAATACCCCGCGCATCACGGTCATCGCCTTATCCAATTCGCCGCGCCAGAAACAGATACCGCTCTTTTCCGACGTCTGCATGGTCTCCCAGATCATGCTTCCGTCAGGCTGAACGGTCAGGGTGATATTCGTCGACGGAAAGCCCTTCTTTCCGTAATTGGCAAGCGATACCTGATTGTTCCTGAAGGTCACGGTATCCGTCTCTTTTTTGCCCTTGCCGGAAAGCGGGGACAGTTCGATCTGCCATTCGGTGTTATTGAGCAGGGACATCTTCTGGGCAACGACGACGCGCTTGTCCTTCAATTCCTTTTCAAGCGCCTTATCGAGCTTTTGCGCTGCAGGAGCTGCCGGCTGGGCCTTTTGGGCCTTCGGGGCCTTCTGTGACTTCTGCTCTTTTACCGCGGGAGCGGCAGTTTCATCTTTTTTCTCCCAGAACCATGCATGCGCATCGGCACCGCTTACCAGAATAAAACACAACCCCAGAGCAGCTATCCCAACCCTTTTCATCCCTTCCTCCTTTTAGATTTTGTTCTCCAACCCTAATCGATCGGTTTCTTCCCTTCCCAGGTCTGCCAGGTAAGAATATACTTCTTCACCCAATCCACGTCCTTATCGTCGCTCTTGACAAGCGAAAGGAATTTCCTGAAATGCTCAAGCGCCTTGGGCCGGTTCACCAGGTACTCCGCGTAAATAAAGCCGAGGTTATACTGCGCGGCCGCGTCATTGGGATTCAGCTCGGCGGTCTTCTCGAACTCGGCGATCGCGCGCGAATATTCCTTGTTCTTCGTATAGAACACGCCGAGGTTATAATGCATGAGCGCGGTCTCTTTGATGAGGAC
>JAGOOP010000014.1 GCA_017992455.1 Candidatus Omnitrophota bacterium | reverse complement strand
TCAGCGTATCCTGTTCGAATTTCATGACGCCCTTGACGGTCTCGACGAGGTTCGGGATAAGGTCGTACCGGCGCTTCAACTGCACGTCGATCTGCTTCCAGCCGTTCAGGACCTCGTTCTTGAGCGCGATGAGATGATTATACGAACTTGCCAGCCACAACCCGAACGCAACGACCAGCGCTAAAAAAAGCCATCCTATCATGCCTGCCTCCTTTTTGTGCGGTTATGACCGCCCGTCCGAATAACGCGTTCGATGACCCCTCCGCCCAGCAGCGCGCCGCGGTCATACAAGACCGCCGACTGCCCCGGTGTCACGGCATCCTGCGCCCGGTCGAACATCACCGTAAGGTTTCCGTTGCGCACACGCGCCCGTGCCGGCACTGCCGCATGGCCGTAGCGGATCTTGACCGACACCCTGGCCGGAAGCTTGTGTACGTGCAGATTCACGTGCCCGGCGGTCAATCCGCCGGCTGCAAGGCCTTTCCGGCCGCACACGACGAGCCTGTTACGAAGCGCATCGATATCCCTGACATACAGTGGCTCGGAAGAACCGATGCCTAACCCGCCGCGCTGGCCTATCGTATAATGGATAATGCCCTTATGCTTTCCGAGGATGACGCCGCGATCGTCAGTAATATCGCCGGGCGTGCTCCGGTAACCTTCGGACGCGAGGAACCGCGCATAATCCTTGCCCGGTATAAAACAGATATCCTGGCTTTGCGGCTTATCCGCCGCGGGCAGGCGCGCCGCGCGCGCAATATGCAGCACTTCGTCTCTGGTAAGGCGTCCGAGGGGAAATATGACCCTGCGCAATGCCTGCTTCGGGATGCCGTACAGAAAATATGTCTGATCCTTGTGCAGGTCTTTCGGCCGCCTGAGCACCGGCTGTTGTTGATACGTCCCGTGCATTGCGTAATGGCCGGTTGCCAGATACGGGAAACCAAGCGCATGGGCCTGCCGGAGGAGCGCGCCGAATTTGAGATACCGGTTGCATCGGACGCAGGGATTCGGCGTGCGGCCCGCGGCATATTCTGCAACGAAATCGTCGATGACTTCCCTGCGCAGGAGCGCTCTGCAATCCATGATATAATGCGCGACGCCGAGCATCCGGCAGACCCGGCGCGCGTCGGCGATCGCGCCAATATCCTCGGTCCGTTTTTTGGCGCCGGCGGCGTGATGAAGGCCCAGGCACATGGTAATGCCTGCGACATCATATCCTTTGCGCAACAACAGGTACGCGGCCACAGACGAATCAAGCCCTCCGGACATAGCGACGAGAACTTTCTTTTTCATCGCCTCCTCCGCCTGAACCCCTGCCCTGCGGCGATCGTGCGGCCGAGCCTGCGCATCATGCGTTCGACAGATCCGCCCCGGACGAACGCCTGCTCGGCGATGCATATTTTATCGGGATATATTTCGTATGACCTGCGGTATTGCGCAGGGGTGATATTGGGCATAAGCACATTGGCCCCGCAGCCCAGCGCCTTTTGCCTGCCGCGGGAATCGATGGTCCCGACCGCTGTCGTTGCGGGGATATTCGTATCCCCGGTCATCAGCCGGGTCAATGCCACTGCCTTGAGCGCCAGTCCGAGAGACCCCGGCGCGGCGCTGGCCAGCGGCGTATGCGGATGCGGGATGAACGGCCCGATACCGATCATATCCAGGTCCAGGTCCTTGAACAGGCATATGTCATCCGCGATACTGCCTGCAGTCTGGCCCGGCAGACCGGTCATAATGCCTGAGCCGACCTCATAGCCGAGCTTGTCCAACCAGGCAAGACAACGCAGCCGCGCAGAAAGCGTGCGGCCCGGCCGCAGGGACGCATACAGTTTCGGATCCGAAGTTTCGAACCTCAATAAATACCGGTCCGCGCCGGCGGCCTTTAATTGCTTATATTGGGAGAAGGTCAATTCTCCGATAGACAGAGTGACCGCCACATCGAACTTTTTGATATCCTCGATCAAAGCACACAGGTCCCTGATCCGGTAATGACGATCCTCTCCGGACTGCAGGACGATCGTCCTCAAACCCTGATCCCCGGCTCTTTTACAGGCGTCGAATATCTGCCCGTACGCCATGCGATACCGCAGGACCCTGCGGTTGCTCCTGCGCAGGCCGCAATACCGGCAATCCTGCCTGCAGTAATTCGAGAACTCGATAAGGCCGCGCAGATGGACCGCGTTGCCGACGCGCTGTTGCCGCATGCGGTCGGCGTCAGCGAACAAACGGCGTATCGCTGCGGGGTCATGCTCGAGCAAGGCCCCCAGGACGTCTTTTTTCGTCACCGTGATCCCCGTGTGCGTTTCAACGGCTCGATCTTCTGCATGCGGCTGACCGTCTTCTTATCCAGAAGATACGCGCTGTCGAAAAACTTTTCCTTGAACGTGCCCGGCCCCTTTGCCGACTTCGCCGCCGCCTGGGCCGCGATCTCGAAGCATGCCAATCCTGCTGCCGCCGCCTTGAGAAGATCCTGCTCGACCGCCGCGAACGCGCCGATGACCGATGCGGCCATACAGCCGAAGCCCACGATATTGCCCATCATCGGATGGCCGTTTTTGACGATCCATCCTTTTTCTCCGTCGGTCACGATGTCCTCGGGACCGGTGACCACGACCACGCACTTATACCTGCGGGCGAACTGGCCCGCAAGCACGGCCATGTCCTTTGCGACCTTTGCCGCGTCGACCCCCTTTGTCCTGACGGCCTCGCCGCACAAACGCGCGATCTCCGACGCATTGCCTTTGAGGATATCGATATGCGCGGCCTGCAGCAGCTCGAAGCTCTTGCGGTCGCGGAACGACGTGGCGCCCGCGCCGCAGGCGTCGAGGACGACCGGGGTGCCTTTTTCGTTGGCGGTCCGCGCCGATATCTTCATGGCCTCGATCATGCCGGTGGTGAGCGTGCCGATATTCAAAACAAGGCTTCCGGCAATAAGCGTCATTTCAGCCGCCTCTTCGGGCGCATGCGCCATGACCGGGGACGCGCCGAGAACCTTGACGATATGCGCGCAATCGTAGATCGTGACCCAGTTGGTCATATGATGCACGACGGGCTTGACCTGGCGCACGCGCGCCAGGATATCATATGCGGAAATTTTTTCTTTGGCCATGAACAAGCTCCTTCAGTCTTTGAACAACCCTGTTGAAAGATACCGTTCCCCGCTGTCAGGCAGTATGACGACAACGGTCTTGCCTTTGTTCTCTATGCGCCCGGCGACCTGAAGCCCTGCCCACAGAGCGGCGCCGCCCGAAATACCGGCGAGGATCCCCTCGGACTCTGCGAGCCTGCGGCTCGTTTCCGCCGCGTCGCCGTCCGTTACGCGGATGACCTCGTCGATGATGCTCCGGTCGAGCGCCTTCGGGATAAAACCGGCGCCGATGCCCTGGATATGATGCGGCCCTGATTTCCCGCCCGAGAGAACCGGGCACGCGTCAGGCTCGACCGCGATGACCTTCAATGACTTTTTCTTCTTCTTGAGCATCGACCCGGCTCCGGTAATGGTGCCGCCGGTGCCCACGCCTGCGACCAGAAAATCGATCCTGCCGCCTGAATCCTTCCATATCTCAGGTCCGGTCGTATCCCGGTGTATGCGGGGATTCGCCGGGTTCTCGAACTGGCGCATCATGACCGCATTCGGGATGGAACCGGCAAGCGATTCTGCGGTCTTGATCGCGCCGTTCATGCCTTCGCCCCCGGGGGTCAGGACGATCTCGGCGCCGAATGCAGCCAGGAGCTGACGCCGCTCTATCGACATAGTGTCGGGCATGGTCAGGATCAAACGGTACCCCTTTGCCGCAGCGGCGCACGCCAGGGCAATGCCGGTGTTGCCGCTCGTCGGCTCGATGATGACGGACCCGGGCTTCAACACCCCGCGCTGACGTGCGTCTTCGACGAGCGCGATGCCGACGCGGTCCTTGATGCTCGACACCGGATTGAAAGATTCGACCTTGACCAGAACAGCCGCATACGCCCCCTCGACAATGCGGTTCAGCCTGACCAGCGGAGTATTACCAACTGTCTGCGTGATATCGTTGAATATGCGAGCCATACTTCCTCCTCTGAAGAAGACGCTTTAGATAACCGATTACACCACAATAACTTACAATTTAATTCCACCCGCGTGATATTTTGGTCTCAATATGATCAAAAAGAATTAAATTGTAAACCATTGTCCCGCATCTATATAGCTAAAGCGTCTTGGTATTTGGTAGTGCGGGTGGCGATGAGGCGGGCGTTGAAAAAGTCATCTGCGATGACGTCGCCTGCCCTGACCGGGCGATCCACCCTGATCTTCCTGACCGCATCCATTGCCTGCATGATCACTGTCTTCGAAATGGGCGTATCGGTCCTGACCGGCAGCATGCGGATATCAAGCCCTTCGCATAGAACCGTTGCGGTCAATATGCGCCGGGGATCCTCGATCTCAGCAGCCGCATACTCAGCCCCTTTCGGGCACATGTTGCCGCTGACACGGGCCGCTTTGCCGTTCTCGACCTCAACGGCCATTGTACACCCTTTCGGGCATTCTATGCAGATCAATTCTTTTTTCATGATGCCTTGAGAAATTGCGCAGCCATCCGGCCGCATTCCTGCGCATCTTTGGTCACTGAATCGACAAGATCATACACGCGGTAACAATTCCCGCACGCGAACACGCCGGGGATAGACGTGGTGTTCAACGCGCTCGACACAGGCGCGTTCGTCGCAGGCTCGATCCCGGCTCCTGCCATCTCGATAAGCTCGTTCTCGGGTATCAATCCCACCGACACCAGGATCGTATCACACCCGATCTCGAAACCGGATCCAGCCACGTCATTGCCCTGTTCGTCCACGCGCACCACCGCTACCTTTTCAACCCTGCGGGACCCGCAGATACGCGATATCCGGTGATTGAAGTACATCGGAATATCGAAATCCTGCACGCACTGCACGACATTGCGCATAAGGCCGCGGCTCGCTTTCTGGATCTCGATGACCGCCTTCACCTTCGCGCCCTCCAGCGTCAGCCTGCGCGCCATGATCAACCCGATGTCCCCGGAACCGATGATGACCGCTTCCCTGCCCGGGATCAACCCTTCGATGTTGATAAGCTTCTGCGCAAGTCCCGCTGAAAAGATCCCTGCCGGCCGGGTGCCGGGTATATGGATCATCTCCCGCGTGCGCTCGCGGCAGCCCGTTGCCATGACGAGCGCCCGTGCCCGAACGGTCTCCATCCTGCCGGGCCTCAGGAACGTCAGCACCCGGTCCGGCGTCAATTTGACCACGAACGACCTGAGGCTCACGTCAATGGCGCGCGTTCGCTCGACGGCAGAGATGAACCTGCCCGCGTATTCGGGCCCGGTCAAAAGCTCTTTGAAATGGTATATGCCGAATCCGGTATGGATGCATTGATTCAGGATCCCTCCGAGATACTGGTCCCGCTCCAGAAGCAGTATATCCCGCACGCCCGCCTCATGCGCGGCGAGCGCCGCTGCCATGCCGGCAGGCCCGCCGCCGACGATGACCAGGTCTTTCTTAATCATCCGCCGTATCCCTGAGCACTATCTCCGAACCTTTCCCGCGCTTGGTGACCTCCGTGACCTTTTTGCCGGTCTCCTGCGCGAGCATCTTCATCACCCGCGCAGTGCAAAAGCTTCCGTGGCACCTGCCTGCCTGCGCGCGCGTCCTGAACTTGATCCCGTCCATGGTGGTCGCGCCCTGCGCGATCGCATCCGACACCTCTTTGGCGGAAACCATTTCGCAGCGGCAGACGATGTCGCCGTACGCCCGGTCCTTGCGCACAAGCCGCTCTGCTTTCGGCAGCGGAATGGAGAATAAATGGTTCATCTCTCTGCGATACCTGCGGAAGAACATTTTCCTTCGCAGGCTCAAACCCCGCTCTTTCAATATCCGCCCGACCATCCGGGCGATCGCCGGCGCGCACGTCAAACCAGGGGACTGGATGCCGGCCACCGTGACCATGCCCGGCGCCGCATCCTCATGGCGTATGATAAAATCGTCACCCGCCGCGGGACGCAGGCCCGCGAAATACGCGATGATATCCCGTTCGTTCACCGAAGGGACAAGCCTGCGCGCGTCCGCCAGGACCTTGCGCAGCCCTTCCGCGGTCGTCGAAAGATCGTCTTTGTCATCGACGTCCTGCGCGGACGGTCCGATCATCGGATTTCCGTCGGACGTCTTGATCATGAGCACGCCTTTCGACGTCGGCGTCGGCAGCGGGAAAATGAGATGGTTGGTCAAATGCTCCTTTTTCCTGTCGAGGATGAACTCCTCTCCCTTGCGCGGCTTTATGGAAAGATCAACGATCCCTGCCATGCGGGCGACCTCATCCGCGAACAACCCCGCGCAATTGACCACGAACCGCGCCGCGAATTCCTGCGTATCGGTCATAACGCGAAAACCGGGCCGCTCATGCCCATCCCCGGTGCGCGCAATACCCGACACCCGCGTCTGCGTCAATATTTCAACCCCGTTCTGCATCGCGTTCTGCGCAAGATCATACACCCACCGGTACGGGCTGATGATCCCGGCGCTGGGAGCGTACAATGCGGCGGGAATATCGGGGTTCAGGTTCGGCTCATGCGCCCGCAGCCACGTACGATCGACCATGCGCAAACCCTTGACCCCGAGCGCCTCGGCGTCTTTGCGTATCTGCTCAAGGCGGAGCATATCGTTCTGCCCGAACGCGACGATCAATTCGCCGACCTGCTTGAAATCCACGCCGAGCTCGCGCGCGATAACCCGTGTCAACGCATTACCCTCGACACACAACCTGCCTTTCAATGAACCCGGAGGGTTCTGCGTTCCCGGATGGATAATGCCGCTGTTGGACTTCGAGACCCCGAACGCGAGTTCCTCTTCTTTTTCGCACAGAACGACCCTGCAGCGGTACTGCGACAATTCCCGCGCGATCGCCGTGCCGGTAACCCCGCCCCCTATGATAAGCACATCGCGCGTTTTCACCATGCGGCCTTTCGTGTGCTTGACAACGTTCTGGCGACCGCGCTGCGCCACCCGTCATACAAAGACCGGGCCCGGGCGCGCGCCATGCGCGGCCTGAAATCCTTATCCCTGCGCCAGCATCGCGTGATCGCCGCCGTATCCTTCCAGAACCCTGTTGCCAGGCCTGCCAGATATGCCGCGCCCAGCGACGTGCTCTCGATGACGACGGGCCGGACCACGCGTAATCCAATGATATCCGCCTGGAACTGGAGCAGAAAATCGTTCTTCGCAGCGCCGCCGTCGACTTTCAACCGGCTGACCGCAAGCCCCGAATCGCGGCGCATTGCCTCAAGCACATCCCGGGCCTGATAGCAGATCGCTTCAAGCCCTGCGCGGATGATATGAGCCGCGGTCGTTCCCCGCGTAATACCCGTTATGGTCCCCCGGCATCCGGGATCCCAGTATGGCGCGCCCATGCCGACAAGCGCGGGAACAAAATACACGCCGCCGGTATCGGGGACCGAGCGGGCTGCCGGCTCGGAATCGGCCGCAGTGCGTATGATCTTCAGTCCGTCGCGCAGCCACTGGACCGCTGCCCCTGCGATAAAGATCGATCCCTCGAGCGCGTACACCGGGCCTCCGTCCCTGCCGCATGCAAGTGTCGTGATGAGGCCGTATTTCGACCTGATGCGCCGGGCGCCCGTGTTCAACAGCATGAACGCGCCCGTGCCGTAGGTGTTCTTGATCGTGCCCGGGCTGAAACACGCCTGGCCGAACAACGCCGCCTGCTGGTCTCCGGCGATGCCGGCGACGGGAATACCGGCAGGCAAAGCGGTTGTTGACTCATCCGTATATCCGAATATGCCCGAGGATTGCCGGACTTCCGGCAGCATATCAACGGGAATGCCGAATTTCTTAAGGATGCCGCGATCCCACGAGCGGCTGACGATATTGAAAAGCATGGTGCGGGATGCGTTCGTATAATCGGTCGCATGGGACCTGCCGCCGGTCAATTTCCACAAAACCCAGCTGTCGGTCGTTCCGAAGCAAAGCCTGCCGCAGCGGGCTTTTTGCGCAGCGCCTTTGACGTTCTTCAGGATCCATTCGATCTTCGTCGCGGAAAAATACGCGTCGATCGGCAATCCGGTCCGCTCCCTGAAAAACGCGCTCTCCCCGGGCCTGTTCTTCAGCGCCCGGCATCTTTCTGCGGTCCTGCGGCACTGCCAGACGATCGCGCGGTGGACGGGCTTTCCCGTTTCGCGGTCCCAGACCACTGCGGTTTCGCGCTGGTTCGTGATCCCGACGGCAAGGATCGACGAGCGCGGGACCTGCCGCACGACTTTATTGACCGAGTTCCTGACGCTCTGCCATATCTCCAGCGGATCATGCTCGACCCATCCGGGCGCGGGGAAATACTGCCTGAACTCCTCGTATGCGCTGACGACGCATCTTCCGGCATTGTCATAGATCACCGCCCTGCTGCCGGTCGTACCCTGGTCGATCGCAAGAATATATTTCATACGCCGTTCCCCCGGTTCATATGCGCCCGTATCCATGCATGTATGTCCTCAAAAACCTCTTCCCTGCCGCGGTCTATCGAAAGCGCGTGATACATCTCCGGATATACCTTCAGCGCCTTATCCGGGGTTTGAAGCGCTTCGAAGACCCGCATGCTTGCATCGGTGCTGACGATCGCATCGCGTCCGCTCAGGCAGAAAAGCACGGGAATGCGCACCCGGGCCGCATCCCTTCGCGCCGCGCGCTGCGCATACAGTGTTTCAATAAGCAGCCTCCCGGTTGCGAACCGGTGCTCCCGGGGATCAGCTTCAAAAAGCTTTACCATCTCTTCGTCCCTGCTGCAGGACGATAACGAGAACGGCATGGTGAATTGCGTCTGCGGCCGGAACAATGACGAAACAAAAATGGCACAGCGCGTCAAAGCGCCGATTTCCAGCGTATCGGCGAACGCAGGCGCCAGGCAGATCAATCCGCTGAAGGCCGCGCCCCCGCGCGCTGCCATACGATAACTGATAAGCCCGCCCAGGCTTTCACCGAGCAGGAATATGGGACAATGCGGACGCTCATGGCTGATAATGCCGGCGAGGGTTTCTATATCGGAGAGATACGTGCGGAAGGAATCAATATGCCCCTTGACGCCCGGGCTGTCGCCGAAGCCGCGGAGGCACAGCGCATACGAGGCGACGGCCCGCGGGCAAAAGTACCCTGCAAGCGGCTCCCACCTGCCCGCATGCCCGCCGAGACCATGGACGAGCAGAAGCGCGGCTTTTGCCCCGGCCGCATCCCACTGCCGGTAAAGAACGTCCGCAGGCCGGTCTCCGGTCATCGATGGCGAATGATCATGTCCCAAAAAGACATACCCGGTTCTTACCCAGCTGTTTTGCCTGATACAGCGCTTTATCGGCGCTCTGGATAAGCGCATCCCTCGCAGAGGCGTCGTCGCCGAATGTCGCAAGCCCTATGCTGACCGTCACCGAAAGCGGCGTCTTCTCGTCGACCTGGATGATGGATTTATTGACCATCGACAACAGCCGCGAGGCAAGGACCGACGCGTGGATCTTATCCGTATGAGGGGTAATGATGACGAATTCCTCGCCGCCGTACCGGGCGACAAAGTCGGAGGTACGGATCGTCCTTTGAAAAAGCTGGGCGACATGTTTCAGGATCGAGTCCCCCGCAGGATGCCCGTAGGAATCGTTGTATTTCTTGAAATCGTCCAGATCGATCATGAGCAGCGAGAATTTCTGCGGATACCGCCGCGCGCGGTCCTCTTCCCTGCGGATCAATTCGTCGAAATACGCGCGGTTATATATCATGGTCAGGCCGTCCATGATCGCCATTTCCTGGAAATGCCTCTTTTCCTTGACCTCTTCCTTGAGCCGTTTGCGCTCGAGCGCATGCTGGACCACGAGCTGCAGCTCGTCAAGATTGAACGGCGTAGTGATATAATCGTACGCCCCTGCTTTCATGGCCTCCACCGCGACCGGGACTGAATCATGCGTGGTCACCACGATAATGGGGACATCGATGTCATGGGCCTGAAGCTTGGTGACCATTTCGATCGCATTGCCTTCTTTGGGATCGAGTTCCGTCACGATCGTATGAAATTTCCCGCTCTTGTACAGCTCCTGCGCCTTATCGTATGATTCCAGGTTATAAACATCGTAATCCTTGAGACTTTCATTCATCGTCTTGCTGACATACGGGCCTGCCTGAACGACAATGATCTTCTCGCGTTCCATGCGCCCTCCTCTGAGATTATAATGGATTATTATATCGCGGCGGGATTTCTAAGGCAATAAAAAAGAGATCAGCGCCCGCGCATCGCCGCTTCGATCGCGGCGATGACGTCAAGCGGATTGAAGGGTTTTTTGATGCATGTGGTGATCCCGCAGATGTTCATAAGCGGCGCATGCTCGTCTTCCCTGAAAAAACCGGTCATGGCGATGACCGGAATGCCGACGGTCGTGGTAAAACGCTTTAACTCTTCCGCCACTTCGAACCCGTTCATATCGTCCATTTTCAGATCGAGGACGATCACGTCGGGGCTCGTGCGGCTGGCGGTATCCTGCACAACGCGGGCGTCCTCAACCTCGATGACTTCATAGCCGGACAGGTCAAGTGTTTCCCTCAGCTCCTCCCTGAATTCCTTATCGTCGTCGACGATCAACACCCGTCCTCGTGACATAAAACCCCCTGTTATTTTATGCGAGCATGGACCTGGGGAAAAGGATCGTAAACGCGCTTCCCTGTCCGGGTGCGCTTTTTACGCCGATGCGTCCTCCATAACGTTCTACGATATCCTTACACAACGCCAGGCCGAACCCGCTGCCCGCGCCTTCGGGCTTTGTCGTAAAGAACGGCTCGAAGATCTTCCGCTGATGCTCGGCCGTTATGCCGCTGCCGGTATCCTGGAAAACGATCCGCAGCCCCGCCTGCTTGACCTCCGAAGAAATGGTCAGCGTCCCTCCGTCCGGCATGGCCTCGATCGCGTTCTTGATGATATTGGTAAAAACATGGCGCACGGCCTGGTCGGACCTGACCCGCAGCGGCCCGTCATACTGAACAATGATCCTGATCGTGTCTTTGCATGAGGAAGAAAAAACATCGACCGCCTCATCGATCAGTTGATGGATATCAACGGATCCCTCACGGTCCGGACAGCCGCAGGAAGGGCCGTACAAGCCTGCCAGCGATGCGGTGATATCCGCTATGCGCTCAAGCCCCTGTTTGATCAGTGCAAGATATTCCTTACGGCGCTCATCGTTGTCCAGGTGAGCCCGGACAAGGCCGGCGTACCGAAGCGCTCCGTCAAGCGGACTGTTGACCCTGCCCGCAATGCCGGCGGCAAGGCTGCCGACAACGGCGAATTTCTCAAGAGAGCTCTTCTCCTGTATGGCGCGATCGAGGCCGCTGCGTTGACAGGTAAAACGCGTCTGATCCTCGACGATCCTGCATATATGCCCGCACAATGCGTTCGCAAAACGCAGGTCCTGCGCAGAGAACGGGGTTCCGTCCGGCCGCGTCCCGATCTTGATCAAACCAAAAAACTCCCCGGAGGCAAACAGCGGAATGGAAATACAGGGCCTGCGCACGAGCCTGAAGAACCGCCCCCCCCTGTCGGCAGAGCCGCCCAGAAAAGATTCCAGCACCAATGACCCGGCGTCCGGATTGAACAGGAACAAAGCCCCTGCCCCCGCTTCGAGCATCTTCATCAGATTCTTTAACGAACCTTTAAGAAAGCTCCTGGTCAGGTCATTCATGCAGAGCCCTGCGGCAAAGCGGCGGACAGGATATGCGCACGGAAGCGGTTCAGGCCGAGATGGCGGCATCTTTTAATGTGCTTTCGATATGGGATATGACGTCCAGCGGATGGAACGGCTTTTCAAGGCATTTTTTGATCTGAAAAAAATCGAAGAGCGTGCAGTCCTGGCGCTCGCTGAAATACCCGGACATGGCTATGATGGGGATCTTCGACGTCTGCGGCGTACGGCGCAGGCCCTTGATGACCTCAAAACCCGTCATACCTGCCATCTTCAGGTCCAGCAGGATAAGATCGGGATGTTTATCGGCAGCGAAGCGCACGACTGAATTGGCCTTATCAAGAGAGTCGACCTCATAGCCGCTCAAATGGAGCGTTTCCTGCAGTTCCTGCAGGAACTCGGCATCGTCGTCTACCACGAGTATCCGCTTTGCAGTCATGTGCAATCCTTTTTTCGGCGGGATTATAAAGGAACAAACCCATAACGTGCCCGGCTCATCGGCGCACTCATCTTTTCTCCCGCAATAATATTATAAACACGGCCCGGTTTTCGTCGATGGGGGGATTCTCCTTTTTACTGACTTTTTTCTACCTGGGGGGATACACGATGCCTTTTTAGAGGAGCGTCTTGATGCGGGCGAGCAATATTTCCACGTCGAACGGTTTGCCGACAAACCCGTCTGCCAGATGAAGCAGTTCCGACTGCTCCGGATCGTCGGGTATGGCCGAATCGTCGTTCTCATACATGTCTTTCACCGGTTTGCCGGTCACCACGAGGACCTTGAGGGGCATGCGTTTGCCTTTGACATGGCGCAGTATATCGATCCCCGGGATCCCGGGGACCTTCAGGTCGAGGATCAAAAGGTCGAATTTCTTCTCATCGAGGAGCTTGACCGCGGCGCGGCCTTCATGGACGGACGCGACCTTGAACCCCGTATCTTTGAGAAGACCGCCGATCTCCTCGCAGATCTCCTCATCATCATCGACCAGCAGGATCCGCGCGCTCATCCCCCGTCCCCCGTCGGAATGACAACAATGACCGTGGTGCCTTTACCCGGATCGCTCTTGATCTGCATCGAGCCGTTATGCAAGGCGACCAGCTGATGGCATACGGTCAATCCGAGCCCCGTGCCTTTTGATTTTGTCGTGAAGAACGGCCGGGATATCTTTTCAAGGATATCCGGGCTGATCCCCCCGCCGGTGTCGCTGAATGAAACGGTATACGTGCTGCGCGGCTTATAATCCGCCTTGATGCTGATGACGCCTTTCTTTTCGGCGAACGCTTCATACGCGTTGTTCAGGATATTATTGAACAGCTCTTTCATATGCACGGGATCGGCGCGTATCACGTCGTCCTTTTTGCAGGTGCATTTCATGCGAACCTCGACCTTGTATTTCGGGAAACGGTCCGCGGCGGCTTTCAGGCATTCCTCGAGGATCGTGTGGATCCTGACCGGTTCCAAATGAGGCGTCTTGATGCGCGAATACGACAGAAGATTGTTGATGATCTGGTCGCTCTCGAGGACTTTTTTGTCGATATTATCGAGATGGCTCGTCAGTTTGACGTTCTCCGCTTTCCGGCGGATATTGTATGCGGCAGTCCTGATCGCGGCGAGCGGATTGCGCAGTTCATGCGCGATGGTGGCCGCAAGCGCTCCGATCTCCGAAAGATGCTTCGAATCCGCCAGTTCCTTTTGAACGCGCAGTAATTCCTCGGTCTTGCTCTTGACCATCTGCTCGAATACCTGCCGGTCCTGCCGCAGGATGGCCTCCGCTTCCTTGTGTTCGGTTATATCGCGCACGGATTCGATAGCGCCGACGATAACGCCGTTCTCGTCATACAGCGGAGCGACCTTGACCCAGACAAACAGCCCTTTGCCTTTATTGAGCCGCGGCACAAAAACCTCGGAAACCAGGCAATTGTTCGCGCGCTTTACATAGGTATACCGGGACTCGATCTCTTTGTCCGCTTTGAAAATAAGATCGATCATGATCGGCCGGCGCTTGCCGTAGAACGGGACAGCGTATTCGTGTTCGCCCTTGCCGATGACATCCTCTTTCTTCACTCCGGTCATCTCTTCAAGCGCGCGGTTCCAGGCGATAATGCGTTTATGCCGGTCTATGACGAACGTCGCATCCGGCAGGAATTCAATGATATCCATGAGCTGCTGGTTGACCGCGCGCAGCCGCTGGGCAATGAGCTTGCTCTCGGTGATGTCGGCGCCGTAGATACGCAGGCGCATGTTATTCTCAACGGAAAAGATCTTCTGGGCATACCACTTGCCGTCGATATCGACCTCGCGGTCGAAGAACTGCCGTTTATCGTCCCTGATACGGTCACTGACCCACCGTAAACCGGCCAGGTACGGATGTTTGGCGCCTTTGCTTTCCATATCGGGGAACCGTGCAAGCGCCGCCGGGGACATATAATAGATCCTGCCGTCAACCGAAACCTCAACCACGGGATTCGGGTCCAGTTCGGGGAACGACGCAAGCCACATCTGTTCCTCGTTCGATCTGACCCGGTCGGTAATATCATAAATGATCCCTTCGACGAACTCCGGCCTCCCCTCATCGCCGTTCTTATTCTGGATATGCTCACGGACCCACCGTACCTGCCCATCCTTGCGGATGATCCTGTATTCGCGCTCCAGGGAAGTATCGGGCACGGTGTGCAGTTGCTCCCAGGAAGGCTCGATCCTCTGCCAATCAGCGGGGAATATCATCTTCTGCCACGCCGCGGTACCGGCCGTAAAATCCCCGCCCGTATACCCGGTGATCTCCTCGACACGGCCTTCGAAGAACAGGACCGTTCCGTCGATCAAAGCGCGGTAGGCGATGCCGGGGAAATTGCTCACGAACGAATGATACCGCTCCTCGTTCTCCCGCAGGGCCCGTTCGATCGTCCTGTGGTCGGTGATGTCGCGGCCGATGCCCAGAAGCCCGGTGATTGCGCCGTCGGCATTGCGCATGAAATTCACCTTCATCTCAAAAAGCCGGCGGACCCCGTTCTTCGAATCGATCTCTGCCTCGATGAGAAAAGAACGGTCGGGGTCCTGACCGGGCTCGCGGTCCATGGCAAGCTGGCGGGCGATGATCTGCCGCGCCCGCTCGAATGATGCGGGAGTGAGCATACCCTTGAGGTCCCTGCGCATCACCTCTTCCGCGGTGAACCCCACGATGCGCGATGCGTTATTGCTGACAAAGGTGAAATGCATTTCAGGCGAGATGATGCCGACCAGGTCCGATATATTATCGGCAAGGAACCGGTAATGCTCTTCGCTGGCGCGCAAGGCCGCTTCCGCGTTCCTGCGGCCCGTGATATTGTTATCTATTTCCAGGATCGCCACCGGCGACCCTTTTTTGTCCTTCTGCACGCACAGCCTGCTTTCCAGGATAACCGCAGGCCTGCCTTCAGGCAGGTAGGAGATCTCCCCTTCCCACCGCCCGTTCGCGCCGAGTTCGCGCATGATATCGGCTTCGGGACACGGATACCGGACCTCTTTCAGGTCGCGATACATGCGTCCGACCGCCTGTTCCCGTGTCCAGCCGAACACCTCTTCGGCTCCCCGGTTCCAGAAAACGATCCTGCCTTCCATGTCCCGTATGATGATGGTGTCCCGCTCGACGTCGAGAAGCGTCGTCAGCTCCCTGATAAGCTCGGAATGGTCACTGACCCGGAACCAGCCGTTCTTCTCGTGTTTTTTCATTTCCGTTTACGCGCGTTTGCGTGCGGGAACGCGGTGACGGCGCCTCTGCTTGCGAAGCCTGCATTGAATGCGGAACCGGGTCGGAGCCATCCCGGTCATTTTTTCGAATATCCGTATGAACGATTCAGCGTTCTGATACCCCAGCCGGTCCGAGATCTGGCTGATGGTAAAACCCGTGCCGGCAAGCAGGTCCTTCGCGCGTTCGATCATTAATTTCAGCTTATATTCGTTGAAACCCATGCCGGTTTCCTGCTTGAATATCCTGCTCAGATATTTCGGGCTCAAGAATACCGCCTGGGCCGCATCCTTGAGCGTTACCTTTTTCTGAGCATTCCGCTCGATGAAACGCTTGACCTTGCCGATCTTGCCGTCCCGGCCGCACGCGGCCGCATCCGATTCGCCGCGCCGCGCCTGAAGCAGCCGCTCAATGATCTCCTTTGTCTTATCGATATCAAGCGGCTTTTCGATATATTCGTCCGCATGCCCCTTCAACGCTTCGACAGCGACGTCCTTGGAGCTGTACCCGGTCAGCATCACGATCGCCAGCCTCGGCGAATACCGTTTCATTTCCCGCAGGACATCGGTCCCGTTCGATCCGGGCATCATGACGTCAAGAAGCACCAGGTCTATCTGGTTCGGCTTGCGCAGCAGATACATGGCCTCTTTGCCGCTCGCGGCCTCGATCACGTCGTAACAGTCCAGCGCGGAATGCAGCTCGGACCGGAACTCCGCATCGTCATCGACTATCAGTATCGTATCCGGCATATGCCGCCTTTCAATAAAAAAACCAGGGCTGTTCCCTGGGTTATGCAATACACCGTTTATGTGCCTTCAACGCGGCTTGAGCCATAGCCACTCCTCGCGCAGCTGACCCTCGATTTCTCATAGTATACCACAAGATAAGCGATAAATAAAGACGCTCTTATTGAAAAACATAGGGACGGTTCTCGAAAACATAGGGGAAAACATAGGGACGGTTCTCTTCGAGAACCGTCCCTATGTTTTCGAGAACCGTCCCTGTGATTTACTTCGCCGCCTGCAGTTTTGCCCGGAACTCGCTCCACGGGAACCGTAAACCGGGGCATTCGGTCGCCGCGCCCGGGACCTGGCCGTGCCCGAGTATGCGGCTTCGGGGGATATGGTAGTATTTGCCGAGCAGATCGACGAGGTACACGAGAGAATCCATCTGCCGGGGGGAAACCCGCTCTTTGCTGAAGTTGCCCACCAGGCAGACGCCGATGCCCTGATGATTCATGCCTCCGGCCCGGCAATGGGCGCCGTCGATCTGCTTGATCCACCTGCCGGAAACCTCGATCTGGCCGTCCTTCTTTCCGCCGGTGCCGTTGTCGATGATAAAATCATACCCGAGGCCGTCGAAGCCCCTGCGGTTGTGGATATCGAACAGCGAATTGGCTGTGCCTTCGTCCGTGGCGCTGTGGTGGATGATGATATACTTCCATTTCGAGGATGGGTACAGCGCGATGACCGGCCGCAGCGGCGCCGCATGCGGTATCAGAAGGCGCTGGCCCCGGTCAAGGCGTTCCCTGCTCGTCAGCCTGTTGGCGGCCATGATATCGTCTATCGTGACGTCGTACATCTTGCTGATGCGCCAGAGGGTTTCCGACGGACCGACGACATGATACAGGTCCTGGCGGATCGCGGGCGCGGAGCCGGGGTAGGCAGGGCCGGCCGCATACGGCGTACTCGGCACGACCGGCGCGCGGGCGCAGGAACATACAAACAAGGACAGGACCGCCGGGATGATATACCGGGACCGCATATTATGATATGTTCCAGACAATGGATTTATACTGGTCGAGCATGCGGTAGGTATTGAACTGCGCCGACGCAGCCAGACAGTTGATCATGAGGTCGATCCATGCCGAAGAAACGTCCATGACCCCCTTTTTATTGGCCCCGTAATACATCCCGACCATCTCTTCAAGGGCCTTATAGAGCATCACGGAATCGGAGTGCATGTGCAGATCATGCTCGTTGCCGATCGATCCTTCCTCATTGACATATCCGAAAAGCTTTCCGATATCCATATCGGTGGCCTCGGCGATCCACCCGTCGATCGTCGATATCTGTACCACCGCGTTGAGGATCGCTTTCATGCCGCTGGTGCCGGACGCCTCGAACGGCGGCAGGGGATTGTTCAGCCACGCGTCCACGCCGGACACAAGCGTCTTGGCCGTCGATATCTCGTAATTCTCGAGCATGACGAACCGCAGATGGTCATACGCATCCGTCAGCTCATCGACCCGGTCAAGCATCTCGTTGATGAACGTAAATCCGAGATTGTCGCTCGGATGCGCCTTGCCCGCAAAAATGATCTGGAGCGGGCCGTACTTTTTCCCCATTTCGATAAGCGCCTTGACGTCCTGGAGGATCAGGCTCGGCCGCTTATAGGCCGCAACGCGCCGCGCCCAGCAGATCGTGAACGCGTTCTTGTCGAACTTCCATTTCCCCAGCAGATCGCAGAGGTCCTGCTTGTTGGCCTGATGGGCCTCCCATACCGCCTGGCGGAACCCCTTGTCCGCGCGCAGTTCCCCCGCCCGGGCAAGCGCCATGGGGTTGGCTTTGACGTCCCCGAAATGCTTTGAAAAACGCTCGCAGACCCCTTTGAACCGGTCGGACATCCACGTATGCGGATGCACGCCGTTGGTCACGTATTGTATCTGGTCCCGGTATTTGGGGAACTGTATGTGCATGACCTTCTGATGGTTGTGCGAAACGGCGTTGATGCGCGAGGCGATGTTCATGGACAACAGGGTCAGGTTGATGACCCCTCCCTTGTCCCTCCCGAACGTGTCGGCGACCTCGAAATCCTCGCGTTTCAATATCCGGCGCAGTTCATCCGACGGAAAACGGTCATGGCCCGCATCCACGGGCGTATGGCAGGTATAGACAAAATGCTTCTTGAGGTCCCTGATGCCGTCGGCAGGCAGGCCGCGGGCTTTTTCGACGAACGCGAAAACGGCATGGCCTTCGTTGAGATGGAACAGATCGATCGGATAGCCGAGCTCTTTGAGCGCCGCGACCCCTCCCATTCCCAGGATCACCCGCTGCATAATCTTGATCCAGTTATTGTCGCTGCGGTAGAGCTGATCGGTCAGGCGCCGGTTCTTCTCGATGTTCTCATGGGCGTTCGAATCAAGCAGGATCAAAGGCACCACCGCGTCATGCTGATAGCTGTACACGTAATATTTCCACAGACGCAGGTAGATTTCTTCGTTCTTGAGCGATATCTTGATCTTATTCTTGAGCGGTATGAGCCCCGGATACGAATACAGGTCCCAGTGCATGGCTTCGGGCATCTGGCCGTACTTGAACCAGAACTTCTGCCTGAAATACCCGGTATTCCATAACATGCCGACGGCCACGGCCGGCAGTTTATAATCCGCCATGGTCTTGACCGTATCACCGGCCAGGACGCCGAGCCCCCCGCTATATATAGGAAGGTCTATGATGGAATCCGCTTTGAGAGTGAAGAAATAATCGGCGAGGCGGAAATTCGAGAAAACCTCGGTTTCCTGGATCCTGTTATTGTAATGGAGGGGCTTGGTCGCGGTGAACTTGTTATAGAAACTCGTGGCAAGCCCGTATTCCATGGACAGATACGCCATGGACCGGGACGCAGGGTCGCGCAGGCGTTTTTCCGCAGCGATGATGGGCTCGAGCGGCATGCCGAAGAACTTATCGTGGACGATATCATTGATGAACACGTCCTCGAAACCGTCCACCTGCACCAGCGATAGGAATTCCGTCAGTAATTGCCTTCCGGGCATGCGCAAACCCCTTTTGTTGTCCGTGGCAACGTATTATATGAAATTTTACCGCGCATAGCAAGCTAATTTTTAAATGACCGTCCCTGACGGGATCACCGCTGCCTTGGGAATGATCACGATGCCGCTGCGGATCACGCACAGCTCGTTCTCGAAGTCAACACGCTTTTCCCGGTTCACGATCCTGACATTATCCCCCATACGCACGTTCTTGTCGACGATGGCTTTCTTGATCACGCAGTTCTTGCCGATGCCCAGAACCGGCGCATTGCGGGAATTATCGTAATAATCGTTGCCCATGAGGATCGAATCCTCGACGGAGGAGCCGGCGCCGATCCTGCTGCGCAGGCCGATGATGGAACGGCTGATGGCGGCCGAGGTGATGACCGTTCCTTCGGCGATGTCGGAATCCTTGATGGATGCATCGCGGATCTTCGAAAGCGGCAGATACCGCGGACGGGTGAAGAACGGCCATTTCTCGTCGAAAAGGTCGATAGGAGGCCGGGCGGACGTAAACGCCATGTTCTCTTCGTAGAACGACGGGATCGATCCGATATCCTTCCAGTAACCGGAATGCACGTACGCGAACGTGCGCCTCGTGCCGATCGCGTCGGGGATGACCTCTTTGCCGAAGTCCGCTTTATCGCAGGACGTCAGCATGTCGAAAAGCACGTCTTTCCTGAAAACGTAGATGCCCATGGACGCAAGGTATTTTTTCTTCCCCTCTGCCTCGATCTCCATGCCGGAGATCTCCTTCTTATGCGCCGGCTTCTCGATGAAACGCCGTATGCGCCGGGATTTATCGATCCCCATGATCCCCAGGTCCTTTGTCTCTTCGAGCTCGACCGGATTGCAGGCGATCGTGATGTCGGCGCGCTTCTCAAAATGGAAGTTGAGCATGGACATGAAATTCATCTTATACAGCTGATCCCCTGAAAGGATGAGGATGTAGTCGATGCGCGGGTCCGAAAGATGGCGCAGGCATTTACGCACCGCGTCCGCCGATCCCTGGAACCAGTCGCCGTGCTCCATGTTCTGCTCTGCCGCAAGGATCTCGACATACCCCTGCGAGAACGTATCGAATTTATACGCGCGGAAAATATGCCGGTTGAGCGATACGGAATTGAACTGCGTCAGCACGAATATCTTCTGCAGCCCCGAATTGAGGCAGTTGCTGACCGGAATATCGATGAGCCGGTATTTTCCTGCAAGCGGCACCGCCGGCTTTGCCCGGTACTTCGTCAACGGATACAGCCGGGTCCCTCTTCCCCCTCCCAGAATAACGCACAGCACATTCTTCATCTTGTCCTCCTTGAAGACGCTTTAGCGAAACAGCTCTTTGTTATGTTCGAACAGATATTGCAGTATCTCCAGTTCGTCTTTATCGAACCAGACTTTTTTGCATCGAACGCAGCGGTCGATCTCGACCGCGTACGAATATGCGTAGAATTCCCTGCGCATCTTTTCCCCGCATTCAGGACACGTGATGACCCAGGCATTGCGCGGCTCGATCCTGGGCAGAACACGACACTCTTTGAAACGCTCCAGGGCGCGGGCGCATACACGCAGCAACCCCTCGCTGTATTCAACGTCCTGGCGGAAAAGGATGCGCGTCAGGCGGTCCTGATCGACAAGCACGCCGCCGCACCGGGCGCATACGGATACCGGAACGCCCTCGTAATCCTGCTGCATGAGGCTCGAGGCGCATTTCGGGCATGCATTGCGCGCCGTATGGCCTGCCAATGCCGCAACGGAAGCAGAGCCTGCGATCAGGCTCAGGGGCGCGGCACTCGCGGTATGGCCCACGCGCCGCGAAAGCACCGGCGACACGCGGCGATGCTCTTTGATCATCCGGTCGAGCTCGTCGTCGGTCATATGGGCCATATCAGCCAGGACCGCGATCCGGGCCCGGACCGGAGGATGCGTCGAGAAAAGGTCGGCGATAACGCCCTGAGCTTCGTCCAGCGGATCGAACCGGGGATTGACCATGAATATCGAGGACAACCGGTCGCCGCGCATCCCTTCGCCCCGCCAGTGGCTGCTCAAATGATATAACGCTTCCGCCAGCGCGGCGGGGTTGCGCGTGAGGCGCACCGCAAGCGCATCGGCGCGGTATTCCCGTTCGCGCGAAACGAACGTGCGCAGCACGGTACCGAGGCCGTGGACAAACCCGAAGACGACGAACATGATCACAGAGAGCGGATTGAAATTCTGTCCCCCCTCGGAAACGTTGTCCCTCGTCGCCGAAGCGAACAGTTCTTCGTAGATCTCGGCGAGCGAACTCGTCACGGTCGCGGCAAGGCAATCCCCGCTCACGATATGCGCCGCTTCGTGCGCGACAACCGCTTCGATCTGGCTGCGGTTCAACCGGCACAACACACCTTCGGTAACGCCGATGACCGCGCGGCCGCTGAAATCGGCGATCGCGAACGCATTGAGACCGGATTCGGGGATGACCCGCGGCTCGATGTGCCTGCCGCCGACGGCAACCGATATCTCGCCGACGATATTGCTCAGATACAGATGATACCGGTCCTCACGGTCGATCGGCCGGGCGCCCGCCGCCGCAGAGATCCGCTCGATCAGATTATGCACGGAAAACAGCCAGTGAAGGATACCGACCAAAAAGGACATCGCCAGTATCCAGTACGTCATGGCCGCTTGCGGGAAGAAGATAACGAACCGCCCGCGCGTCAGCGACGCGCCTGCGCTGAACACGCACAAACACGCCAGCCACACGCCGATAAAATAGAACAGCACGACCGCAGCGAAAAACACGGCAATACTGCGGCTCTTCTCCTTTTCGATCTCTATGAAATTGAACGCCATGCCTACGCGATCGTCTCCAGTGCGTATTCCCTGCTTCCGAGCCCTATTTTTTGCGCATGCGCCAGCTGTTTGGCGCCGTCACGATGCGGATGCAGCCGGCTGAGTATGTCGGTTCCGGCTCCGGAAGTAACCAGGTCATAGCTCGCCTGATCCGCCGCGACCGGATCGCTCGACGCAAGGATCCCGATATCCGGCACGATGCGCGGATCGTCTTTGGCGATACAATCGCATTCCTTGGTTATCTTGATCAGAAAATTGAAAAAAAAGACCTTTCCCTGTTTTCCCGAAAGGACCGCGAGCGCATATTCGGCCATTTTTTCCTGTATGAGCATTCCGCCCCCCTGCCAGTCAAGATCGATCGCCTTGAACGTGCACGCAGGGATACAGCTTGCGCAGCCGATGCATTTTGCGCTGTCGACCACTGCCCTGTTGTTCTTCATCGTGATCGCGCCGGAGGGGCACACGGCCACGCACGCCTTACAGCCCGCGCATTTTTTAATGACGACGATAGGAGCCAGGTCGGAATGCTGGAACAGCTTGCCCTCCCTCGTCGCGCATCCCATGCCCAGGTTCTTCAGCGCCCCGCCGAAACCGGTCATCAGATGGCCTTTGAAATGCGCGATCCCGATGATCGCGCCGGCATCGGCGTAGAGGCGCGCGATCCTGGCGGTTTTCACATATTCGCCGTTCAGGCTGATACTGCTGACATTCTGGGGCCGGGTGTCGTCCGGGATAACGACGCGGGCGTTCAGGGCATCAGGGGTGAACCCGTGTTCATACGCCAGACGCGCATGATCTTCGGAATTCATGCGCCTGCCGCGGTACAGGGTATTGCTGTCCGAAACGATCGGCTCGCCCTTGGCATCCCGCACGGCCTGCGCGATCCTCGCCACATACGCGGGCCTCACGAACCCCTTATTTCCCTGCTCGCCGAAATGCAGCTTCAGAATGACATCGTCCCCGGAGCCGATCGTAGCGGAAAAAGGGCTTTTGCGTATCAAGGCCTCCAGCTTCATTGCTGTCGAAGACTCGGTATCCGCCGCTGATACGGGCGCGAAAAAAACCTTACTTTTCATGTTCTCCTTCTTTTGCGGCCCCATGCGTTACCTTCACCGGATACACCCTGACGGCCCGTTCGGGCCGCACCGGGCATTTTGCCTGGCATATACCGCAGCCGATACACAGATGTTCGTTGATATACGGCCGCAATAATTCCCTGCCGTCGACGACAACTGCGCGCAGTTGTATGGCTTTGCGCGCGGTCGGGCAATGTTCCTCGCATACGATGCATTCCTGCTTCTTTTTCCAGGGCAGGCATAAAGACCGGTCTATCCTGGCAATGCCCAGCCTGGTCTTGAGCTTCTGCTCTTCGGTCAGACGCGGAATGGCGCCGGTCGGGCAGACATTTCCGCACAACGTGCAATGATACTCGCAATACCCTATCTCGGGCACCAGATGCGGTGTCCATATCCCCGATATCCCCGCTTCCAGGAACGCCGGCTGCAATCCGTTGGTCACGCACACTTTCATGCAATTGCCGCACCGCACGCAGCGGTCCAGGAAATCCTTTTCCTCAAGCGACGCCGGAGGCCTGATGACGCGCCTGCGCCCGGTTTGAGGGCGATCGGGATATACGACCCGGAAACCGAACAATGAGGTGAGCGAAAGCGCGCCCAGAACGAGGAATTGGCGCCGGCTGATGCCGGCGCTATCGACAGAAACGGCCCTTCTGCGCCTGAAGCCGAACCGCGTTCCGTGAGACGGGCAGTCATATACGCAATCCATGCACAGGATACATTCTGATTTTACATAACCGGCATCGGCCCGGATCGCGCCCATCCGGCAGTCAGCGGCGCACTTTTTGCAGTGCGTGCACGTTGTCACCGACCGCTCAAGCAATGCGAACCTGCTCATCAAGCCGTATAACGCGCCGAGCGGGCATACCGCCCTGCACCATGACCGTTTCAACAGGTCTGCCGCGATGACGATGGCAAGCACATGGGCGAACACGGCAGCGGCGTTTGCGACATACCGCGCCTGAACGCCCAGGATCGTGTTTTTAAGCGACCGGTACAGATCGTACACCGGGCCGTAGAGATCGAACGCGCGGATCATTGCCGCAAGACCGGTGTCAAGGAGGAATGTCACTGCCGGGATCAGGTTCAGCGAAACGAACCGTCCGAAGATGACCACCGGATCGAACAACCAGGCGGCCTGTATGCCCCCGACGGCCGCTATCAGGATACTACCGAGTATCCAGTATTTTGCCGTGCGCAGGCGCGCATTCGCCGCGTCGGATACATGCCTGTTCTTCCGCTGGCTCCCTGCCAGGTCGATCAACGTGCCGAGCGGGCACATCCATCCGCAAAAAAACCTTCCGAAAACGATCGTCAGCCCCGCCATGGCCAGCATCCAGACCGCGCCCGGCAGAATGATCCGCTCGCTCACGATGGTGGCGAGCATGATAAGGGGATCCGCCTTGAACAGCGCCTGCGCGGATATAACGCCCGTGAGCGGATATGTCGTGGACCAGAGCACATACACGAAAAGGCACAGAAAAAATGACTGCGAGATACGCCGCGCGACGACAAGTCTTTTCATTCTTCGGGGATCAAACGGACAGTTCGACGATGTCTTTGTGCGCGTAATGCGCGCTCGCGAACCCCCGTTCGATCGCGTTTGCGATATACGGAATGGAATCCGGGTCTTTTCCCACCAGCCGCGCCGCGTACACGTCCGCCAGGGCGATATCGGGCGAGGCGATAAGCGCGCCCAGCTCCTGCACGTCGGCAAGATTCCCGCCCGTGGGGCCGTTGCGCTGCAGATACCGGTACCCGTCGATCACCGTCAGCTCCGGCTTGATGAAGTCGGCGATATCAACCAGCTTTCTGCCGATGTTGAAATGTATCTGGCCGCGCGAGCCCGCGCAGACGCCCATCAGGTTCTTCATCCCCAGGGTCAGCCCGGTCAGGCCGTGATGCTTGAGCACCGGCACATTGATGAACGTATCGCAGTCGAGCGCATCGCGGAACACGGGCCACCCCTCCATCGGGCTGTCATAGGGGAATTGCGCCTTCACGCAATTCCAGTTATCCGTATGATACACCCGCGCTCCCTTTGCCTCTGCGGCCCGCCTGATACCGCTTGTCACATAACAGCGCTGAGCGGTATTGCACGTATTATCGAACACATTGACCCGTTTGGCCCCTGCCTCAAAACACATCTCGACGATGGCCGCAACGACATCGGGATTGGTATTCGCCCCGGTCTCAGGCGCCCGGTCCCAGGCGATGTTCGGCTTGACGACCACGACGGATCCCCGCGACACGAACCGCCCCATGCCGCCGAGCGCCTCGATCGCCTTGCGCGCCATGGCAGCCGGGTCCTTTCCCCTGACCGCAGAAAGATCGTGATCGGTCAGGATCGCCCGCTTTTTGCGGCCGTTCGACGCGCGCGCTGCCTGCGCGAAACCGAAGCGGGACAGAACATGCAGTATCGCCCCGGAACCGATACCGGCTGCCGCCAGCTTCAGAAATTGCCTTCTCGAGAACATTCCCATAGCCCCTCCTTCTTCACGTCAGATTAAGCGCAGGCCCCAGGACCACCTGGAGGTACACGAAATACGCGTTCAGGACCGATCCGATGACAACGTCGATAACATCGCTGAATAAAAGGATCAGGATCAAAAGAAATGAGAACTGCTGATACGCGCTATAATGGTTTTTGAGCAAAGGCCGCAATCTCCGCTCGATGATCCATGAACCGTCGAGCGGCGGGATCGGGATAAGATTGAATAGTCCTATGGCGATATTGATCATGATCACCAGGCTTATGAAGATCAACCCGTAGATCCAGATCTTTGCGAACGGCACTCCCGCGGCAGAAATGACCCCCGCAGGATAAAGCCAGTGGAGCGATACGAAATCCGGGACAAAGACCGCGACGGCGGCGCTTGCGAGCGCAAGCACGACGGTCGCGGCCATGGCGACGCTGAAATTCGTAAAACACCCCATCACGGATACCCATGCGGTATCCCGTCCGGGGTTGCGGAAATTATCCGGGTTGACCGGCACGGGCTTTGCCCAGCCGACAATGACGCCGCTGTGGCTGAGGATCAACGATGCAGGCAGGATGATCGAGCCGAAAAGGTCCAGATGGACAATGGGATTCAGCGACAGCCTTCCGGCGTCCCGGGGCGTCGGATCCCCGCATTTATACGCGGCATAGCTGTGGCCGTATTCATGGCAGGTAATGGCGGTCAAAAGGGCGATGACCGATAAAAGGCTGATGATCCAGTTCTTGTCCCACGCAACGCGGTTGTCGATAAGGCTTATATACCGCAGGGCGGTTTTGTCCTGCGGATGGTATTTCAGGAACCGGGCCAGATAATTGCGCGCCTCGAAAAAATCGTGCGTCTGAAAAAGATGTATCCTGCCGATATGGAACAGCGCCTCGGGGCTCCAGGCCGGCAGCTGGAGGCATTTTTTGAACGCCGCCAGAGACTCCTGCGCGTTATACGCATACCCGTGCGCAAGGCCCAGCGCAAAATAACGGGCCTGGCTGCGGTCTTCTTTCATCGCTTCAAGCTCGCCAGCCAGGGCGCGATGATCGATCCTGCGGCCGGATCGCAATTGCCGGATGATCTGCCTGACCGGAACTGCCGTTGCGGGATCATTCAGATAAAGCTCGAGGCTCGAAACATGCGCGGGGGGCTCTGCCCTGCGTTCGCGCGTCAGCATATTGCCCATGATTGCACTGCAATAAAGAACGGTGAAGAAAACTCCGAGGATGAACCCCGTGACCGACCTGAATCTGCCGTATTGCTGATGACGGAACCGTTCCCATCCGAGGACAGCTGCGAAACAGTGCACACCCGGGATCATTGACAGAACGCCGAGTAACAGGCAGACATTCGCGCGCCTCTTCTGGCGCGCTTCGTCCGGAACCTGGCCGCGCGCGCGTTCACCCGCGATATATCCGTCCAGCGTGGCGTTGGCGTCAGGCAGGAAACGCGATCCGGCCGCAAGCGAAACAGCTATCCTGCTCACATAAAGGTCGAAAGCCGCATACGCGCCATGGAGGACAAAGAACGGGATTGCATGAGAACTTTTAAGCGAGCCGAACCCGAAGAATTCATGGAATATTTCGAATATGAAATATCCCAGAAAGAACAACGCCGCAGGCGCAGGATTTTCCCGCATGAGCCGCAGCGCAGCGCCGAGCCCTTTGAGAACATTGCCCCGCATGAAAATCACCGCCGTCATCCAGAAAATGACCAGCGCGGACAAAAAACCGTATAACGCCAGCACCCACGCCGAAACGCCGGCATCGCGATACATAAAACGGAAATAAATGGCCTGGCCGACGATACTTGCAAGGAACAATGCGCCGAATATCGCCAAAAACGGCGCGAAAAAACGCCAGCGTATGCGCCAATGCTCGGGCAGCCGTGCGGGATCGACGGCGTCGATAAAGAACCTGCCTGCGATATACGAGAACAACAACGGCTCTATCAACAGCGTCGCGACCATAGGAACAGCCAGGACGTATTCAGCCGCATACGAAACGGCAGCGATGTAGCAAAGATACGAAACAACGACACCCGGGAAGACCAGGATCCTTCGGCCCTGTGAAATGTGCCGGATCACGCTCATGGCTGTTTCCTTTCTCTGCCGCCGTACCGGTCAGGGCCGCGCATGCATTCCCTGGCATACGGGCACCAGTCCAGGCATGAAGGAAGTTTCTCTCGCATCACGGACCGTTTGCACCGGGGGCACCGAACGCGCAATTCATCGGAAAATATCTCGACCTTATATCCGCACGCGGGGCACCTGACGATCTCGACTTTCAGGTTCCGGGAATCCTGACCGGGGCATTTTTGTATCATATCTATCACATCCTATGCGGTATATGCGCTCCATACGGCGTCAAGCGCGGCTGCCGCGCCCGCGCGCAGGCGTATGCCGGCATATCCGGACACAGCCGTATCGCCGGGATTGATCTCGACAACGGGCTTCCGCGCCCGGGCGGCCTCGACGACCGGCCCGGCGATATACGGGAACACGCTCGTTGTCCCGACGGAAAAATACGCGTCGAACCCTTCGCGGCACTGGCGCGTCAGGCGCTCGTATTTTTCCGGGGCGAGCGTTTCGCCGAAGAAAACGACATCGGGACGGGCGATCGCGCCGCAATCCGGGCACGTTGGCGGGATCCGTATGCGGGAATAATCCCTGACCCTCGTCCTCCAGCCGCACCCGGTGCAATAAATATCGTGCAGGTCCCCGTGTATGTCGATGACATTGGCGGACCCCGCGGCCTGATGGAACCCGTCGATATTCTGCGTCAGCACGCACACGCGGTCGAACCGCTCCTGCGCCAGGGCAATGACCTCATGCGCCCTGTTGAACCGGGCATGGCGGCAGCGCTCCTCGATCTGCGCCAGATACTTCCATGTCACCCCGGGATGAGAAGCAAGCGTACTGCCGGCAAGCGCGGTTTCGATCGGGATGCCGTCATCCGTAGCCGGATCGTTATACAGCCCTCCGATGCCGCGGTATGTCGGCAGCCCGGAATCAGCCGAAATGCCCGCGCCCGTTATGAACAGCACGCTGCGCGCTTTGCGCAAAAGCGAAGCGGTCTTGCGTATCGCATCTCTATCGATACCGCATCCGCCAACGGGCTTCACGGGAGGATCCCGCGCGCCGCAGCATAGCACAGGGACGCGATAACGAACACGATCAGGAATACGCCCATTGCGCGCGTATTGCGCAGCTCCCGGGCATAATCGACCGGCTCCATGCGCCAGTTGATCGACAGATAGAACCGCTTCTGCAATTCGACGGCGCGCGCCGGCGCTCTGATGAGCGCGACGCCTGCGGCCAGCGAACATACCGCGATACACGCAATGATATACCTCATGCACCCGCCTCCTGCCTGCCCGTTATTTCCTGCGCTCGGTCCGCCGGATCGCCTTGACCATGCGGTCATACGCTTCCTGCTGCGTGCCGCCTTCGGTCAGGTGATCACAGCACACGGCGGCATAGCCGCGGCGGTTTTTGATCTTGAATATCTGCACATCGAGATGGCCGATCTTCATGCGACCTCCTTGATCAATACACCTTCCTGCCGGGCAGCCGCAGCCAATCGTCGAACAATGAGCGGCATTCCGCGCAACGGAAACCGGCTGTTATCCTGACCGGGCTCTTGCCCGCGCGCTTCATCGCCCGCGCGCTGATGGCGAGTTCATTGAACCCGATCCTGCGCGCGTCGGCGATCGTTGTCCCGTAGATCACCCTGCCGATGCGCGCCCAATGGATCGCGCTGAAGCACATCGGGCACGGTTCGGTCGTCGAATATATGCGGCAGCCGGAAAGATCGTAGGTCCCCAGCTTCCGGGACGCTGCGCGGATGGCGTTTATCTCGGCATGACAGCTGGCATCGTCCTTCAACACGGTATTCCTGCCGACGGAAACGACCCTGCCGTTCTTCACGATGCAGGCGCCGAACGGTCCGCCCTCGAGCGAGATCAGGTTCCTGCGCGCTTCCCTGACAGCCAGCGCCATGAATTTCGCACCGTTCGTATCGCTCATTGCGCCGCTCCCGAATTGAATCCTTTGGCAAGCACGATGACCTTATCAAGCGCTGTTTTCAGGACATCCGCCTGCAGGTCCTGCTCCGCGTCATATTCATGTTTCCGGGCAGTGACCGCAGCGCCCTTGAATTCCAGCACGGTGTATCCGAGATCGAATATTTTCTGTACCGCGGCCTTGCGGGCGGAGTTATAAAAATATCCGGTTACGTCCGTCGTATTATGCGAATAGATGCAAAAACGGGTATCGAAATGCGGATCGTTGGTCTTCCTGACCGCGCTCAGCACAGGGATATGCGCCAGCCGGGCAAAAAAGTCGGATTGAGGTTCATTGCGCAGGATCACGAGCTTGAACGGCGTCTTGCGGGCACAGGCGATGACGATCTTCGGGCTTGACCTGTTGCCGCCGGGGGTGACCGTTATCGAAAAGGGAACGCCCGATACCGAGCCCTTGAGGCCGCAGGATACGAAAAAAACCGCGAGCACTGAATCAGGGACCTGCTGTTTCAAAAGGAAAAGCTTTTGCCTGACCTTTCGCGTGCGGTTTGACAGGTCGACAAGAATAAACATCCATATGAGCGCGGCCGCGGCTATTGGTATGGCGTCTGACGGTATCATATTGGCACCTGATATTTTACAGCCAAACGGGCAATATTTCAATCAGTCTTTACAGGGATATGGTCAGCACGATGAGGGGAAATACTGCTTGCAAAGGCGCAGATAGGCCTGGTGACCGCGGTCGGAGAACGAAATAAATATCACGCGTTCCAGCGCAGCAGGATTCCGTTCAATGAAATCTTTCGTCGTTGACAGCGCGATGGAAGCTGCGGAGTCGAACGGGAACCGGTATGCGCCGGTCGATATGGCGGGGAACGCGATGCTCTGAATGCCGTGCTCGACGGCAAGCCGCAGGGAATTGCCGTAGGCGTCTGCAAGAAGCCGGTCCTCCCCGTGCGTGCCGCCGCGCCACACAGGCCCGACCGCGTGGATGACGAATTTCGCAGGCAGGCCGTATCCTCTGGTGATCTTCGCATTGCCGGTTTCGCAGCCGCCCAGCGTCCTGCATTCGGCAAGCAGTTGAGGCCCTGCTGCGCGATGGATGGCGCCGTCAACGCCGCCTCCGCCCAGAAGCGTGGTGTTGGCCGCATTGACGATCGCGTCAACGCGCACGGTTGTTATATCGCCGAGGGCGCATTCGATCTTTGTCATGACAACATCAATAAAGGATGTCGGCGGTGAGGAACATCATGGTGCGGCGGCTTGACCGGGCGCTTTTCTGCCCTTCGGTCCGGGTCGTCAGGCCGCCGATCGCCAGCGTATCCCCGCTGTGCAGCGTTACCTGCGTCAGCACGGAACTCTCCGATATTTCTCCCTGCTCATCGACGGTCGATCGCCGGGGCATGATCTTGATGGTCACGGTATTGTCATAGTTGGCCACCGGCAGCACATCCAGGAAATCGCCGGTCTGCCGCCTCCGGACATATGTAACCGCGCCGCCGGGGCCATCGACCGCGGCTGTGCCGTACAGCGCTTCCCTGCTCACCTGCAGCTGCGCAGGAGCGCCGCTCGCGGCAGTCAGCGTCATCTCGGACCGGGTCGATGCGCCGGTCCTTGAATCGATCAGCCCCTGCACGCGGGAAAACGAGCCGCGCGGAAAGATAAGCTGGGCCGAACGGATCCCTGCCGCGCTGACGAACTCATCCGTAACCTCCATAACGCGCACGGCCATCCTGACCATGGGCGCCTTGACGTCAAGTGAAGCGACGAGTTCCTCGATATGCGGCAGGTAATCGGGCCTGTCCACCACGACCAGCGTCGAGGTCCGGCTGTCGAACGACATCTTGCCGTCCGGGCTGAGCGCAGACTGCGCGGTCGAACAGATGGACGCGCCGTTGCCGCGGGCTATCTTTATCATGCGTAATTCAAGGCCGGCCGCGGCCGCTGCCGCAGCGACGGAACACGCGGCGATGATCCCGGCCGCAACGCATATCCTCAGGCGATCATACATACAGCACCTCGGCGCTTGATCAACCCGTCTTTGCACAGGCCTGTCACGATCCTGTTGCAGCGCGCTCTGTCCGCGCCGGTGAACGCGCACAGATCCCGCACAGTCGCCGGCGATGCCGAAAGCAATATCTTCAGGATGCGGCCGCGAACCTGGCGGTCTGAACCTTCAAAACGGGCTTGTTTTGCGTAATGGCTGCTCCGGCGCGCCGGATTTGCCGAAACGCGTTTCAGATACGAGCCGTAATCCATCAAAGCGTAATACCATTCGCGCGGATGCGCTGCATCGATCGTCCGCGCCGCCAGCGGCATAAGCTCGCTGTCGCTCACTTTTGTGCGGTTCCTGAAAAAGTGATGTATGTATGCGGCCCTGATGTTCGTTTCGATGAACGCAACGGGCTTATCGAACGCGAACGCGCACAGCGCTCCGGCAGTGGCGTCGCCAATGCCCGGCAGCTTGCGCAAAACGGACCGTTCATCCGGGACCCTGCCTTCATATTGCGAGACTACGATGCGCGCCAGCTTCTGCAAAAGAAGCGCACGCCGGTTATACCCGAGCCCCTGCCAGACCTTCAATATATCCTGCAGCGGCGCGCGCGCAAGCGACCTGATCGTCGGGAACGCGCGGATGAATTCGCGATACTTTTCCGTCACCCGGCTGACCTGTGTCTGCTGCAGCATGATCTCCGATACCAGGATGCGGTACGGGTCATGCGTCCTGCGCCAGGGCATATCGCGCCTGTTCTTCTTATAATAGCCGTACACAACCCTGCGGAAAGAAGCCGTTGAAACCATAGCTATCTGCGAATGCCGATGCTCCAGCCCTTGAGTATGTCGGTATCGTGGCGCGTCATGCTAACGGTATATCTTTTGATGATCTTCGTGAATTTGATGTTCGGGCGTCCGCGGTTGGCTTCGGACACGAGGGAGACGAATTCCTCAGGCCCGACCTCCGTGCCCGAGGCCTGAGAGACGAACGCAATGGCGATAGAGCCGTCTTTCATCGCAGCCATCGGGTCATCGTCTGCGGGATAGAAAAAATACTCGAAAACGATGTTTCTCCCCTTTTTATCCGCGATGAGCTGGATCCGGTACCTGTTGTCTGCGGTAAAAAAGTTATATGCATATCTGCCCTGGTGCACGGGATCGTCGGTGATCAGGTAGGAGCCGTGGAGATTGAACCCTTCGGCGAGCGCGAATTTCCCTGTCTTGAAACCCTCGACAGAGCCGCCGATCTGCGCACACGCCGCCGGCGCGCAGACACAGAACCATATGAAGAAGGACGCGGTTATTTTGTGCATATGCCTGAACGGATATCCGCCTCAGACCTTGGTTTTTTGCAGCGGATTATTCTTGCTGATCAGATAGCACAATTCGTCGAGGTACGGGGCCGGTTTGCCTTTTTCCAGAGGGAACGCTTTGCAGGAAGCCGGCTTCAAGTCATAGCTGACTTTATGGATGGAACACAGCCCGTCTTCGGTAAGGAACGTGCAGGGATTATCGCCGAGGCTGGTGCCGACGCGGAAACCCGAGGGATAATCATCATCTTTCTCGAACTCAAAAAAACAACCCGGGAATGTATGTCCCGAGTTGAGTATCCGTTTCGCTTCTTCGAGGTCTATCCACGCGCCGGTCTGACAGCACGTGCTTTGCTGCGGACACTTATTGCAATCTATCTTTTCCATTAAGGACGGACTTTCTTACCGGTAATAATCGAGGCCGCGCAGAACATACTGGGCATCCATGCGCCCCGGAGAAAAAAACCTGCGCGCGAACTCTTTTGCCTTTTCTATATCGAATTCCTTGCAGCAATATACGTCGATGGAGATATAATCTTTGACGCTGAGCGTATGAATGACGATCGAGCTTTCGACAAGCGGCACCCAGCCCGATAACCCGGCCTTGTCCGGGAACCGGCTCGCGTCGGTGAAGAATATGCTCGGCGGCGCCTGCTTCTCCATGCCCAGGTACGGCACGCATTCGTCAAGGAATTTATAACATAACGCCAGGTCGTCGCATGCGCCTTTTTTGCAATCGTACAGATCGAGCAGAAGTTCGTACCCGAAAGCCTGCGTCTTGCGCTGCTTTTGCAGGCGAACCGGCCGTTCCGCAACGATGCTGTCGATCGTCATTTCCTTTGGCATGGATTTATTATATTAAAACCGCCCGCAATGTCAATATCTTTGTAAAGAATTTTTACGCCGTTTCCCCGATGGATTCATCTTCTTTCTTCCACGCAGGGTCAACGATGCACAGAAAAACGAGGTCCGCCGCACCGGTGTTGACGATATACTGCACGGCGCGCGGCGGGATCACAATGGCATCGCCTGCGGAAACAACCGAGGATTCTCCCCCGATATGCATGCGGCCGCGGCCTTCGAGGATATAATAAACCTCCGACGTCTTTAACGCGTGCGGGGCGGTCGCCGCGCCCGGCTTCACGCGGGCATGCGCGAGGCTGTAACGGAACGCGAACGGCCCTTTGTCCGCGTGAAGCAGTTCGCGCAGAATAGACCCGTCGCCGGCGATGAATTCGGGGCATTCCTTCAAACGGCGGATCAGCATGTTGTTTTCCCCGGGACCGGAGCGACCACGTATACGTACCGCGCAGGGACCGG
>JAGOOP010000013.1:5112-35354 GCA_017992455.1 Candidatus Omnitrophota bacterium | reverse complement strand
TGTCAGATGAACGTGCGGGATGCGGAGGTGATCGCGGGCCTTATGACGAAGGCGGGGTATTCGCTGACCGATGACGAAGCCAAAGCCGATGTTGTGATATTCGTGACATGCTCGGTGCGGCAGCATGCTGAGGACAAGGTGTGGAGCGAGATCGGCAGGATCGCCAAGCAAAACAGGGCAGGGACAGTCCCGATTATCGGGCTGGTCGGATGTATGGCGCAGAATTATCAGCAGCAGGTGTTTGAGCGGTCGCCGGCAGTGGATTTTTGCGTGGGGCCGGCGGATATCGCGCAGATCCCTGATATCGTGACAAAGATCTTTGCGCACCGGAAATCTGCCGGCCGCGGCGGATTGCTGGACATGAAGATCTGGGAGACGGACGGAAGCGTGCGGCCGGAAGAGATATATCATACGGGTTTTTACGAAGAAAAAGACCATGCGTATGTGGTGATCTCCGAAGGATGTTCGAATTTCTGCACGTATTGTATTGTTCCGTTCGTGCGCGGGCCGGTCAGGCATCGGCACGCTGAGGATATTCTGTTGGAAGTCAAGGAAGCTGTCGCGGGCGGCATTACGCGGTTTACACTGCTGGGCCAGAACGTGAGTTCGTATCATTCGCCTGAACCGATGAAGGGCAAGCCCGTTGATTTTGTCGATCTGTTAATGGCTGTCAGCAATATTTCCGGATTGAAGGAAGTCGGTTTTATTACGTCGCACCCCAGGGATACGACCGTGAGGCTGTTCGAGGCAATGGCCTCATGCGATACGGTGAAAAAATACCTGCACTTGCCTGTGCAATCGGGTTCCGACAGGATCCTCGCGGCGATGAACCGCGGATATACTCGCGCCGGGTATGTTCATCTGGCGAAGGAATACCGCAGGATCGTCAAAGGAGGGCTTTTGTCGACCGATATCATCGTCGGGTTTCCCGGAGAGGCAGACGATGATTTTCAGGCAACGCATGACCTCGTCAGGGATATTGGTTTTGACACGGGGTATATTTTCAAATATTCTCCCCGGCCGAACACCAAAGCGTGCATGCTGGCCGATGATGTGGCCCAGGGCGAAAAAGTGCGGCGCCATAAGGTAATCCTCGATCTGCAAAAGTCGATATCCAAAAGCAGGAAAAGAAGCGTTGCCTAATCGCAAAAGCCGTTTATAATAAAACCATGAGAAAAATACTGTGCGCAGCGTGTATTGTACTGGCATTGCAAACCGGCGTCCATGCGATGAATCTCGACGCAGTGAAACGGCATTTTCTCGCCAGCGAGTGGAAGGCGGGGATCAGGGAGGGCGAGGCGCTGCTGGCAAAGGCCCGGCGCAATTCTGCCGGCCTTGACGAATTGTATTATTATCTGGCGCTGTGTTATCTGAAGGACGGCAATTATCTGCGCACGTCGGATATCTGCGAGATACTTTTGAACGAGTTTCCCCGGACGCGGTTCAGGGAGCAGGCGCATTTTGTGCTGATCGACGCGTATGACCGTAACGGCAATGCGCAGCAAACGCTTAAATATGCGCAGGACTTCCTGAAAAAATATCCCGATTCGGTGCATAGAAAGGATGTCGAGACGCGGCAGGCGCGATTGAAAGCGCGGCAGGCGGCCGGGCCGGCGGCGGTTGTCGTTGCGCCGAGCCCGACAATATCGGCGCCGATGCCTGCAATGCCTGCGTCCGTTGCGGCCGCGCCTGCGCCTGCGGCTGCGGCTGTGGAACCGGCTGTTCATGTTCCGCCGGATGTGCAACAGGAAGATATCGATATTGTGCTTGCCCCGGGCATTCGCCAGCAGGCAGCGGCACAGCCCGCGGAACAGGGCCGGCAGTTCTGGGTTCAGGTCGGAGCTTTTTCGAACAATAAGAACGCCGGCAATCTGGCAAAGAAGCTGCGCGCTGTTTCGTACAAAGCGTCGGTGATCAAAAGTACGCTGAACAACAGGGATGTGTTCAAGGTGCGCGTCGGGCCGTATTATTCCAAAGACGAAGTCGATTCGGTGTCCGCGAAATTGAGCAGGCAGGGATATCCGACCAAGATCATTCAGTGATCCATGAGACCGCGCTTAATATTCCTTGTGGGGCCGACTGCATCGGGCAAGACCGATGTTTCGATCGAGCTGGCAAAGCGGATCAACGCTGAAATAATTTCGTGCGATTCCATGCAGGTATACCGGGGCATGGATATTTTGACGTCAAAGCCGTCGGCCCGGGACCGCCGCAGGATCGTTCATTATTGCGTTGGATTCATTCCTCCATCGCAGGAATACAATGTGTCGCAATTCCGGGCCAGGGCGCTGAAGGCGGTGAAGGCGATCCTGCGAAAGGGAAAAATCCCGCTTTTCGCCGGGGGCACGGGTTTGTACATGACGGTGCTCATCGACGGCATCTTTCAGGTGAAGGCTGAGGATGAGGCGGTGCGCAGGCGGTTGTACCGCGCGGCTGAACGATCGGGCAGCGCGATGCTGCATAAGCGGTTGTTGCGCGTTGATCCGGATGCTGCCGCGAAGATACATCCGAACGATACGCGCAGGATCGTCCGGGCTCTGGAAGTATTCGAAGTGACGGGGAAACCCATCACGGAGCTGCAAAAAACCCGCCGCGGCCTGGCTGTGGATTTCGATGTGAGGATATTCTGCCTTGACCTTGACCGCGCGGAATTGTATCGCAGGATCAATGACAGGGTCGATATGATGTTCGAGCGCGGGTTGATCCGTGAAGTGAAAGGCCTGCTGAAAAAGAAGCCCGGCAAAACAGCGTCTGCGGCTATCGGAATACGGGAAGTGAGCGATTATCTCGCAGGGCGCGCGAGCCTGGATGACGCAAAGGAAAAGATGAAGCAGAATACGCGCAATTACGCCCGCAGGCAGTTGACGTGGTTCAGAAAAGATACGCGCATTGAGTGGATACCGGTATCTCCGGGCGATACGTGTCGCGGTGTGTGCGTAAAAATAGAAAAGAGGCTTTGATATATGGAACGGGTGCTTTTGGTCACGATCAAATGGCGGCATGAGACCGACGCGTGGACGCTCGACGACCTGGCGCAGGAGATGGAGGAATTGATCGGCGCGACCGATGCGGTCATTGTCGAGCATATCGCCTGCAACGTGGACGGCCCGACGGCGAACTTTTTCGTCGGCAAGGGCAAAGCTGAGGAGATCGCCATGGTCGCCGCGGACGCGCAGGTGGACGCGGTTATTTTCAGCCGGGACCTTTCAGGCACGCAGCAGCGCAATCTCGAGGATGTGATCGGCCGCAAAACCATTGACCGCACCCAGCTGATCCTTGACATATTCGCGCATCATGCGAAAAGCCCAGACGGCAAGATGCAGGTGGAACTGGCGCAATTGCAGTATTTGATGCCTCGGCTTCTGGGCAAGGGTTTGATCCTGTCGCGTCAGGGCGGCGGTATCGGCACGAGCGGGCCGGGCGAGACCAAACTTGAGATCGACCGCAGGCGTATCCGCACCAAGATCGAGAAGCTCCAGGAGGACCTGCGCCATGTGAAGATGCACCGGGCAACGGCGCGCAAAAAACGCAAGGAGAATGCGGTCCCGTCCGTGGCGCTCGTCGGATACACGAATGCGGGCAAATCCACGCTGCTGAACGCGCTCACGCAGGCACAAACGGTGGTGCACGACGGCATGTTCACCACGCTCGACCCGCTGTCAAAGGCTTTGCGGCTACCCAACGGAGAGAATATCGTTATTTCGGATACGGTCGGGTTCCTGCATAAGCTGCCGCATAATTTGATCGAAGCGTTCAAGGCAACGCTTGAGGAGGTCATTGAGGCAGACCTTCTTTTGCACGTGCTCGATATCAGCCATCCGAGGGCGCTGGAGCATTATAAGTCGGTCAATGATGTGCTCGAGGAGCTGGGCGTGCACGAAAAGCCGGTTATCGCGGTCCTGAACAAAGCCGACCTTGTCGAAGACAAGGCATTGCTGCGGAATTTCGAAGAGTCGTATCCGTGCGCTGTGCTCATCAGCGCTACTGCGGGAACTAATTTATCCGGCCTGCTTGAAAAGATCCAGGAGAATTTTAAGGACACGATCGTTACTCTTAACCTGAGGATCCCGCATACCCGCATGGACCTGGTCAGCCAGTTCTACAAGATCGGGAAGGTTGTTGATATTCAATACCAGCAGCGTGCTATCAAGGTCATGATCAACCTGCCAAAAGTTACCTCAGAAAAGATCCTGCGCGAAAAAGACATCGAATTGCTCGAGTAAGGCAAAGGCTAAAAACGGGGTCAGAATTATTTATTTGCTTCGAACGAGGTAGGCATCAAATAAATAATTCTGACCCCGTTTTTAGCCTTTTAGATTTTTAGAACTGTTAGGATATCTAATAAAATTTGTAATAAAAACTTGACAAAATTATTTGGTTGTGGTATAAATTTATTGAAAGCGAGGAGAAGCATATGGGAACGTTTGAGATACGAATAAGCCCTGACGAGCCGGTTTATGTGATAAGCGTAGTGAGCAAGCTTGTGGGTATACCTATATGGACCCTTCGTCAATTGGATAAGGCAGGCCTGGTGTGCCCGAAGCGGATCGGAAAAAAGAGCCGTCTTTATTCGAACAAGGATGTGAGGCGGCTTGAGTATATTCATTATCTGATGGAAGAAAAGCATGTGAATATCCGCGGCATCAAGGTGATCATAGAGATGGAAAGGGCTGAATAGATTTTTTTTAGCAGGTAGTTAGCAGTCAGCATAACTGACTGCTAATATAAGGAGGCAGCATGAGATCAGAAAAGATGACGCAGAAATTAAAGGAAGGGTTGGAACTTGCTGTTTCGTCAGCGCAGAGCAAGAATCATCAGCAGATCGAGCCTGAGCATCTTGATCTGGCGCTTTTGCGGCAGGAGGACAGCGTTCTTGTTCATATTCTTGATGCGCTTGCGGTGCCGTCGTTCGGCGTGATCAACGCGGTCGAATCGGCGATCAACGGGTTTACCGAAGTGGCAGGGGCTCATGCGCAGCCGTATTTTTCCCAGAGGCTGAATAAGGTCTTCAAGGATGCCGAGCATGAGGCGCACGGATTGCACGACGAGTTCATTTCAGTCGAACATATTCTTCTGGCTGAATTCTCCGACAGCCGTTCCGTTCTTATTGAGGAATTGAAGAAGCATAATGTGACCAAGGACGCGGTCCTGTCCGCGCTCGCAGGCATTCGAGGAAGCCAGCGGGTGACTGACGAGAATCCCGAGGCCAAATACAAACCGCTTGAGAAATACGGCCGGGACCTGACGCAGCTGGCGAACCAGGGCAAGCTTGATCCGGTCATCGGACGCGACGACGAAATACGCCGCGTGATCCAGGTGATCCTGCGCAGGACAAAGAACAATCCGGTGCTGATCGGCGAGGCAGGCGTGGGAAAGACCGCTATTGTGGAAGGTCTTGCTCAGCGTATTTCCCAGAAGGACGTGCCCGAAGGGCTGAAGAACAAGAAGATCGTGGTGCTGGATATGGGAAGCCTGATCGCGGGCGCGAAGTTCCGCGGGGAGTTCGAGGACCGGCTCAAGGCTGTGCTGAAAGAGGTTGAATCGAAGAATGGGGAGATCATATTATTCATCGACGAAATGCATACGCTGGTGGGCGCAGGCGCGGCTGAAGGCGCGGTGGATGCGTCGAACATGCTTAAGCCTGCGCTTGCGCGCGGGCAATTGCGCTGTATCGGCGCGACCACGCTCGATGAATACCGAAAATATATTGAAAAGGACGCGGCGCTGGAGCGCAGGTTCCAGCCGGTGTATGTAGAACAGCCGAGCGTCGAGGATACGATCGCCATACTGCGGGGCCTTAAGGAGCGGTATGAGCTGTATCACGGGGTGCGCATCAAGGACGGCGCGCTGATCGCTGCGGCGCAGTTGTCGAACAGGTATATCACCGGCCGTTTCCTGCCGGACAAGGCGATCGACCTGGTGGATGAAGCGGCGTCGCATCTGCGCATGGAAATAGATTCCAAGCCGCAGGCGCTGGATGTGGCGGATCGCAGGATCCTTCAGCTTGAGATCGAGCGCCAGGCTTTGAAAAAAGAGAAAGACGATGCTTCGAAAGAGCGTCTGAAGGCGCTTGAGAAGGAGCTTGAGGATACGAAAAAGACCAGCGCCGAGTTGACAGGCCGCTGGAAAAAGGAAAAGGAATCGATCCTTGAGGTGCGCAGGATCAAGGAGCAGATCGAGGAGGCCAAGCGCGAAGAGAAGGACGCTGAGAAAAAAGCCGATCTGAACCGCGTTGCGCAGATCCGCTACGGCCTTCAGCGGGAACTTGAGGAAAAATTGAAAGCGGCAAGCGCGAAGATGGCAAAAGGCCAGGCGGACGGATCATTGTTGAAAGAAGAGGTCGATGAGGACGATATTGCCACGGTGGTGGCAAAATGGACAGGGATCCCCTTGACCAGACTGCGCGAAGGCGAAACGCAGAAACTGCTTCAAATGGAAGAGCGCTTGCAGGCGCGCGTTGTGGGGCAGGATACGGCGGTGAAGGAGGTCGCCGGCTGTATCCGCCGCGCCCGGTCGGGATTGAGCGATCCGCACCGGCCCGCGGGCGTGTTCATATTCGTGGGGCCGACCGGCGTGGGCAAGACTGAGCTGGCCAGGTCGCTGGCGTGGTTTTTGTTCGACGACGAGCAGGCGCTCGTGCGCATCGATATGTCGGAATATATGGAAAAGCATTCGGTGTCGCGGCTCATCGGCGCGCCGCCGGGATATGTCGGCTATGAGGAGGGCGGGCAGTTGACCGAGGCGGTGCGCCGGCGGCCGTACTCGGTAATATTGTTCGACGAGATCGAAAAGGCGCACGGCGACGTGTTCAACGTGCTCCTGCAGATATTCGACGACGGCAGGCTTACCGACGGCCAGGGCCGGGTCGTGAATTTTAAGAACACGGTGATCGTGATGACCTCGAACATCGGCACGCAGTTGATCGACCGTGACAACCCCAGGGAGGTGATCGAACGCAAGATCGATGAAGAGTTCAAGCGGCATTTCAAGCCGGAGTTCCTTAACCGTGTGGATGAGACGATCATTTTCAACTATCTGAAGGAATCGGATATGGAGAAGATCGTGCGCATACAACTGGGCCAGGTCGTGGAGCGCTTGAAAGAGAACAATAATGTAGGGCTTTCTGTGTCGAAAAAAGCCGTGGCGCTTCTGGCCAAAGAGGGGTTCGATCCGGTGTACGGCGCCCGGCCTTTGAAGCGGCTCATCCAGCGCAGGATCGTGGATCCGCTTGCGCTCAAGGTGCTTGAAGGCGCGGTCAAGCAGGGAGATACGGTGTCTGTTGACAGCCGTTCTGACGAGATTATCTTTAATTGACACAACAGGGTTCTGTGCTAAAATATTAAGCCTATGGTTAGACAAGTGGACCACCAGGACAGGAAGAACAAGATACTTGCAGCGACCATCAGCTTGTATATTAAAAGCGGTAACCCTGTGAGTTCTCAAGAGTTAGCGCAATTATTCGGGTTGAGCTCGGCTACGATGCGCAATATCATGGCCGAGCTTGAGGATGACGGGTATCTGTTCCAGCCGCATACTTCGGCGGGCAGGGTCCCTACTGATAAAGGGTACCGGTACTATGTGGATTTTCTCATGGGACAGGTGCAGTTGAGCCCTTTTCAGAAGGAGTCGATCCTGCACGAGTATAAGAAGCGCATCACTTCGCTTGAGGATGTGCTGGAAAAGACGACGGAGATCATCGCGACACTGACGCATTATACCGCGATCGTCTCGTTCCCCGACTGGGACGACCGGTTCATATTCGCGGGCTTAAGCAACATCATTCAGCAGCCGGAGTTCGCGGATAAGCAGAAGCTGTTCCTTATCATCAAACTGCTGGAGGAGAAGCGCCAGTTGCTGAGGCTGTTGAACGCCGATATCAACGCGCCGACGATATACATCGGCAACGAGATGGCGTGCGCGTTCGTGAATGACGAGTGTTCGCTCGTGGTGTCGCCGTATAAAAAAGGAAAAAAGGACCCCCGAAGGGGGAAAGTGGCGGTGCTCGGGCCGCGCCGCATGTCGTATGACCAGGCGGTATCGACGCTCGAGTTCGTCACGCGAACGCTGAACGAACTGCTGGAGAATTACTGATATGGATAAGAAGAATCACGAAGAGAAAAAAGAGAACAACCGCAAGGCGGACGCGCAGGCGCAGGAGGAGAAGACCGTAACCGTCCCCGAGCAGGAATACAACCGGCTCAAGGCGGATGCGCAAAAGGCGGCGGAAAATGCCGACCGGGTCCTCAGGCTGCAGGCTGATTTCGAGAATGTCCGCAAGCGCTGGGAGCGGGAACGGCAGGAGTTTGCCAAATTCGCCAATGAGGAACTGCTGTGCGACATGCTCAATATCGTCGATGAGCTTGAACGCAGTCTCGAGCTGTCCCAGCAGAAGAACGAGAATTATCAGGCCTTTTTAAAAGGCGTTGAGATGATCCTGGCGCACATACACGATCTTTTGAAGAAGCACGGGGTCGTTTGCATGGAAGCGCAGGGCAAATGTTTCGACCCGCAGTACCACGAGGCGCTTATGACCGTGGAAAAGGACGATTGTCCGGAGCATACGATCGTGGATGAGATGCAAAAGGGGTATATGATGAACGACCGCGTGCTGCGCACCGCGAAGGTGCAGGTATCGCGCAAGAAGCAGCAGGAACAGGAAAAAGGACAGGGGAAAGATACACACGAATAAATCATGCGCTCCGGCGCCCGGCACACGGCCGCGCGCGGAGCTGGAACAAGGAGGCACATATGGCAAAGGTAATCGGAATAGACCTGGGAACATCGAACTCGGCTGTTGCGGTCATGGAAGCGGGCCGGCCGGTGATCATCCCGTCGGCTGAAGGCGCAGGGGTCGCGTCAGGCAAGGCGTTCCCGTCATACGTCGCGTTCACCAAGGACGGACAGCGGCTCGTGGGCGAGCCGGCGCGCAGGCAGGCCGCGATCAATCCGGAAGGGACCATCTATGCTGCCAAGCGGAGGATGGGGCAGGATTACAAGTTCAAGGCCGCGGGTAAGGATTTCACGCCCCAGCAGATCTCGGCGTTCATCCTGCAGAAGATAAAACAGGATGCGGAGGCGTATCTCGGCGACAAGGTGGAGGAGGCGGTTATCACCTGCCCCGCGTATTTCGACGATAATCAGCGCCAGGCGACCAAGGACGCGGGCGAGATCGCAGGGTTGAAGGTATTGAGGATCGTCAATGAGCCTACTGCGGCGTGCCTTGCGTACGGCCTTGAGAAATCCGAGAAAGAGCAGAAGATCATGGTGTTCGATCTTGGCGGCGGCACGCTCGATGTCACGATCATGGAAATGGCTCAGGGCGTGTTCGAGGTCAAGGCGACCTCGGGCGACACGCAGCTCGGCGGAACGGACATGGATAACGCGCTCATCGAATATATCGCGGCGCAGTTCATGAAGGAAACAGGCATCAACCTGCGCAACGACAAGATGGCGATGATGCGGCTTAAGGAAGGCGCGGAAAAGGCGAAGATCGAGCTCTCATCGAGCCTGACGACCGACATCAATCTGCCGTTCATCACCGCGGATGCGTCAGGGCCGAAGCATCTGACCATGTCCATCAACCGCGCAAAGCTCGAGGAGCTCGTCGGGCCGATCATCGAACGGTGCAAGCATCCCATGGAGCAGGCATTGAACGACGCGAAGCTGACCGGCCAGCAGGTGGACCGCATCATCATGGTCGGCGGGCCGACCCGCATGCCCATCGTGCAGAAGTTCGTCGAGGATTATGCGGGCAAGAAGATCGAGCGCGGCATAGATCCGATGGAATGCGTGGCGTTAGGCGCTGCGGTCCAGGCGGCGATCATCAAAGGCGACATGAAGGATGTGCTTTTGCTCGACGTGACTCCGCTGTCGCTGGGCATCGAGACGCTCGGCGGCGTGTGCACCAAGCTTATCGAGCGCAATACCACTATCCCGACGAAAAAAGGCCAGATATTCTCGACCGCTGCGGATAACCAGACCGCGGTCACGATCCGGGTGCTCCAGGGCGAACGCCAGATGGCGGATGACAACGTGGAGCTTGGCAGGTTCGACCTTGTAGGAATTCCTCCGGCGCCGCGCGGCATACCGCAGGTCGAGGTTACGTTCGATATCGATGCGAACGGCCTTGTGCATGTGGCTGCCAAGGACCTGGGCACCGGAAAAGAGCAGTCGATCCGCATTACCGCTCCCAAGAAGCTTTCCAAGGAAGAGATCGACAAAATGGTTCGTGACGCGGAGAAGTTCGCCGCAGAGGATACCAAGCGCAAGGAAGAAGTCGAGGCGGTAAACCAGGCGGATACGCTTGCTTATTCGACCGAGAAGGCGCTTAAGGATTACGGGGATAAGGTCGGAGCGAATGAACGCGCCGATATCGAGGCGAAGTTGAACGATCTCAAGACCGCGATCAAGGACAAGAATGTCGAGCGCATCAAGAAGAACATGGAGGAATTGCAGAAGGTGTCGCACAAGCTTGCCGAGGAAGTGTATAAGCAGGCGCAGGCCAAGCAGCAAAGCCAGGCCGGCGCAGGGGGCGCAGGCCCGCAGGGCCAGGCAGGAGAAGAGGGCCAGGCAGGCCCCGGTTTTGAATCGGCAGGGCCTCAGCCGGGCGCAGACGAACCGAAGCCGAGAAAAGGCAAGGATGACGACATCATCGACGCTGACTTCAAGGAAGAGAAATAAATGACCACGAAGCGCGATTATTATGAGATACTCGGCGTGAGCAAGAGCGCCGGTGTCGACGAGATCAAGAAAACGTACCGGACGCTGGCGCTCAAGTTCCATCCTGACCGTGTTCCTGCCGATCAGAAAAAGGCCGCGGAGGAAAAGTTCAAGGAGATTTCCGAGGCGTATGCGGTCCTGTCGGATCCTGAAAAGCGCAAGATGTACGATCAGTACGGCCACGCGGGCATTGACCAGCGCTACGCGCAGGAAGACATTTTCAGGGGCGCTGATTTCAGCTCGATATTCGGCAATATGGGCTCAGGCGGGATGTTCGAGGATCTGTTCGCGGACCTTGGTTTTGATATTTTCGGCGGTGGAGGCAGGGGAGGCCGCGGCGCAGGAGCAGGCAGGCAGCGCAGGGGCAGGGACCTGGAGATCACGGTCAATATAACGCTGGAAGAGGCTGCGGCGGGATTGGAGAAGACCATTACCGTGCCGCGGTATGAAATGTGCCAGACGTGCTCGGGTTCAGGCGCCAAGCCCGGAACGAAGAAAGCCGCATGCCAGCAGTGCCGGGGCACCGGACGGGTGGTCGTATCGAGCGGATTTTTTCAGCTTGCGCAGACATGCCCCAAATGCCACGGCCAGGGCGAAGTGATCCAGACCCCGTGCCCGGAATGCCGGGGCGAAGGCAGGGTGCGCAAGACCTCGAATATCAAGGTGAAGATACCGCCGGGGGTGGACACGGGCAACAACCTGCGCGTGCGCGGCGAGGGCGAAGCGGGCGCAGGAGGCAGGGGCGATCTGTATGTCATCATCGATATAGCGCGCCATCCGGTGTTCGAGCGCCGCGACAACGACATCATCACCGAGGTCACGGTCAGCGTCAGTAAAGCGATACTCGGCGGCGAGGTGCAGGTGCCGACGCTCAACGGCCATGTCGAGATGAAGATCCCCGCCGGCACGCAGAGCGGCAGGATATTCAGGCTGAAGGACAAGGGGATCCCCGACGTGCACGGCAGGGGAGTCGGGGACGAGCTCGTGAGGGTCAATGTGGAAATACCGGCAAAGCTTACGGCTGAGCAGAAACGGCTCATTGAAGAATTCGCCCGGCTGTCGGGCGAAGGGGCTTCCCGGGACAGTTTTGCGGATAAAATAAAAAAAACTTTCAGATAAAGGATCGACGATGCCGACGTACGACTATGAATGCACCAAATGCGGGCATACCTACGAAGTCTTCCAGAAGATGACCGATAAGCACCAGACGAAGTGCCCGAAGTGCAAAGGCAAAGTCAAGCGCCTTATCGGCGCAGGCACGGGCATCATCTTCAAGGGGAGCGGCTTCTACCAGACGGATTACAAGAAAACCGGACATCACATCGATGCCGATAGACCGGCGCCTGCAAAGCCGGCGGAATGCCCGAAGCGAAAAGAAGGATGCAATGGCTGCGGGTAGGCTGCGTTACTGGTCCCCGGTGTTGTTTTTTATGGGGTATATATTCTTCATGTCAAGCCGGGCCGGCAGCGATATCCCGTGCATCTTCGCCCGCCAGGACATCGTTTATCACTTCTGTATATATGCGCTTCTCGGCTGGTCTTTCGCGCGGGCGCTTTTTTTCGAAATGCCCCGCGCGGGCATGCTTAAAATTGTTTGCGTATGCGCGGTTTTCGGGTTATTATATGGGGTCAGTGACGAATATCACCAGAGCTTTGTGTCCGGCCGGTCCTCTGAAATATTCGATATCGTGATAGATACGGCCGGTTCGCTCTTCGGGGGAATTTTGGTTCGATGGCTACGATAAAACCGTTCCGCGCAGTTTATTACAACCAGGAGAAGGTCAGGAATCTGTCGCATGTCATATGCCCTCCGTACGATATCATCTCTCCCCGCAAGCAGGAATATTACCACGACCTCGATACGCATAATTTCATTCATATGGACCTGGGCAGGGATATTCCCGGGGACGACAAGTATCTGCGCGCGTCGAACTATTTCGAACAGTGGCTCAGGGACAGCGTCCTGGTCGCGGATGCGGAGCCGGCCATATATTTCTACAGCCACCAATATTGGGTGAACCGCGAGAAGAAAATGAGGCTCGGGTTCCTGGCGCTTCTGAAACTCGACGAGCGCAAGGCGTCGGTGTTCGGCCACGAGCACACGCGCCTCGAGCCCAAGGAGGACCGCCTGAAGCTTATCCGCCAGGTCAAGGCGAATCTGAGCCCGATCTTCGTCGTTTTCTCCGACCGCAAGCGCGTCGTCAACCAGTTGTGGAACCATCACGTGCAGAACCATCAGCCGTTCATCGACATTGTGGACGAAGACCGCAATGTCCATAAGGTGTGGCGCATCATCGACCGCAAGATCATCGATAAGGTCGCGTCGCTTATGGATAACGAAAGCATGTTCATCGCCGACGGCCACCACCGGTATGAGGTCGCCTGCGCATACCGGGATGAGATGAAAGCGAACGGGCGCGCCGGGGCTGAGGATCAGGATTATAATTATGCTTTAACCTATTTTACCCATATCGACCCGGTCGGATTGACGATACTTCCCATACACCGGCTCGTGTCGCTCGAACAGGCGCCCGATATCGACCGGCTCGCGGAGCAGTTCGGAGAATATTTCCACGTGGATGAGCTCAAGGACCGCCACAAGTTCTTTTTTATGCTGGAAAAGGCAGGCGTTGCGGAGCATGCGATCGGCATGTACCACAACGGGCGCTGCTGGCTGCTGCGGCTCAAGAACGTCAAGGCCGTGGACAAACTGATAACCGATAAACCGCAGGAATACCGCAGGCTCGACGTGTCCATCCTGAATGCCCTCATCCTGGGCAAGATCGTGAAAGGGGACCTGCGCGAGAATGCGGCGGTGAGCTTCGTGCCCGAGCGGGACGAGCTTATTGCGGCGGCCGATGCGGATCCGGCAAAGATCGCGTTTTTCCTGAATCCGACCAAGATCGACCAGATCGTCTCGGTCGCGCTCGCGGGCGAAAAAATGCCCCCGAAATCGACCTATTTCTATCCCAAGCCCGTATCGGGGCTGGTCATCTACAAACACGAAAGCTGATATGGCGCTGTTCGGCAAACCGAAATATACGATCGTCAGGCTCCAGAAAAAGGAGATCCCCGACGGCCTCTGGACCAAATGCGAGGAGTGCGGGGAGGTTTTGTATAACAAGGTGCTTGACGAGAACCTCAAGGTGTGCCCGAAGTGCGGGTATCATTTCATATTGACCGCTCCGGAGCGGATCAAAATGCTCGTCGATGAAGGAAGTTTCGTCGAGATGGACGCCGAAATTGTTTCCAACGATCCGCTCGATTTTAAAGGGCCCAAGACCTACAAGGATAAGCTCGCGCAGGACCAGGCGGCGACGGGGCTCAAGGACGCGGTCATCACCGGTGCGTGCCTCCTGAAGGGCAAAAAAGCGGTCATCGCGGTTACCGATTCCCGGTTCATCATGGGCACAATGGGATCCGTTCTGGGGGAGAAGATCACCCGCGCCATCGAGCGGGCAACCGAACAGCGGCTTCCGGTCATCATCGTGTCGGGTTCCGGAGGCGGCGCGCGCATGTATGAAGGGATGTTCAGCCTCATGCAGATGGCAAAGACCTGCGCGGCGCTCGATTATCATCACCGGGCGAAACTGCTTTATATCTCGGTCCTGACCAACCCGACCATGGCCGGGATCATGGCGTCGTTCGCCGGCGTCGGGGATGTGATCGTCGCCGAACCCAAGGCGCTTATCGGGTTCACGGGCCCGCGCGTCATCGAGCAGACGATCCGCCAGAAGCTTCCCCCGGGATTCCAGCGATCGGAATTCCTTCTGGACCACGGCCTCATCGATATGATCGTCGCGCGCAAGAACCTCAAGGATACGCTCGGGAATCTCATGGACTATTTGTGTTGATATGAAAAAAAAGCTCATCGTCGGCGTCGATCTCGGCGGCACCAATCTTAAAATCGCACTTCTCGATAATTCCTTCCGCATCGTTCATAAACATACTCATCAGACAGAACGGTTTTCAAGCCCCCAAAGCCTTATCGGGGCGATCATCGGCGCGGTCGAATATGTGATCGCGCATCATTGCCTGAAGGCGCGGGATATTCTCGGTGTGGGGCTCGGCCTGCCCGGCCCCATCGATTTCGACCGCGGCATCGTCCATTTTTTTCCCAACATCCCCGGATGGAAGAACGTCCCGTTGCGCAATATTATCGAAAAAAAGACCCGCATGCGCGTCGCGGTCGATAACGACGCGAACGTCATGGCGCTTGCCGAATATTCCCTCGGCGCGGCAAAAGGCAGCCGCAACGCCGTATGCCTGACGCTGGGCACCGGGGTCGGAGGCGGATTGATATTAGACGGAAAGCTGTACCGCGGCTCTTCCTACGCGGCAGGCGAGATCGGGCATATGCCTTTGAATGAGCGCGGGCCGTCATGCAATTGCGGCGGCCGCGGCTGCCTTGAGTCGTATATCGGAAATCGCAGGATCATGCAACGGGTACGAAAGGCATTCGGACAAGATATTCCGCTCGAAGAGGTTTCTGCGATGGCGTACCGGGGAGATAAAAAGGCGGCTGCGCTCTGGGATTCGGTGGCCGGGCATCTCGGCGTCGCGCTTGCCTCGGTCGTGAACCTGCTGAATCCGGATTGTATCGTCATCGGCGGCGGCGTTGCAAATGCCGGCAGGATACTGTTCGACAGGGTCGCCGATACGGTCCGCTGCCGCGCGATGCCCGTTCACGCGCGAACCGTGCGGATCGTCAAGGCAAAGCTCGGCAGCGACGCAGGCATGATCGGCGCCGGCCTGCTCGTGAAGCAATAATAACCCAAGAGGAGACCATGAAGATATTCATCGATTCTGCGAACGTCAACGACATCAGGGAAGCGGTCTCGCTCGGCGTCATCGACGGGGTAACGACCAATCCCACGCTTGTGGCGAAAGAGAAACGGCCCGCGGAGGAATTGCTCAAAGAGATCTGCGGCCTGCTTCCGGGGCCGGTCAGCGCAGAGGTCATTTCCATGGATGCCGCAGGTATGGTTCGGGAGGCGCAGGGACTTGTCAAAATAGCCCCGAATATCGTGATCAAGATCCCGCTCATCAAAGAAGGGCTGAAGGCGGTGAAGATCCTGTCGGAGAAAAAGATCAGGACGAACGTCACCCTGTGCTTTTCCGCGTCGCAGGCGCTTCTTGCGGCAAAGGCAGGAGCGAGCTTCATATCGCCGTTCATCGGAAGGCTCGACGATATAAGCCAGACCGGCATGGAACTGATCGCGGATATCAAACAGATATATTCCAATTATTCCTTCAAAACGGAGATCATCGTCGCTTCGGTGCGGAATCCCGTGCATGTCGTTGACGCGGCAAAGATCGGCGCCGACATCGCGACCGTGCCGTTCGCGGTCATCGAACAGCTTCTGCGCCATCCGCTGACCGATATCGGCGTTGCGCGCTTTCTGGAAGACTACACGAAGATCCCTCAAAAATGAGACTGCGGCCTGTTTTCATACTCTGCTGTGCGCTTGCCGTTCCCGCGTTCTCCTGCGCGCCGTGCGCATATGCGGATGCGCTTGATTCGGTCAAGGACCGTATGCCGGACAAAAAAGAGTTCGCCGGCGGCACGATCGATGCGCCGGTCACGGTCAACGGCGATACGGTCGAATATAACACAGAAGAAAAGAAAGTCACTGCGACGGGCAACGTGTCGATCACCTATAAAGGGACGACGCTCACCTGTGATAAGGTATCCGTTGATACGGTCACGAAGGACGCGGTTGCCGAGGGCAACGTCTTTGTCAGGGATGAGAACGAGGGTATGATGTCCGGGGAGCGCGTGCTGTATAATTTCTCAAAAAAGACCGGCACGGTCCTGGACGGTTCATTCATGGCCGAGCCGTATTACGGCCGCGCGAAAGAGATCACGAGGGTCAGCGAGTCGGAGTTCCGGGCGCGGCGGGGTTATGCGACCACGTGCGGCATGGACACGCCTCATTACCGCGTTTCATCCCGCCGCATCACGATATTCCCCGGCGACAAGATAAAGACAAGCAATAATGTCGTGTACGTCGGCAGATGCCCGGTCGCGTGGCTTCCGTTCTATAACCACAGCCTGAAAGATCCGCTCATGCGCGTGCAGTTGTCCCCCGGCCACAACAAGGATTGGGGATATTATCTGCTGTCGGCGTGGCGGTATTATTTCAGCGACGATCTGAGCGGCCGGATATACGCCGATTACCGCACCGAGCTCGGCGTTGCCGGCGGCTTCGGCATGAATTACAATACCCGATCTTTCGGCAAAGGCGACCTGAAGTATTACCAGCTTCAGGAGCGGCCGCGTTCGTATGAAGAAGGCCAGAGCGCAGAGTTCGAGCGGTCGCTGGTGCGCCTGCGCCATCAGTGGGTCATTGACGACAATACCGATCTCGTCGGCGAATACTACCGGATCAACGACGCCCGGCGCGCGGCGTACGGTTCGGATCACAACGTCCTGAAGGATTACTTTTACCGCGAGTATGAAAAGGATTCGCAGCCGCGGTCGTATGTCCAGGTGCACCGGAATTTCGGTTATTCCAGCATGGATTTTCTCGTGCAGGCGCGCGTGAACGACTGGTATGATGCGGGGTTTGTGGAAAAGCTTCCGGAGGTTGCCTACAGCCTTCCGTCCTATCAGCTCGGCGATTCGCGTTTTTATTTCGACAATTCCTCGACGCTTGCCAACCTGAACAAAAAGAACTCGACGGCGACCAGCGCGACGCCGAACGCCCACGTGAACCGTTTCGACACGACGAACAAGGTCCTGTTGCCTATGAAGCTGTCTTTTTTTCAGGTGACGCCGTTCGCGGGCACGCGCGAAACCGCCTACGGCGCTGATCTGCATGAGGACGCGCGCGTCAGGACGATCTTTTTGACCGGGACCGATGTCAGCACGAAATTTTTCCGCGTGTTCGATGTCAAGACCGACGCATACGGCCTTGATATTAATAAGTTGAGGCATGTCATCACCCCGACAATCGGATATGCCTATGACCATGAGCCGACCATCCCTGCGGCTGCCCTGCGCCAGATCGACGCGGTCGACTCCATCACCTACAGCAATAACCGTTTTACTTTGGGGCTGACCAATGTGCTTCAGACCAAGCGTGAGAAAAAGTCGGTCGATCTTGCGCTTTTGCATATTACGAACACGTATTATGTCAGGCCAAAGACCGGGTTTGGAAGTTACATGGGGGATTATCTTTTCGATCTGGAACTGCGGCCTTATTCTTGGATGTCGTTCCTCTCTGATGCGACATACAATCACCGGGCCGACTACTGGACGAACGCTAATTACGATGTAGTGCTTAATCTTGCAGCCGAACGCAGCCTGAGCATTGGCCAGCGGTACGAGCGTAAAGGCACGAATGAAGTAACGTTCGGGGCTGATTGGCGGCTGACGCCGAAATGGTTGTTCGGGATTTACGAGCGCTACCAGCTCAATGAGACGCCGTCTCTTAAAGGAGGCTGGAGATACCAGGAATACAGGCTGACCCGCGACCTGCATTGCTGGCTCATGGACCTGACCTATAGCGTAGAACCCGATCACGGCACCAGCATAATGTTTGTGTTCAGATTAAAGGCATTTCCGGAAACTTCCTTTACGTTCGACAAGACCTACCATTCGCCCAAGCCCGGCTCCCAGGGTAATTAAAACTTAGGGACGGTTCTCAGCCGTCGGGTCATCCTGCGTTCCCGCGGCTGAGAACCGTCCCTAAGTTTTAAACTAAAATTGAATTAAATTCATCTGTAAGTTGACAAAAGCCAGTTTTTGTGCTATAGTTAAGATGAGATTGAGTCCCGCATTTTGTTTGATTATATCAACATAACGCAATGGTTGCGTTGTTGAAATAAAACAAAATTTCCTTGACAAAAACCAAAGGAGGTGATATAAGAGGTCAAGGTATGCGAATGCTGATCTTTGTGATAACCTCTTGGCCGGCAATGAAATCATCGATACGTCCGTATTCCAGATAAGAGGCTGCAAAGACGGCAGTACCGTAATCATACCATAAGAAAGGGGGAAGTAGAAATGAGGAACAGAAAAGGTTTTACGCTTGTGGAGATCATGATCGTTGTCGCGATCATAGCGCTGTTGGCTGCAATCGCTATCCCGAACCTGTTGAGGGCGCGTCTTGCCGCTAACGAATCAGCAGCCATCGCAGCTTTGAAAACGATCGCATCTGCGTCGCATACATTCAGAGCAGCGAATCCTGCGTATCCGACAGCATTGGGTGATCTGTATACTAACCTGACGCCTCCGTATATTGATTCAGTCCTGGCAGGAGGCACGAAGCAGGGTTATGTATTCGACCTGACCGGCCTGGGAACAGCCGGCGACTCAGGGTTTGAAGCCACCGCTACGCCGGCCACTATCGGAACGACCGGCAACAGAGGATTCTTTGTAGATACGTCAGGCGTCATCCGTTATACGACGGACGGTTCTGCGCCGACGGATGCTACAACCGATGTGCTAGAATAATATACGAACGTTGGTATCGTGAAAACTACCCGCACCCGGTACCCGCGGTGCGGGTAGTTTTATTATGGGGGGTTCATGAGCAATAGGAAGGCACGGAGTTTCCTGACCGTTATCATCATAATGGCTTTTGTCGCGCTGTTCTTGAGATTCGCGATCGTACAGATCATCCAGTGGAGGATCGACCAGAACGAAGCGGCCGCGCAGGAATCGCTGAAGCTGGTCTCGACCGCTCTTGAACTGTATGCGAAGGACCATATGGGGTCGTATCCGCAAAGCCTGCATTCCCTGGTCCAGAGCACGCCGGCGTATATCAATCCGGAGTATATCGCCGAATCGAGCAAACGCAGAGGATATGCGTTCTCGTGCGCCCGTCTTGAGCAGGCAAGCTACAGCTGTTCCGAGAGCCCGGCCGCGTGCGGGCTGACGGGCAAAAAGATCTTTACGGTAACAACGGGCGGATCGATGATCATTGAGGAGTGCTCGAAGGATGAATAAGACCAGGATAAGGACGAGACCGCAGCCGAGGCGTCAACCGAGTGCCGCCGGTTTCACGCTTATGGAGCTCATGATCGCCGCGGGGATCCTCGTTTTTGCCATTGTCGGATTGTTGTCCACGTATATTTCCGGTTCTTTGATGGGAGTTGCGAACCGCGGCCTGGTCGTTGCCTCAACGGACGCGCAGTATGTCCTGGAAAAGATGCGGGACATGACGTATGCCAATATCGCGTCGTATACGGACGGTAATTTCACGAATCTGCAGAATGAATCGATACGCGTTACGGTGACGGAGGGGACCAATGAAAAGGACGTTGCCGTCAATGTTACCTGGTTGGAGGGGGGAAGGCAGCGCAGCCATGTTATTACGACAAAGATCGCCTGGTAACAAAGCGGGGTTCACGCTCGTCGAGGTGATGATATCGGCGTTCATCATGATGGTCATCATGGCGGCGCTCGTTATGACCTTGCGCGTCGGCGATCTGTCCACGGCGATCGGCACGGAGCGCGTGGATCTTGAATCCGAGGTGAAGATGCTGGTCCACTGGCTGTCGAAAGACATCCGCCAGGCCAAGATCCAGGAATTGTATAACAATACGCCGTCGGCCGATCATATCAAGTTCAACCTGTGGGAATGGGACAATGCGACGCTGTCCCAGATCAAGACCGACGAATTCATAGAGTATGAGTATGATCCCTCGGCCGAGGTCCTGACCAGGCGCTACATAGTCGACAACGTGACGGAACACGAAGTGAATTTTACCGATATTGTCATGCATCCGTTCCATACGAGCTATACGAACGAGAGCGCATACAGCTTTAACGGGACTTCATTGCTCAGCAACAGGCGGTTGATCGTGGCGATTAAAAAGGAAAAAGAGGCCAGGGACAGCTTGATAAATTTCACGATGTTCGAAGAAATAAGGATACGAAATGAATAAACAAGGGTCCGCGCTGATCATGGGGCTGTTTGTGGTTCTGGTGCTTTCGATCCTCACCTCGACCTTCCTGTATAAACGGGTGAACCAGAACTTTCTGTCTTTGCGCTATGCGGATGAGATCCAGGCGCTCTGGGCTGCCGAAGCAGGCGTGCATGCGGTCAGGAACAACAACCTTCTGGCAAGCGCGATCTCGGGTTCGGTCGGCGATGCCTCATACAGCGCGGTCATCGATCAGATCGGAACGAGCGATTATTATCACGTGGTCGCGACCGGCACCAAGGGCGCTGTCAGCCGCATTGTCGAAACGGTCATCAGCACCCGGGAGGTCGATGCGACCAAGTTCAAATACGGGGTCGAATCGACGGTATCGATCGATTTTAAGGGGTCAACCATCGTCTATGGCGAGAACACGACGAAGCCCGTCCCGGCTAAATACCGTGATCCCGAGTATTATCTCGAGAACTCCACCTTCAGTTTTGCGGACCTGTTCTGTTTTTCTACGGACGAGATCAAATCCCTGAGCACCATATATAACGGCAGCTGGCCGTCCGGGAATATTTCCGGTGTTAACTGGGTCGTCGCGCCGAGTAATCATTTTAACGGTAACGTATACGGCTCGGGGATATTGATCGTGGAGGGAAACCTGCGGATCACCGGGACGATCGATTTCGACGGGATCATTTACGTGATCGGCGAACTTGATATGGCAGGGACCGCTATCGTAGGCGGCGCTATCCTTGCCGAAAGCTCGGCGAGCGTCGACACGACGCTGACCGGCACCTGCGACGTGGAGCACAACACGACCAAGATCCAGTCGGCGCTGGACCTGATCAAATACCGGTCGCCGCAGATCGTATCATGGAAGGAATTGTAACGCAATCGAAGGAGCGATCGCCGTGCGTGCGGTTCATCCTAAGAAAAAGAAGCAATCAGGGCTCACCCTTATCGAAGTGCTCGCTGCCGCGGGGATCATGGCAACGTGCATATCCGGCCTGTTACTGACGTACATCAACCTTTTCACCGTTACCGACCTCATGCGCGATTTTACGCTGGCGGCCAACGCGGCGTCGCAGAAGGTCGAAGAGCTCAAACACAATTCATTCGATTCCATCCTTGCGTTCGATAACACCACCTTCAACATTACTGGTTTTCCGAATGCCGCCGACGCGGTGGGCAGGATAGAGGTTTCCAACACGACAAACGCTCATCTGCGCAGGATCCGTGTCGTGGTGTCGTTCCGCACGCGCGGCAGGGTCATCGGCGAAGATTCGAACCTGAACGGCATGCTCGATAGCGGCGAAAATACGGCTCTGTATGCGGAGACGTCGGGGCCGAGGCTTGATTCTCCGGTTGAGATCGTCACCTACGCCGGCAACTTTACTTTGTAAGCCATGAAGAACAGAGGATTCACATTGCTTGAGGCCATGGTCGTCACGGGCCTGGTGAGCGTCATCTTCGCCATGCTTGTGTCCATTCTCATGCATTCTGATACGTATTGGAGGACCGGTCAGAACAAGGTGCAGGAACACGGCGAGGCGCGCCGCGTGCTCGATTCCATCGTGAAAGAGATCCGCGATTCCAACCCGTGCTGGAACGTGAACGGCACCCTGTATAACGTGTCCATATCCGAGAACCGGACCCGCATAGACGCGTACGTACCGATCTATAACGACGACAACACGGTGAATTCCCTTGAAAAGGTCACCTATAAGCTTGACCCGTCGGACAGCAGGCAGCTGTTGTTCAAACGCGGCACGGACGATGAAGAGGTCGTTTCGGCCATGATCAGCACCGTATCGTTCGGGGGGTCCTGCGATTGCACCGGGGGCGACGCGATGAACTGCAATTCGGTGAACGCCTCCTGCCCCGCGGTCAGGGTGCTCGTCGCCACGGTCAAGGACGATATCTTCAACCTGACCACCGACGTGACATTGCGCAACCGTGTGAATATGACGTTGTCGAACTCGACCGGCATCGAGGAGCCGGAGGAGGGAGAGTTCTGATGAGGATACGACGAGATAACGAGCGCGGGGTCCTTTTGATCATTTCGATGGTCGTCATGGTCGTCCTGGCGGTCCTGACGTCCGTGTACCTGATGACCATCGTGACCGAGAAACATTCGACGGATTCCGAGCGCTTTGTGATCCAGGCGGTCCATCTTGCCGAAGCGGGAGCCAATCACGCGTGGGCGGAGATGCGCTCCCGCATCGAGACGGACCTGCGCTTGCGCATGGAGAATTATACCCCGCGCAATCAGCAGGGTTCTGCGCTTATGGCGTATGTGACCTCGGACGCGGCGCTTGAGTTCCTTCATGATCACGCGTATCCGTCTTCCGGCACCCAGTTCGAGGTGCAGGATGAGGAAGCTGTGCTGACGATCGCGACCGACATCAAAAGCGGTCTTAACTCGGCCATCGAGGGCGATACCATAACGTCCACGCTGCGCATCGTGTCCCGCCAGGCGCCGACCGGGGATGCGGTCAATCAGATATACCGGTTTTATTATACCTATACGGTCGAGGCGACGGCCCGGTTGACCCGTTTTAACCCGCCGATGGTCAAGACGATCGCATTCGCCCCGAATGATTTCGACCTGGTCGTGCGCCAGGATAATTTCGCCAAGTACGCGCTGTTCACGTTCCATCATCGCACGCCTTCGGGAACGACCGTGTGGTTCACCGCCGATACCAACTTTTTCGGGCCCGTGCATACGAACGAGCGGTTCAGTTTTGCCAACGCGCCTTCGGCGCATTTTACCAACGAGGTCACCCAGTCCCAGGGCACCGCACGGTTTTACAACAACGGCAGTTCCATATTGCTTGACGCAGACCATAACGGCAGCCGCGACGTGCCCCAGTTCGATAACGGTTTTTTGAGGTCGCAGGACACGATTCCGCTGCCCGCGGCAATTTCACAGACCGAACTGCGCGATGCCGCGCTCGGCGGCATGGCCGTGCCCGGCACATCGAGCCCGGGCGTGTATGTGCCTGAATCCGGAGGGACGCTGACCGGAGGGATATATCTGAACGGCAATAGCGGCCAATCATCCGATAACCCCACGGTCGTCATGTCGGTTGACGGATCGAATAACGCGGTTTACACGATCACCCAGTACTACAGCCACGCCAATCATACGACCGTGATCACCGTCGATAACGCGGCCAATACGACGACCGTTGTCAGTGACGGCGTATCGACGACGTATAACGGCAAGCCCGACGGCAATACCCATGAGGGCACCATTATTTACGCCAATGACGATATTGCCGGTTTTTCCGGGACTGTTCAGCAGGACACGCAGATCACCGTTTCCGGCGAGCGGGACATCGTCATTTCCGGTAACGTCATGTATCAGGCGTACAACACGACGCCGAACCTGAACGCAGCCGGATATAATAACCTGCTGGGCATTTTGTCATGGGGCGGGGATGTGCGTATCGGGACCACTGCGCCTGATGACGTCAATGTGCATGCGGTGGTCATGGCGCCGCACGGCGTGTTTACCGTTGACGATTATTCGACCGGCAGCTCGCGGGGAACGGCGACGCTTTTAGGCGGGGTCATCTCCGATTGGTACGGCGCCTTCGGGACATTTTCAGGCACTTCGGGCATGAGAACGGGATACGGCAGGAATTTCATTTACGACGACCGCGTGCTGCAAGGTATGGCGCCGCCGTACTTTCCGTACATGGACCGGTTCACCATAGACAATCCGGTCGAATTATCGAGGAAAATGGTTTGGAGGGAGATGGATGAATAAAAATAAAAAAAACACTATACTTTTTCTGGCAATAGTGGTATTATGTCTTACGGTTGTTATAGTTATGAACATTGTTCTTAATATATCAGAGCAAACGCAGCCGGCAGCGCCGAAGTACGAGTTGCCGGCGCGCGAACGTATCCAACAGCAAGAGGCGCAACCGGTTATCCCTCAAGATCCACAGCCGGCGCAGCCTGAATACGAGGCGACGGTCAGTAACGGCACCATACTATTCTAACGAATGATACCATTCATAGGGAAATTCACTTCTCGGTTCGCACCTGAGAAAGTATCGATCGGCCTGAACATAGGCGTATCCACCATCAAGCTGGCGAAGCTCAAGTTCGGCCAGGACAGCATCGAACTGACCGGATACGCGATCGAGCCGAGCGCCCTCGACCCCGAAGAGATCCTCAAGAAGCTTATCCAATCCCAGGGCATCAAATCCGTCAATATCTCCCTGTCGGGCCAGCAGGCGATCATTCGTTATGTCGAACTTTTGCGCATGACCCAGACCGAATTGAAGCAGGCGTTGAAATTCGAGGCGCCGAAGCATATCCCGTTCCCCATATCGGAAGTCAACATTGACGGGTGTATCATCAAGGATAATCTGCCGGATAATAAGATGCGCGTCCTGATCGCCGCGGTCAAGAAGGATTCGCTTGACCAGAAGATCAGGCAGATGCGCCAGCTCGGTATCGATGTTTCCCTCGTCGAAATAGATTCCATCTCCCTTATCAACGCGTTCAATTTCAGCTATCAGGATGACGTCGACGTGAAGAACAAGGCGGTCGGCCTGATCAACATCGGCTCGGCGACGAGCAATCTGAATATCCTCGAGGCCGGGGTGCCGATGCTCTCCCGCGACATACAGATCGGCGGCAACCATTTCACCCAGCGTATCTCCGACGCGCTCGGGACCGATTTTAAGTCCGCCGAGGCCATGAAGATGAGCGCCGATAAGGCCCAGCGCGAAAAAGTGTCGTCCGCCGTCGAATCGGTGCTTGCGAAACTGTCCCAGGAGATCAGGACGTCATTCGACTATTATGAAAGCCGCAGCGTGTCGTCGGTGGAAAAGATATTCATCTCGGGAGGGGCCACGCTCTATGAAGGGTTCAAGGATATGCTTGGAGGGTTCCTCGGACTGACGGTCGAGAACTGGGACCCGTTCAAGAAGGTCACGATCGCGCCGAATCTCGATGCGGCAAAGGTCAGGGCGGTCGGCAGCCAGCTTGCCGTTGCCATAGGGCTTGCATTGCGGGGTTAATGAATGATAGAGATCAATCTGCTTCCTGAGGAGCTCAGGGTAAAGAAAAAAACGGTCAAGGAGGCGGCAAAGCCGACTCAGTGGGATAACGCGATCTATGCGGTCCCGGTCATCCTGCTTATCGTTATCGTCATCCATCTGTTTCTGGGCGCCGTGAGCATAACCCGCAGCCGCGTGCTCGCCGGCCTTCAGCAGACCTGGAAAAAGCTCGAACCGCAGCGCACACAGGTGCTCGGGCTGAAAAGCGTCCTTACCGCAGAATCGTCCGATGCCCAGATCGTCCAGTCGATGCTTGTGAAGCGCGTCCGCGTGGCGCCGAAGCTCAACAAGCTCAGCCTCGACCTTCAGCCCGGAATATGGTTCAACAGCGTTTCGTTCGATCAAAAGAACCTTATCGTGCGGGCGTCCGTCGTATCGCTCAAGATGGACGAGATGGACGTCATCAACGTGTTCATGGAATCATTAAAGGACGACAAGGATTTCAGCGCGGATTTCCGCAATATGGAGGTCGGCTCGGTCCAGCGCAAGACGATCGGCACGTATGATGTCGTCGATTTCGTTCTGACCTGTTCGCTCGCTCCGAAAGGGTGATCGCATGTTTCCTTTGCTGCAGGATATAGTTCGTGACAAGAAAAAACTGGCTGCGGTGATCGTCGGCCTGCTTGTATTCCTGTACGTCGATTTCGCCTTTGTGATCGGCGCTCAGATGAAAGGGGCCAATGCGGCCAAAAAAAAGATCGTCGACCTGCGCAAGGATATTGAATCATTCAAGAGCGACAGCGCGTTCGTGAAAAAGACGTCGCGGCCCTCTGCCGCGCCGCTAGCCCTTAAAAGGCTGCCGGCCGAGCGGGAGATCCCTTCGGTCATGCAGGCGATATCCGCCATCGCCAACGAGAACGGCGTCAGGATCATGCAGATCGACGCGTCCCGGAACGTCAAGGCCTCTCGGAAAAGCCCCGCTCAGTCGCGGTCGCGAAAGGGCGCCAAGGCCGTCCAGGATACCGATCCGGCTGCAGGACTGACGCAGGTCAATATCAAGCTCGACATCGTGGCCGGTTACCATAATCTGGGGAATTTCATCAACGGCATCGAGAATGCGGAAAAATTATGTATCATAGAGGATCTGACCATCACCCGCGATGCGTCGAATCCGCTCAAGCAGAACGTCAACATGGTGGTCAAAACATATGTCAAGAAGTAGGATAGTACTGAGCGCGGCTGCATTCATAGCATTGATCTGCGCACCGGCGGCCGCGCCGGATGTTTCTGCTGCGCCGAAGCAGGCTTCGCAAAAGCCGGCATCCCTGTCGCTGCCCCCGCCCGATTACGTCTATGAAACAGGCAATAAGCGCGATCCCTTTATTCCGCTGATAACGCCCGACGGCAGGTTCGTGCCGCTCGAACGGACGCCGGAGGAGGAAGCGGCGAGCGTGCTGAAGGTCGAGGGGATCATCTATGACAAATACGGCTTATCATATGCCATCGTTGACGGGTCAGTGGTGAAAGTAGGGGACCTGATTTCCGATTATCAGGTCTTGACCATAGAGGAGAAGAGGGTCATCTTTATACGTGAGGGTCAGCTCAAAGAAGTGCCATTGAAAAAGGAGGAGTAGGATGAAATATGCAGCGATAGGTTTGCTGGTACTATGCCTGCTTGTCGTGGGAGTTCCGTATTGCGCGTTCGCGCAGCCTGCAGTGCAGCAGGAACAGCCTGTTTCGGCCGAGCCGGTTCCCGGAGGGAATGCTCAGCCGGCGGCGCCGATCGGAGACAGCCTTGCCGCAGCGGATAACGTCACCCTTGATTTCAAGGAAGCCGACATACATAACGTGCTCAAGATCCTTGCGCAAAAAGCGGGCCTGAACATTGTTTCGACCCCGGACGTCATGGGCACGGTCACGATCAAATTGACCGATGTCCCCTGGGAACGCGCGCTCGACATCATCCTGAAATCGAACGGTTTCGGCTTCCAGAGGCAGGGGAACGTCATTCTGGTGACCAAGATCGAGAACATGGCGAAGATCCAGTCCGACGAGCCGCTCCGGACCGAGGTCGTGCATTTGAAATTCCTCGACGCGCAGGACGCCCAGCGTATCCTTATACCGATGCTTTCAGCGCGGGGAAAAGTTTCTATATTATATACGCGCGGCCAGAAGGGCTGGCAGTTCGGTTCGTTCAAGATAGGAGGCGAAACTGCCGCGTCGGGCGCTTTGCAGAAGGAATCTGCGGAAAAGCCGCGCCAGGAGATCATCGCGGTCGAGAAGACCGGCGAGGGCAAGTTCACCGCGTCAAAGATCGATTACGAGCCGTCCATTAAATCGAAGACGCTGCTTATCACCGATACCGATTCATCGCTTGACCGCATCGTGAACCAGATCCTGCCCAAGATAGACCGCAGGCCGCGTCAGGTCCTGATCGAGGCGAAGATCATGGAAGTCAATACGGACAAGCTCAAGGACATCGGCTTTGATTACGCCACGGGGCAGACGGGCGCGGAATCGACCGCTCTGCAGACGGTGACGCTTTCGCGCAAAGGCGAAGGCATCAGCCAGACCGGAGCGGGGTCGCTTGCGTCTTCACTCGTAACGCCGTCGGCATTCGGCCCGAAGGCATCCAATATCGCCGGCGCATACCCGTATAATCTGGGCCTTGAACTTATGTTCAGGAAGCTGACCGGCACGGAGTTCGAGATCATCATGCACGCGCTTGAAGAGGATCTCAAGACGAATACCCTTTCGGCGCCGCGCATCCTCACGCTCGACAACCAGGAGGCATCGATGCTTGTCGGATACCACACGCCGATCCTGAAGGCCGAGGTATCAAGCGATTCGACGAGCGGGACCTCGAAGCTTACCCAGTCGCTCGACTATTATCAGGAGATCGGCATCCGCCTGAACGTCGTTCCTCAGATCAGCCAGGAAGGCTACATCAACATGATCATCCACCCGAGTATCACTTCCTCGGCCTCGAGCGTTTCGGCGACCTCGTATTCGGGCACGACGAATTCGACGATCAGCTATCCGATCATCGACGTGCGCGAGGCGCAGACGCAGATCCTCATGAAGGACAGCGAGACGATCGTGATCGGCGGGCTTTTGAAAGACGTGAAGACTGTCGGCAGGTCGGGCATCCCGTTCCTCGGCAAGATACCGCTCTTGGGTATATTCTTCAGCCGCGAAACGGTGGATGTATCCAAGGTCGACCTTTTGATCTTCATTACGGCGCGTATCGTCGACGAAGACTATACGGGTTCAGCAGACGAGCTCAAGAGGATGGAAAAAATATTCAGTTATACGAAGAAGGGTAAAAAATAGCAATGCGAGGCCGGGTCCGATTATTGAGAAGCGATAATTGTATCCGGCCTCATTATTGCAGGCAGTTCGATATGGCACATAAGAAGCCCCCGCGCGCGTTCACCCTCGTCGAATTGCTGCTCGCATCGTTCATCCTTGCCGTCGTGCTGACCGGCCTGATACAGCTCTTTATGACCTGCCGGTACCTGAATGAATCCAATCAGAACCTCGTTGCGGCGGTGGCGCACGCGCAATTCGTGGCGGAGGCGGTCAGGGGTTCGTCGTCGAGCGTTGCGGGGATCGAGGCGGCGATAGACAACGGCTCCTGGAACCTGTCGTCAACGGCGCTTGCCGCTGCACCGTATGAGTTCAGCGGGCTTATGAACGAATCGGTGGTTACGCTGGTGCATCCGAACCAGACGGGCAATACGCTGCGGTTCAATGTGACGGTGCGGTGGAGGCAGGGCAGCATGGTGGACCACGATTATACCCTTGAAACCCTGGTGTCCCGATGACGCAGCGCGCGTTCACGATCGTCGAGCTGATGGTAGCGGCTGCAATTTTTTTGTTCATCGTCGGCGGCATTTACGGCATCATGAACGCGGGGCGGAGCCTGTATGACGCGGATATGGGGCGTCTTGATCTCCAGTCTTCTGCGCGGCGCGCGCTTGACAGCCTCACCGCCGAGCTGCGCCAGACCTCCATGCGCAACATAAGCATCCTCGACGACGGCGCCGAGATCAGGTTCGAGGTCCCCGCGAACATCACGTCGGGGACTGTGGTTTATTCCGGGCCGATCTGGTATTATGTCAACGCCGACGCTCAATTGGTCCGCGAGCACCCTGCGGATTCGTTAAAGGTCGTCGCGCAGTATATGGATTCGCTCGAGTTCTGCTGCTGGAACGGCACGGCGTGCGCCGGCAATTGCAGTTCGGCCGATTCGGTCATCGTGCGCATGGGCTTTAACCGGACGTATAAGCAGAGGACGTATCTGTTTAACGTGACGGAGAATGTCGTGGTGCGGAATGATTTCTAATAAAAGAGGATCGGCGCTTATCATCGTGTATATGGTCATTGCCGTGCTGACGATCCTGGGCACGGGGATCATGTCCCGCGAATTGAGCGAGATCAGCAATACAAGACGGTATTCCGATGCGGTGAGGGCGTTCTGGTTTGCCGAAGCGGGCATTTACAAGGAGTTGTATGAACTGAACTATCCTTCGACGGACGTCGGATGGCCGGGATCGGGCGAGGTCAGGGACGTTGCGATAACCAATATCTCCTCGTCCACGAAGATGATCAATGTCA
>JAGOOP010000013.1:0-5012 GCA_017992455.1 Candidatus Omnitrophota bacterium | reverse complement strand
TCGGGGTCCCCGTTCAATTTCGCCGCGTTCGGCAATACGTCGCTGAGCATTTCGGGCCAGGGCAACGTCAGCAGTTATAATTCGACGAGCGATCCTTCCGGGACGGTCAGGCTTTCGAACGGCGATATCGGCACCAACGGCGACATAACCATGTCAGGCCAGGCGTTCGTGTACGGCGACGCCGCGACCGGGCCGGACGGCGAATTTGAGGACGAGGACAACGATTATATTTCGGGTAACGTCACCCAGGATTCAGACGTATACCTGACAGCGGTGACTGTGCCTTCGGAATTGGAGAATGTGACCCTTGGCAACAGTGTTTCCGCTTCGTGGTCCCCTGCGGCCGGGAATTACCGGATTGACTCCATATCTCTGGCCGGGCACAGCATAGTAACCTTGACCGGGCCGACGAACCTGTATCTGACCAGCACCGGCACGGCGCTGGCAGTTTCGGGACAGGCGGAGATCGTTATCTCGAATTCAAGCACGGGCCCGGTCACCATATACACGCCGGGGGATATATCTCTGGCAGGGCAGGGTATTACCAATGCGGCAGTCACGCCGTCGAAGCTTTTGATCTACGGCACCAGTACGGACTCGCAGACATTCGCGTGCGCGGGGCAGGGCGATTTTTACGGGGCGTATTATGCGCCGAACGGCGATATCAGGCTTTCGGGCCAGGGAGACCTGTTCGGTTCGTTCATCGGCGACACGGTCGCTATTTCAGGCCAGGGCAATATCCGCTACGATGAGTCTCTTAAGACGCTGAACACGACCCTCGGCACATATTCGATCATCGCATGGAAAGATTCGCGGAACTTTTGAAACAATGGGGCTAAAAACGGGGTCAGAATTATTTATTTGAGATCGATAAAGCGCGCAGCAAATAAATAATTCTGACCCCGTTTTTAGCCTTTCCCCGTTTTTTAGCTTGCGCAGCAGGGGTAACTGTTGTACACTGGATTCATGTATAAGGTAAATTTCGAGTTTACGAAAAAAGGGGCGATGCGGTATATATCGCATCTTGATTTGATGAGGTTATTGGTGCGCGCAATGCGACGGGCGGGCTTGCCGTTGAAATTGAGCGAGGGGTTCAGCCCGCATCCGAAGCTGTCGCTTATGAGAGCGCTGAAGCTCGGCGTTGAAAGCGATTGCGAGCAGGGGGCCGTGATCCTCAGGGAATTTGTAAGGATGGATGATGTCAAGCGGCGTCTGCAGGAGCAGCTGCCGGAAGGGATATCCATTCTTGCGGCACATTTGTGAAATGCCGGGCGATCCGGCGGAAAGGGATTCAGGAGCACATGGCACGCGAAATATTGGTTAATGTGGAGCATCAGGAGAAGCGCGTCGTCATCGTCAATGACGGCAGGATAGAGGAGTTTTACATCGAGCGGCCCGGGGATAAGACGATCGTCGGGAATATTTACAAGGGAACGATCGAGGCGGCGCTTGCGTCCATCAACGGGGCTTTTGTCGAGATGGGCATGGCCAAAAAAGGTTTTTTGTACATGACCGAGATCGAGTCGGGGTATGAATTTGAGGATTCCCAGCCGCATCATCCCCAGCCGCATCAGCCGCAGCGCAGGTCGACTCCCGGCAAGCTTGCCGGCGGAATAAAGAAAGGGCAGGAGGTCCTGGTGCAGGTCGTCAAAGAGTCGTTCGGCACCAAGGGTCCCCGGCTGTCGTGCCATATCGGCATCCCCGGCAGGTACCTGGTCATCATGCCGCTTGAGAACCAGGTCGGCATCTCCCGCCGCATCGAGAATGTGGAAGAGCGCAGGAGGCTGCGGCAGATCCTGGTTGACGCGCAGTTGCCCAAGGACATCGGGTTCATCGTGCGCACGGTCGCCGTCGGCAAATCCAAGAATGAGCTCGTGCGCGACGCCAATTATCTTATCAAGACCTGGCGCAGGATCGAGAAGCAGGTCCAGCGCATGCGGCCGCCGTCGCTCGTTTACGGCGAGCTTGACCTTGTCCTGCGCGTGATCAGGGATTCTTTTTCCGAGGATGTCCATAAGCTCATCGTGGATTCGAAGCCCGAGTTTTACCGCATTCACAAGTTCATGAATGATTCGTTCATGGGCCACATGCGCCGGAAGGTCGAGTTCTACCGGGGCAACGACCTGTTCGGGGACAAAGATATCGAGCGCCAGATCACCAAGGTTTTTGAGACCAAGGTCTATATGAAGTCCAAGGCGTATATCATTATCGAGCCGACCGAAGGGCTTGTGGTCATCGATGTCAACTCAGGGGGGTTCAAGGAGCGGATCGACCAGGAAGATGCGGCGTTCAAGATCAACTGCGAGGCAGCGGTGGAGATCGCGCATCAACTGCGTCTGCGGGACCTCGGCGGCATTATCGTGGTCGATTTCATCGATATGGAGCGTGAGGGCCACCGCAGGGAGGTTTTGCGGGTATTGCGCAACGCCCTTGACCAGGACCGCGCGAAATACGACATTCTCGGTATTTCAAAGTTCGGCCTTGTCGAGATGACAAGGGAGCGGGTCCATAATACCGTCCATACCATGGCGTTCCAGGCCTGCCCATACTGTTCGGGCCGCGGCAAGGTCAAATCGCCGCTGACCATGTCCATATTCGTTGTCAAGGAGCTGCGCAGGTTCCTGCAGGGCAAACAGCTTCGTCAGGTCGAGGTTTCGGTGCATCCGGTCGTGGCGGATGAGATCGCCAAAGACAAAGAAATCCTTCGTCAGGTCGAGCGCAGGTACCGCGTGCGGGTGACCCTGACACCCAATTCAGCGCTCAAGATCGAAGATATAGCAATAGCGTAATAAAGCGAAATAATGCAGGGCTAAAAACGGGGTCAGAATTATTTATTTGCTATCTACCGGATTCGCGGCAAATAAATAATTCTGACCCCGTTTTTAGCATTGCTTTTATGTTCTTTTTATTGAGATTTTTTCTTGATTTTCATACAAAATAGGGTATAATATCAATCTATTCTATGTGCTTGGATGCCATGGGCATCTGGCACGAAACTTATTATCTTTAAGGAGGTTACCAATGTACGCAGTTGTGGCTATTTCCGGAAAGCAGTTCCTGGTGCGCGAAGGGGATACGATCGAGGTCGACAGGCAGGATATCGAAGCGGGCAAGTCCATGACCATCAAGGATGTTCTCTTGGTTGTCAACGAGGCTGATGTGAAGATCGGACAACCGACGGTCAGCGGCGCATCAGTGCAGGCCGAGGCGCTTGCGCATTTCCGCGGACAGAAACTCATTACGTACAAATACCGCCGCAGAAAGTCGTCGCATACGAAAAAAGGACACCGCCAGGATATGACGCGGCTGTCGATCACGAAGATCGCGGGCTGAAGATCCATGTTCGTTGACCGGGCAAAGATCATCGTGAAAGCCGGCAATGGCGGGAACGGCTGCGAGAGCTACTATCAGGACAAATACAACATGCGCGGTTTTCCCGACGGCGGCGACGGCGGGCGGGGCGCAGATATCGTCGCTCGGGCGGATCGCAACCTGCGCACGCTCATCGACCTGCAATATAAGCGGCATTTCATCGGCAGGCACGGCGGCCATGGTTCCAGCAAGAACCAGAGAGGCAAAGACGCCGCGCCGGTCATCATCAAAGTTCCATGCGGCACGATCATCAGGGATATGGGCATCGATTGTCTGCTCGGCGAGCTTGACACGGACGGTCAGGAACTTATTGTCGCTCATGGCGGCAAAGGCGGCAGGGGCAATCAGAAGAACCGCGAACGGACCTTCGGCGCTCAGGGCGATGAAAAAGAATTGCTTTTCGACCTGAAACTGCTGGCGGATGTGGGGCTGGTCGGTTTTCCGAATGCGGGCAAGTCCACGCTAATCTCGCAGATATCCAATGCAGCGCCGAAGATCGCATCATATCCGTTCACGACGAAAGCGCCCATGCTCGGCGTAGTGGCATACGAGGACAAGGAATTCGTGGTCGCCGACATTCCCGGCCTTATCGAAGGATCGTCAACAGGCCGCGGGCTCGGGGACCGGTTTCTGCGCCATATCGAGAGGACAAAAGTGCTCGTCCATATGATCGATATGGCCGGTTCGGACGGAAGGGACCCGCTCGAAGATTACCGCGTCATAAACCGCGAGTTGAAAGGTTACAGCCCCGCGGTTTTTAAGAAACGGCAGGTCATCGCCGCGAATAAGATGGACCTCGAGGCAGCTGAGGCAAACCTCAAGCGGTTCAGGAAGTCGGTCAAGAAGAAGGTGTATCCGGTGTCGGCGCTTAAAAAAGAAGGGCTGGAGGAACTCATTGAAGCCATCGGGAAAGAACTGTAAGCGTATTGTGGTCAAGATCGGGTCGAGCCTTTTTTACGGCGCGGACAAGCGTGTCGATTTCGTGCTCCTTGAGCGTTTGTGCAGCGATATAGATTTTTTGTTCAAATCGGGACAAGAAGTAGTGATCGTTACCTCGGGAGCGATCGCTCTCGGAATGGAGGCTTTGCGGCTCAAGACCAGGCCGAAAGAATTGGCAGCGTTGCAGGCCGCAGCTGCGATCGGACAGAACGATCTGATGGATGTATACCGCGGCATATTCCGTAAAAAAGGATTGCAATGCGGGCAGGTGCTGCTTACGTGGGACGATTTTGACAACCGCACACGGTATTTGATCGCCCGGAACACGCTCGGTAAATTATTGACGCTCGGCGTTGTGCCGATCATCAACGAGAACGACGCAGTGTCTATAGATGAGATCAGGTTCGGTGATAACGATCAACTGTCGGCTCTTGTTGCAAATATCGTCGGGGCCGATCTTTTGATAATCCTCTCTGATGTCGACGGATTGTGGGGCAGCGATAAGAAAACTATCGTCAGGCTGGTCACTGAGATCAATGACGAGATCACCGGGCTGGCTGCGACAACGACTCGCACTACGTCTGTCGGAGGCATGATCACCAAGATAAAAGCTGCCGAAAAAACGACCCGCGCGGGTATTCCATGCGTCATCGCAAACGGCCGTGCCCAAAAGATCATTCGTACGCTCGCGCAAGACCCGG
>JAGOOP010000040.1 GCA_017992455.1 Candidatus Omnitrophota bacterium | reverse complement strand
CCGTAAATATTGCGGTATACCGCCGATACGTCGATGCCCGCCGCAACCAGCTCCGCGGCGATGGCATGGGTCGTTGCCGTGGTGTTCGAATACCGGAACGATCCCGTATCGGTCATGATCCCCGCATATAATGCAACGGCCGCCTGCTTCGTAACGGGAACATGCATCTTTTTATACAGCCGCCAGACAAGCTCACAGGCACAGGAGGCATGCCCGTCGACCAGGTTGACGTCGCCGAAATAACCGTTCGATATATGATGATCGATATTCAGGACAGGCTTGTGCGCCGCATTAAGCCGGTACACCTCGCCCGTCCTGTGAAGATCGGAACAATCCAGAGCGACAAAACAATCGAAGCGGAGTACGGGCGCAGACCGGTTATACTTCACGATCATGTTCGTCCCGGGCAGGAACTCATAGCCGTAGGGAACGGTATCCTCGTTCACGATGACCGGCGTCTTGCCCAGCTTTTTAATAAGGAACGCGAATGCAAGCTCGGACCCGATCGCATCCCCTTCCATGTTCGTGTGGCTCGTGATCAAAAATCTCCTGTATCTCCTGATGAAGGCGACCGCGGCTTGTATGCTCATGTCATTCCTCTTTGTTGCGCTTCTGGGGGCCGTCAAGGTCCTTGAGCTTGTCGAAGACCTCCTGCATATGGGCTGAATATTCCGTCGAAAGGTCCTCGTGGAAACTGATCTCGGGCGCAAAGCGCAGCTGCACCCGCTCGGCGACAAGCGTGCGGATAAGCCCGAGCGCCGACGCCAGCGCGCCCCTGGTCTGCTTATGCTGTTCGGCATTTCCCATGACGCTGTAGCTTACCTTTGCATACCGCATATCCGGGCTGAGATCGACCGCGGTGATCGTGACAAAACCCATCCGCGGATCCCGCAATTCGCTTGCGATGATGTTCGAAACCTCCCGTTTGATCGCCTGTTTGACACGTTCATGACGAAGCATGTTTTCTTCCCTTTCTATTGGACTCTGCCCGCGCGATCCTGGCGGCAAGGCGCAATTCCCCCGCCCGGTCTTTCACCGTGCCGTCGAGCTTTGCCGTCAGGACCATTTTCAGTATCCGCTGGTAATGCGGTCCCGGCTTCAGGCCGTACGCCCCCAGGTCATGGCCGGAGATCGACAGTTTTGTGCCGTTGGAACGCGTCAGGAATTCCCTGACGCGCTCGACGACACGCGCGTGGTCGGTATGGGCCAGTATCAGGATGATCACCTCATAGCTGAGCGGTTCCAGGATATGAAAAACATCGGACCGCCGCAGACTCCGCTGCTCCAGGGCCGTAACGGCCCGGTTGCACACGTCCACGCACGATACGATCCGTTTTTCGTCCGCCTTGCGGAATACAAAACGCCGGCAGACCGCATGGATATCGGACACCGAGAGCTCGCCGACAAGCCCCATAAAATAAATAAGCCATCGGTCGAGCGGCCGCGGCGAGGACGTATGCTGTGCGAACCACGCAAGCCGGCGTTCAATACCCGCAAGCACGCGCATCACCGATCCCGTCGCGCGAAGTTTCGGGCTGATGAACGAGAACCCGGCGACCCCGGCGATCCTGCGCATTGCCTTGACCGGAGAATCTTCCTTCAGTATCAGGATAAGCTCGTCGCGCAGCCGCTGGGGCTCGACACGCTCGAGCATCGTTCCGTCCAGGGCGGCGCGCATGAGCTTATACGTGAACGGCTCGAATACGAAATCGAACCGTTGTTCGAACCTGATGCCGCGCAGGATCCTGGTCGGGTCATCGATGAAGCTGACCGGATGCAGGACGCGCAGGATACCGTCACGCAGGTCGTTTCTCCCCTTGAAAAGATCCAGGATCCGGCCATAGCCCGCGCCCGATATCTGCAGCGCGATCGCATTGATCGTAAAATCGCGCCGGAAAAGATCGTCCCGCACCGTGCCCGGCCGCACGACCGGAAGATGCGCCGGATGCGGATACGATTCCTTTCGCGCGGTTGCTATGTCGACCTTTTGGCCGCCGGTCAGATGCACGGTCGCAGTGCCGAAACGGTGATGCGGGGTGAGCTTTGCCTGCAGCCGCCGGGCATATTCATGGCCGAACGCGATGCCGTCGCCTTCGATCACTATGTCGAGATCGAAATTCTTCACGCCCAGTATAAGATCGCGCACGAACCCCCCCACAAGATATGCGGTCTCGCCGCGGTCCCGGGCAAGGACGCCCGCCGTTTCGATCAATGACCGTATGTCTTCGGGAAGCCGTGCAAGATATGTTTTCATGGCCGCGGATGGAACTTTGCATGGATCGCCTTCAGGCGGTCCTTGTTGACATGCGTATAGATCTGCGTCGTGGATATGTCCGAATGGCCGAGCATCTCCTGGACCGACCGCAGGTCAGCGCCGTGCTCCAATAAATGCGTCGCGAACGAATGGCGCAGGATATGGGGCTTCATGGGTTTTCTGATGCGCGCGTCCCTGGCGTAGCGTTTGATCAGCTTCCACAGGGACTGGCGCGATATCCGCGATCCCAGCCTGCTCACGAACAGACAATCCGACTGTTTGTTCTTGACCAGGCGCGGCCGGACGGTTTCGAGATACCGGGAGACCGCCGCAATCGCCTTCTTTCCCAGCGGAATGACACGCTCCTTATTCCCTTTGCCGACACACCGCAGAAATCCGACATCGAGATTCAGATCCTCGGTCTTCAGATGCACGACCTCTGAAACCCGCATGCCGGTCGCGTACAATGTCTCGAGGATCGCCTTATCCCGCACTCCCTGTGCGCTGCGGACGGCAGGCTGTGCGAGCAATGCCTCGATCTCGTTGACGGAAAGCGTCTCGGGGATCTTTTTCCACAGCTTCGGGGTCTCGATAAGGCTCGTCGGATCTTCGCGCAGGACGCGCTCGCGCACGAGGAACCGGTAGAACATCCTGATCGCCGCCAGCCTCCGCGCGATGGATGAAGCGCCGATCCCTCTGTCTTTCTGGGACAGCATGAAACTGACGACGTCGTTCCTGCTCGTCGCTGAAACAGACGCCGTTCCCTTTGCGGCAAGGAACGACTCATATGCCTCAAGGTCGTCGCGGTACGCAGCCAGCGTATTCCTGGCCAGGCCGCGCTCGACCGACAGATAATCCAGAAACGAATCGATGAACTCTTTCATACTCTGTACGCGCCCCGATCATCGTTGCTGTCTTGGCATGTGCTTCTCAGGGGCGCTCGTGCGTCCCCGGCGTGGCCGCACTCGCTCGATTCCGGCCCCTCTCCCAGTCGCTTCGCTCCTGGGATTGGCGCTTGGCAGGCTTAGACATCGCCAAGCTCTTGCCGTGCCCGCTCGGGGCCTCCAACGCCCTTCGAAGCACATGCCAAGCCAGCGGCAACGATCGTGATCCGTATTATGACAGGAACGGGTTGTTCCTGCGCTCCTCGCCGATGGTGGTCGCGGGGCCGTGGCCCGGGTACACCATCGTGTCATCGGGCAGCACGAGCAGCTTATCCCTGATGGACTGCACGAGCTGTTCCATGCTGCCGCCGAGGTCGGTCCGTCCGATACTGCCGGCGAACAGCGCATCGCCGGTGAAGACGATGTCCGCGCGCGGTTTTTCCACGAGCAGGCTGATCCCGCCGGGGGAATGGCCGGGGGTAAACAGCACTTTCAAGCACAGCCCGCCGACGCTGATGCGCTCTCCGTCATCCACATGCCGGATCGTATTCTTCACTTTGCACGAAATGCCGAAAACAGCGGAAAAATTCTTGCGGCTGTCATGGAGCATCGGCGCGTCGGCGCGATGCACGGCAACCGGCACGCTGAAATGGCTGTCCGCGCCGATATGGTCGTAATGGCCGTGCGTATTGACGATGAGCCCCGCGGTGCACCGATGGCGGCCGAGCGCCTCCTCGATCGCATCCTCATCCGCGCCGGGATCGATAATGACCGCTTCCCCGCCCGCCTCTGCGGCAATAACATAACAATTCGTTTCAATGGCTCCGACGACGACCGTTTCGAGTATCATTGCAGATAATTCCCGACCTGATCATAACGAAGCGACCGGTTGATCCTGCGCTTGAGGTCTTCTGCCTGCCTGCGGATCGACCAGGTATTATTCCCGTACAGGTCCTGTTCCACGTCCGCTCTCAAAGCGTTCATCGCAGCGATGCAAACGCCGGCCTCAGCCTGTTTTTCACCCGACAGAAGCCTGCGCATCTCATCCAGATTCCTGACCGCCTGCTGGATGCAATCGATCTGCCTGCGAATGCTCGGAGAGCCGCCGGCAAGGGTATCGAGGAGTTCGTCGTGCCAGCTGCTCCAGTACGTAAAGTACCTGCGATACGCTTCCTCTTTATTCGCCGCACGGTCCTCATATGTCTCAGGCGCCAGCACCATGGGCTCTGCGGGCCGGGACGCCTGTTTGGGTTTGCGCGTGAACTTGCGCGCAAACGCCTCGCAGCCGCACATGCATATTGTCAAACACACGATGATCGCATATACGCAAAAGCCGTGCCGCACGCCCGCGCGCAAACCGGTCATGTCCCCTCCAGCATCCGTTGAAATTCATTTTCGTTGATGACCGGGATCCCCAGTTCCCGCGCCTTCCGGGCCTTTGAACCCGGATGATCCCCTGCGACCACAAAATCAGTTTCTTTGCTCACGCTCGAAACCGCATATCCCCCTGACCTGCGGACCCGTTCTTCCGCATCCTGCCTCGTAAACCCGCTTAATTCCCCGGTAAACACGACCTTTTTGCCCGTCAACCTGTTTGCTACGGTCTTGACGCGTTCCGCTGTCATGTTCACCCCGTAATCCTTCAGGTCTTTCAAAAGCTGCCTCGTCTGTTCCTGCGAAAAAAAATCGGCAAGAGACTCCGAGATGACCGGGCCGATCTCGGGGATAGATTCCAGGTCCTCCCGGCGCGCCTGCGCCACGGCTTCAAGTGACCCGAACCTTTCGGCAAGGACGAATGCGGCTTTCTCGCCCACGTGCCGGATCCCCAGCGCATAGATGAGGCGCGACAGCGGCGCGGACTTGCTTTTTTCGACGGCCGCAAGCAGGTTTTCCGTCTTCTTCTCCTTGAATAGTTCGAGCCGGCCGATATCCCGGCCGGTCAGCCGGTACACATCGGCAATGCTTTTGACCAGCCCCAGGGCGACGACCTGCTCGACAACAGCCTCCCCCATGCCTTCGATGTCCATCGCGCCCCGCGAGGCAAAATGCAGCAGGCCCCGCGCCAGCTGCGCCGGGCATGACGGGTTGATACAGCGGTACGCCACATCCTGTTCTTTCTCCTTGACGACCGTTCCATGGCACACCGGACATTTCCGGGGGATCAGGGGCATACTGCCGCCACGATGCTCGATCACCTTCACGATCTTGGGGATGACATCGCCCGCCCGCTCGATAAGCACCCGGTCGCCTTCCCGCACGCCGAGCCGCTTGATCTCGTCGAAATTATGGAGCGTGGCGGCCTTGATGATGACGCCGGAACATTCGACGGGCCGCAATTCCGCCGACGGAGTGATCACGCCCGTCCTGCCGACGTTCAATCGTATCCTGACGACGTCGGTCGTTGCCTGACGGGCGGGAAATTTATACGCGACGGCCCAGCGCGGGCTTTTTGCCGTCGAACCGAGCGCCTGCTGCTGGCGCATATCATTGACTTTGATCACGATGCCGTCGATCTCATACGGAAGCGAATCCCGTTTTTCCTGCATTGCCGCACAATACGCGAGCACATCCTGCATATCCGCGCACACCCTGGACAGGGGATTGACCCTGATGCCCCACCCTTTGAGCCGTTCCAGATATTCCCGCTGGCTGCGCACGGCAGCGCCCTCGTACGCACCGAGCGAATGAGCGAAAAAATTCAGCTTTCGCCGGGCTACGAGCGCCGAATCGAGCAGTTTCAAAGAACCGCTCGCGGCGTTGCGGGGATTCGCAAAAAGAACATCCCCGGCTTCCTGCCTTTCTTTGTTCAAACGCTCAAAATCATCCCGCTCCATATACACTTCGCCGCGGACCTCGATGTACGCGGGGATACCGGTTCCCCTGAGCACGAGCGGTATGGGCCTGATCTTTCTGACATTGCCGGTCACATCCTCGCCTTTTTCTCCGTCCCCGCGCGTGGCCGCCGCCGTCAATATCCCATTGCGGTACGCCAGGTTAACGCTCAAACCGTCGATCTTCAGCTCCGAGACGTACTCAAACGGCTTTGAACCGAGCCCTTTGCGCACGCGTGCTTCCCATTCGCGCAGTTCGTCGAACGAATACGTATTGTCAAGGGACAGCATTTTCTGACCATGCGCGATCGTCTCGAACCCCTTCAGGATGCCGCCGCTGACCCGCACGGTGGGCGAATCAGCGGTCCGATACTGGGGATACCGCTCCTCGAGGCCGGCAAGCCTGCGCAAAAGATCGTCATATTCCTTATCCGAGATCTTCGGCTGGCTGAGCACATAATAAAGATAATCGTGCTCCCGCAGTTTTCCGCGCAGCGCTTCGATTTGCCTGGAGATCTGCCCGCTCATCTTAATTACCCGTTAACAGCCTGTCGCCGAGGAACCGGGGCAGGCCCGCATCGACGATCTTCTGGCGGGCCCGGAATACTTCGTAGGAGACGCGTTTGATACTGATGCGCCTCGTTTCGGAATCGAAAATGCAGTACGCGGCATGGACGATACTGTCGCGCGGCTGGCCGACACTGCCGACATTGACGATGTATTTCTTCCGGGGGTCGAGGACGGCCTCGGGCACGTCCATGTAATGAAAATCGCCGGTCACCGGGTCCTCGATGAATATGACCGGGACGTGGGTATGGCCGATAAAACACAGCGACGTCTGAAGAAGGTCGAACGTCGCCGCGCAGTTGAACACGTTGACGAGATAATGAAAATCCTGCGGGTCGTCGAGCGACCCGTGGACCATGGTCAGTTCCTGCGTTTCGCGGACAAGAGGGAGTGCGGAAAGGTATGCGCGGGACGATTCAAGAAGATGCTGCCTGGTCCAATCGACAGCGGCCTGCGCTTCGAAGTTCATGTCCTGTCCGGCTGACAGGCCGACCGACGCATAATCATGATTACCGGCGACGGTCACCGCGGCCACGGACCGGACAAGCTCGACGCATTCATTCGGGTTGGCGCCGTAGCCGACGATATCTCCGGCGCACAAATACGCATCGATGCGTTCCGACCGCGCCGACTTCAGCACAGCCTCAAATGCCTCGAGATTGCCGTGGACATCAGAGAATATCGCGTAACGCATCAGTAGGTTATGTCAAACCCCTTGAATTCTCCGGAGGCGGGCTCGCCGGTCACGTCAACGGACCTGATATATCCTGCGAACCGGTCTTTGAGTTGTTCCATGAACCGTGACAGAACTTCCCGGGGCGCTTCCGCCACTATCTCAACGCCGCCGTTGCGCAAATTCCTGACCCACCCGCGCACGCCCGCTGCCTGAGCGATCCGTTCGGCGCTATAGCGGAAACCGACCCCCTGGACCGTGCCAATGAATATCACATGAATCCGCTCATCCATGGAAATATGTCGGGCGACATGAGCCTCTTG
>JAGOOP010000039.1 GCA_017992455.1 Candidatus Omnitrophota bacterium | reverse complement strand
CTGCGCGCGGCGATATCCCTCAGATAATAGCTCGGCGTGGATTTTTCTTCGATGAGCCGTATGTCGCGCAAAGACCCGTTTTGCGCAATGACAAATGACAGGAATATATCCCCTGTTTCCGTGCGCGAGTAGTTCTGATACGCGCTTCGCCTGATCTTCTCGCGGACGAGCTGGTAATAACTGATATACGAGGGATTGTTCATCTTGGTCGTTTCAACAGGCGGCAGCGTGATCTTTTTCTTTATCGGGATGATGTCGGGCTTGAGCGTGAACGGCTTGACGATCGCAGGTTCTTTTGCCGCGAATCCGGAACTGCGCTTGATGAAATCCGTGCTTTTTCGAAGAGGTGCCAGCAGGCTTTTGCTGTCAGCCGTTACTTTTGCGGGGATCCGTGTTACGAGCGGTTCACGGGCGGCTTTTTTTTGAGGGCGCAGGACCGGCTGTTGCGGATTCTTGATGTAGACGACCTTGATCTCCTGCTTTGACTTCTTCAGCCGCAGGAAGTTCAATGACGGCAGATTCACCGCGATAAAAGAAACATGCGCAAGCGCCGATATGACGACCGCTGTCTGGAAGAATTTATCCGGGTTCATAATTCAACTATATGATACCGCATCTCTCTTGTCAATAAAAAACGGACAAAGGGCTAAAAACGGGGTCAGAATTATTTATTTCCATGGGGACGGTTCTCGAAGAGAACCGTCCCCATAATTTCTTAAATAAATAATTCTGACCCCGTTTTTAGCCTTTCGATCTTGACACCTATTTTTATCTAGAACTTATAAGCGAGCTTGACAATGAAACTGCGTGCGGGAGACGGGTAATATACCTTTTTGCCCGATGTCGGGTTGCAGGTCGCATACTCGGCGTATTTTTTGTTCAGGATGTTATTGACCCCGATCGTTGTTGTCAGGTCTTTGTACACGTACGAAAGGCTCGCGTCAGCGGTAAAGAAGCCGTTTAACCGCGAGAGCGCATTCGCCTGATCATTGATGAAGTACCTCTCTCCCACGTAATTGCCGGTCAGATTCAGCGTGAACGCCTGCGCGAAGAGGTATTTGAGCCCCACACTGCCTTTATTCCTCGGCACCATGGGTATGGTCCTTTTATCGTACGCACCGCCGCGGAAAAGACCGCGGGTGTATGCGTAATTCCCGGTCAATACGAGATCCTTGCCGATGCCTGCTTCTACGCCCGCCTCCACTCCTTCGTGGCGGGTCCGGTCATAATTCTTATTTGAATATGACGCATAGTCGTAATAGAGCTCATGCTCGATGTTCATCCTGAACAGCGTCATATCGGCTTTGAATTTCGGCCCGAAGCGGTGCTTGATGCCGAGCTCGTAATCTTTGGTTTCCTGGGGCTTGAGCGTCGTATCGATGCCGTGGCTCGGCCAGGTCAATGAATATTCGTCAGTTGCCGGAAAGCGGAAACTCCTGCTCGCATTGCCGAATATGCTCGATTCGTCCCGGTATCTCCAGACGAGCCCCGCATTATACGCCTTTTTCGACGGTTTGATCGCGCTGTCGAGCGTATCGGTCCCCGGCGCATTATGGTAATCGAATTGATATTCCGCCTCTTCGTGCCTCCACCCTCCTGATGCATAGAGCCTGTTGAGGATCTCCATTTCATCCTGCACGTAGAATGCCTGCGTCAGCTTATTGATCCGGGTGAATTCCTGCGCGACGTCGGAATAGTCGTAAGCATCGGACGCATAATCCGCCCGGTACAGGTCAACGCCCGCGATGAACGTATTGGCCCGGCCGGCAACGTTTTTTTCGAGTATATATTTGGGCGTAAATCCGATCGTGTCGATGCGGTCATGCCTGATCGGATTCCCCCATCCGCCGTAGAACACCCGCCAGAACGTGTCGACCCCGCGGCTGCGGTATGAAAGATCAAGGTCGATCTTTCCCCAATCCGCCGATATCTTGGTCGCGCCCGTATTCAGATACCAGTCGCGGTCTTTGGCAAAATCGTCGCCGTATTTCGACGCCCTGCGGCCGAGCGTGATGATCTCGGCGTCCGATAATTCGCCCGGCAGTCCGTAGTCGGAATAGTGCAGTCCCCCGTGCAGCCGCACGGCGAATTCGGGATCGATATCATAATTAAGCCGTGACGCAAAATCCCGGGCCTTATAATGGCTGTTCTCCCTGTACCCGTGCGTCGAATCGCGGCTGGCAGATACATAATAGGAAAGGTCTTTTTCAGAGCCGTTCACGCTGATCATCTGCTTGTTGAGGTCATAGCTTCCTGCCTGCGCCTCGATGTTCCATGCGGGCTTGCCTGAGCCTTTTTTCGTGATGATGTTGATGACCCCGCCCGACGCATTGTCCCCGTAGAGGACCGCGCCCGATGAACCGCGCAAGATCTCGATCTTCTCTACCTGGTTCAGGGGGATCTGCGTCCAGTCAGCGCCGGATATGTCGACCTCGTTGATCCTGCGGCCGTCAATGAGCACAACCGTGTTCAACGGCGCCTGTTCGCCGAAGGCGCGGATATCGGCAGATACCTTGGTGCCGTTGCCGTACCAGTCGCGCACGACAACGCCTGTCTGTGAACGCAAAAGGTCAGGGATGGTCTGGGCGTTCGACGCCTGGATCTGGGCCTGTCCGATGATGGTTACTGCGGCAGGGGCTTTATGGACTTCGTCAGCGTAGCGATACGGGGTGACGACGATCCGGTCCAGCCCGATATCTTCCTGCGCATGCGAGATGTTTGAGAATAGAACGGCTGCAGCCAAACTGACCAGCGTTACTGCAATGACGCGTGTTTTTTGTCCCATGATTTCTCCTCCCGAGAGAATAATTCCCCTTACAGACAATCGACCGGGCTCGCCTCTTCTTTTGCGGAGGCTTTACCGTTGCCGGGCAGCGCCCGGGATCTCACCGGGACTTCTTTTGCCAGCAGGGTGGTTATGCGGATCATAATAAATGGCCGATGCAGTCGAACAGAGCGATCCGCGGATTGTTGCCTTTGTATTCGACGATCGTGACGCTTGTCGATCTGGGCACGTATTTCCAGAACGACTTTTTTCTTAATACTGCCATGACGAATACGCTGATCGTGCCGCCGTGGCATACCGCGGCAATGGTTTTTCCGCGGTTCTGTGCTATAAGACGGTTGACAGCTTTTGTAACGCGCTTCTGGAATGCTCCGATACGCTCTCCTTTCGGTAAATGGTTTTTGAACGGGTTCGCGAGCCATTTTTTGTACACGCGCCCGTATTTTTTAACGATTTCGTCATGGCGCAGGCCTTCAAGCACGCCGAAATTCATCTCCTGAAGGCCCGGGACCCGGGTGATCGCGCATGCAGCACCGAAGGCGATGCGCGCGGTTCTGTACGCCCGCTTGAGATCGCTTGCGTATATCGCGTCGAATTCGAGCTTTTTGACCCGCGCGCCGAGTTTTTTCGCCTGGGCGCACCCTTCTCTGCTCAGCGGCACGTCCATGTAGCCGCAGTATTTTTTCTGCTTATTCCATCCGGTGACGCCGTGGCGGATCAGATAGAGCGTTGTTTGCATAAAATATCTCCGGGCACAAGAACGATATTCGGCTTTTTGGTCAAGGGGTTCTGTCCCACAAGGACGACCGTTTTATAGACCGCTTCGATGTTCTGGTACGTCAATACTTCATCGGGCGTCCCGTATTTGAACACTGACCCCGAATCAAGCAGCGCTATCTTGCTGCAATAACTTGCCGCAAGGTTCAGGTCGTGCTGGACCATGACGATGGTCAGTCCCTGCGTTTGGTTGAGCTTTTTTAAAAGGTCCAGGACCTGTATCTGATGGCCGATGTCGAGGTGCGATGTCGGCTCGTCCAGGAACAAAAGACGCGGTTCCTGCGCGAGCGCCCGGGCAACGATGATGCGCTGGCGTTCGCCGGCGCTCAGTTCGTCGATCTCTTTATCCCTGAGATGAAGCGTATCGGTCAGGGCCAACGCATTTTCGGCGATGGATATATCTTTTTTTGTTTCCGCCTGCAGGCGGCGCAGGTGCGGTATCCTGCCCATGAGAACGATCTCCATGGCGGTAAACGCGAAATTCGTAGCCACGTCCTGAGAAACAAAAGCGACGTTACGGCAAAATTCCTTAAGCGGCATGCCGAAGATGTCATTTTCGCTGAATGTGATCTCGCCCGCGCGCGGAGAGAGGATGCGCGTTGCAAGCCGCAGGAGCGTTGTCTTTCCCGAGCCGTTCGGCCCGATCAGGCCGAGTATATCGCCCGCATTGACCGCCAGGGATACGTTTGATACAACATCCCGGCACGCGTACCCGCCAAAGACCTTTTGCATGTTCAGAAGGACTGACATCAGATCCTCCTGCCTTTTTTCAACAGGACGATGAATACGGGAGCGCCGATGACCGCGGTGATGACCCCGATCGGTATCTCCACAGGCGCGAAGAGCGTGCGCGAAAGGATATCGCACGCGACCATGAATACCGCTGCGCACAGGCATGTTGCAGGTATCAGTATTTTGTGGTCCGGGCCCACGATGAGGCGCATCATGTGCGGGACGATAAGGCCGACGAACCCGATAATGCCGCAGATGCAGATAAGGCTTGCCGTGACAAGAGCGGTTATTAAAAGGAGTATTTTTTTGACCTTTTCCGTGTCGATGCCCAGGTGGCCTGCCTCTTCCTCTCCTATGCTGATGGCATTGAGGTCCTGGGAAAAGAATGCGATGGCGGTGATGCCGGCAACGACCGGCAGCGCCACGATCCCTATCAGCCGGTTATCGTAGACCTGGAGCGAGCCCCAGAGCCACCACGCCATTTCATGGAGCGCGCGGTTGCCGAAAATAGAGACGAGGAATACGATAAGCGCCGAGAGCGCGACGGAAACGACGACCCCGGCGAGAATAAGCGATCTGTCTGAAATACGCTTGCCTTCCTGCGCGATGCTGTACACGAGGATGATGCTGATGACCGCGCCGCAGAACGCCGCCAGCGGCATATAGACGCGCGATACGCCCAGGACGACCGCGATGACCGCGGCGAGGGCAGCGCCGCTCGAGGTGCCCAGCAGGTACGGTTCTGCCAGCGGGTTGCGCAGGATCGCCTGGAGCGCGATGCCCGACACCGCAAGGCCGCATCCGGCGAGCATGGCAGTTATCATGCGCATCAGGCGCATGTTGAGGATGATCCGGTTATCCGCGGAAAGGATCTCTCTGAAAGGGATGTGCACGGCCCCGGTCATAAGCCCTGCAGCGAGCATCACGCCCAGGATGCAGATCAATACGGCGATATGTCGTGCCTTACGCTTGTTCATTGTGTCCGATACAGCCTTTCATGGACCGTCCTGAGCCCTTCGGTGATGCGCGGCCCGGGCCGCAAAAGCAGGTCAGGGTTTATGTCGTTATACACCCGGCCGTTCTTGACCGCAGTGATCCGCGACCAGCCGGTCCTGCCCTGTACTGTTTTGAGCGCCGGAGTTGCGTCCATGTAGGTCAGGATGATACAGCCCGGATCCTGTTCAACCACTTTTTCGGAGCTGTAATTGCAATACGGCCTGATCACGTCATGCGCGATGTTGATGCCGCCTGCGATCGTGATCAGTTCGTCGACAAATGACCCTTTGCCTGCAGTCATGAGCGGCTGCTGCCATATTTCGATAAAGACCTTGACCCTGTTTTCAGGCGGGATCGCTTTCGCTTGTGCGGCCACAGCAGCAATGTCTTGTTTCATGCTTTCGATGAGCGCAGACGCCTCCTTTTCCCGCGCCGTGATCCTGCCGATGTCATTGATGGTCTCGAACAGGTCATCCATGTTTGCCGGATCCGCTTCATATACGTTCAGGTTCAGGCGTCTCAGTTCCGTTATGACAAGCCCCTGTTCCAGGCCGGTGCAGAATATGTGATCCGGCTTGAGTGAGAATATCATCTCGATGTTCGGGTGGCTGAAATCTCCCATAACCGGCTTCGTTTTGGCTTCTTCGGGATAGTTGCAATATGAGCTTACCCCCACGATCCGCTCCCCCAGGCCCAGGGCAAAAAGGATCTCCGTTGTCGAAGGCGCAAGGGAAATGTAGCGCTCGGCCGCACGCGCCGGTTGCGCCAGCGCGCAGGAGAGTAAGAATATAAATATAAGGGAGCGCATATGGCTTAATAAAAAAGCAACCCGCCTTGATGTGATCTTGGCGGGTTGCACCCAAATATTTGCACTTGGCCCATTCCACGAGGCATTACTTTACATATCAGGCCGGTCTTCTGGCTCGGGTATCATCCTACTTGCTGCGTCTTCCCATCCCCTTCCGTGGATAGTGACCTCTGCAGCGTTCGTACACCCTTACAGCGGCGGGACCGCACTCGAATTGAACGAGTTTCCCAATGCCTGATATTATCGAACTGTATTTACTGTAGCAATACTGCCGGCGTTTGTCAAATAAATTTTTCCTGAAAAGCCGGACGCCGATTATTTTGCCTGGTACATATGCACGTCCCTTTGAGGGAACGGGATGGTGCAGCCGGCTTTTTCAAGGGCCAATTTGCCTTTTTCGACTGTGTCAAAATACACGCCCCAGTAATCCGTCGGTTTTACGTACGGGCGGCAGACAAGGTTCACGCTGCTGTCCGCAAGCTCCGATACAGCAACCGTCGGTTTCGGGTCTTTGAGGATGCGCGGGTCCTCCGAGCAGACTTTCTCAAGCGCGTCCTTCGCCTTTTTCATATCATCCCCGTACGAGATGCCGAATACAAGATCGACCCTGCGCATCTTGAGGTCGGAGAAGTTCGTGACGGTATCCCCGGTCACTTTCGCGTTCGGGACTATCGTGCGGCGGTTATCAGGCTGGTCCAGGATCGTATTGAACATCTGTATTTCAACGACCGTTCCCAGCTTGCCGGCAGCTTCGACAAAGTCCCCGACCTTGAAGGGCTTGAAGATGATCAGCATCACGCCGGCTGCGAAGTTCGCAAGAGATCCCTGCAGCGCAAGGCCGACGGCAAGGCCTGCGGCGCCGATGATGGCGATGAACGATGTCGTTTCGATGCCCAGCTTGTTCAATGCCGCTACGATGACGAATGCCATCAGGCCGATAAAAGCGAGACTTTTGGCGAACGAGGCAAGGGTCTGGTCGAGCTTGCCTTTGATCATCGCTTTTTCGACAAGATTGGTCACAAGGCGGGCGATCCATTTACCGATGATCAGGATGAGGATCGCATAAACGAGCCGGAGGCCGTAATCGAGCGCGTAGACCGAGAATTTATCCCACATTTCCTGCATGGTCTCCTCCTTTGTTCGATGGTTTCACATACGATGCTTCTAAAGGTCCTTCAGCCGGACATTGGCCGGAGATCGTTCGATCTGATTATTGAATTCAGCAAGCGCCTTCTTGATCTTTTTGAGGTCTTCGGTTTCCGAAACAGGGATGTCTTCGGTTCCCGCATGTTCTAGGCTGTCGAGAACGTATTTGATGGTCAGCGCGTCGGTATCCCGCGCGGGCTGGAACGCCCCTCCCTTTTCGCCCTCTTCTCTGGTGACGGTGATGATCCCCGCTTCGCCGAGTTCGTAGGTTATCTGGCGGACAAGCCGGATCGGTATTTCCAGCGC
>JAGOOP010000038.1:3345-7614 GCA_017992455.1 Candidatus Omnitrophota bacterium | reverse complement strand
GAGATGAAATTGCTCGAAGCCGAACTCATCATCCCGAGCTTCCTGGATAAAAGATTGATCGGATTCATCGTGCTCGGGGAAAAACTTTCCGGCGCCATGTATTCATCCGACGACATCAGCGTGTTCCAGGTGCTCGCAAGCCAGGCGGCGCTCGCGATCGAGAACGCGCAGTTCTATTCCGAAGCGAAAGAAATGCAGGCGCAGATCTCGCAGGCGGAAAAAATGGCCACGGTCGGCACCATGGCAGACGGACTGTCCCATCAGATCAATAACCGTTTCTATGCGCTTTCACTCATAGCCGGAGACACCCTTGATACGCTCAGGCTCACCGACTCCACAAAATGCACTCCCGAGGTGCAGTCAATGCTCAAGGAGATCAACACGGCGCTCGAACGCATCCAGGTCAATGTGATGCAGGGAGGAGAGATCGTCAAAGGGATCCTGCGCTATACGCGTAAGGGCGACGAAGGACTCGTTGCCCTGACCATGGACCAGATCATCGACGGCACGCTCGACATGGTCCAGTTCAAGGTAAAGCTTAACGATTTCGACATCGTACGCGATTACCTCAAGGACATGCCCAAGATCAAAGGCAACCTCGTCCAGATGCAGGAAGTATTCTTCAATTTCATCGATAACGCGTATGATTCGATGGTGGAGCGGCGCACCATGCTCAAAGAACCCGGATACCGCGGAAAGATCACGTTCTCGGCAAAACCGGAATTCGGCATGATAAAGATCCATATTACCGATAACGGCATGGGCGTCAAGGCGGAGGACATGAAACGCCTCTTCACGCCGTTCTTCACGACAAAAGTGTCGTCCCGCAAGGGCACGGGGCTCGGGTTGTATGTCATCCGCAGTATCATCACCGAGACCCATCACGGCAAGATATCGGTCCAGTCGGAACATAAGACAGGGACCACGTTCATCGTTGAACTGCCGATATTCCATGAAACAACGCCCGGGCACTTACAAAACACTTAACAACGCGCGCGTTCTGTAGTATGATTTTATGTGTATGAACCGTCAGAAGAAGGGGGACACATGGCTAAATTACTGATCGTGGACGATGAAGAAGATGTGCGCGAATTTGCGGCAAATTTCTTCCGCAAGCGCAAGCTTGAGGTAAAAACTGCCGCAAGCGGGGAGGAAGCGCTCGAATCCGTCAAAGCGGACAAGCCGGACCTGGTGCTTCTGGATATCCGCATGGGGGGGATCTCGGGAATCCAGACGCTCGAGCAGATCAAGAAGATGGACAAAGAGATAAAGGTGGTCATGGTCACCGGGACCAGGCCCGAGGAAAACGAATGTTACCACGCCTGCATTGCCCTGGGCGCGTGCGGTTATGTGCACAAGCCCCTCGAGCTCCAGGAGCTGGAACTCGTGGTCATGACGACGCTCGAGCCAGAGGTCAAGCTCAAATAACATGTCCATAGATTATAAGAAAGCGCTGGAGACCGCCTCCAAAAGCATGATCCGCGTCCACGATCCGGACAAGCTCATCAAGATGATCGTGCGCATGATCGTGCAAAAGGTCAATGTCAGCCATGCGAATATCCTGCTCCATAACAAAGCGAAAAATTGTTATATTCTCACCGTATCCCGCGGCCCGCGCGGGCTGAAAGTCCCCACCGGTTTCACGAAGATGGACGAGGCCAACCCGCTCATCAGGCTCTTCACAGAAAGGGACACGAACCGCCAGACGAAAGCGGAGCTGCTGTTCGGGGATAACGGCGTCAGCTATTCCAAAGGCAGGAAGTTCCTCGATATCGTTACAAACCCTGAGTTCAACCAGCTCCTCAGGGACGCGTTGTACCAGATGGAAATATTCGAAACGGTCCTCTGTATCCCGAGTTATTTCGTCGATGAGCTCATCGGTATCCTGCTCCTCGGGAGGAAGCTCAACGACGCGGAATTCGACAAGGACGAAATAGATTTTTTTACCGCCCTGGCATCCGATGTCGCAATGGCGATCAACAACGCGCAAACATTCAAACAGCTCCAGCAGGCTTTCGTTGACCTGAAGACCGAGCTTGACCGCAACAAAAAGCTCTTTTTATCCATTACCGACGCGATGGCGGCGGCCATTGACGCAAAAGACCATTACACGCACGGCCATACGACCCGCGTCAAGGACGTGAGCCATCTGATCTGCGAAAAACTGGCACATAAGAAAACCCCGGGCGTCAATCCGCAGTTCCGCGAGCATGTCGATATCGCCAGCGTCCTGCATGACATCGGAAAGATCGGCATCCCCGAGGCCATCCTGAACAAACAGGGGCCGTTAACCCCGGAGGAATTCAAGGTCATCAAGGACCATCCCTCGATCGGCGAGAACATCCTGAAGTCCATCGAAGGGCTCGAGGACTGCCTTCTCGCCGTAAAATACCATCACGAGCGCTACGACGGCACCGGTTATCCGGAAGGGCTCAAAGGGGACCAGATCCCGCTGATCGCGGCGATCATCTGCGTTGCCGACGCGTATGACGCCATGGTCTCCGACCGTCCGTACCGCAAAGGCCTTCCCAAAGAAAAAGCCATCACCGAGATCGTTACGCTCGCCGGCAAGCAATTCCACCCCGAAATATCCGCCATCATGCACGAGCTATACCAGGAAGGCAAAGTCTGATGCATAAGAAGAACATCATCCTTATGTATATATCCGAGATCTCCGGACATCACAGCGCCACGCTTGCCATCGAAAAAGCGATCCGGATGCGGGCGCCGGAAGCGCAGATACTCAACATAAACGCCTTCCGCTACACAAACCCGATCACGGAAAAAGTCGTCAATCAAATATATACAACGGTGATCAAGCGCACGCCCAAGCTCTGGGACATGATATACGACAATCCGGAGGTCAAAAAGAGGCTCGACACGATCAGGGACTTCGTGCACCGGATGAACACGCCCAAATTCACCCGCCTCTTCCGAAAGTTCACTCCCGATGTCGTCATATGCACACAGGCGTTCCCCTGCGGCATGGTCGCAGACTATAAAAAAAATTGCGATCCCGGTATAAAGCTCATCGCGGTATTGACCGACTATGTCCCGCATTCATACTGGATATACGACACGGTGGACCTGTATATAACGCCGTCGGAAGAGGTATCCCAGCGGCTTATCATGAAAGGCGTGCCCCCTGAAAAGGTCAGGTCGCTCGGGATCCCGTTCGACCCCCGGTTCAACGCGCCTGTCGATAAAGCAAAAGTGTATCAGAATCTCGGGTTGTCCCCTGATAAAAAAACCGTGCTGATCATGGGAGGGGGGCAGGGGCTCGGGCCCATCAAGACGATCGTCAAATCGCTGGAAAGAGTGAAATGCGATTTTCAGGAGATCATCGTCACGGGCATCAATAAAAAGCTGTATAAATCCCTGAAGAAAAAAGTTAAAACGTATAAAAAGAAAATACATCTCCTGCGGTATGTCGATTATGTGAATGAATTGATGTCCATCGCCCAGGTCATTGTCACAAAACCCGGCGGGATCACGACATCCGAGGCGTTGTCGAAAAAACTGCCCATGCTGATATTGCGGCCGATCCCGGGGCAGGAAGAGAACAACACCGTGTATCTGACCGGTAAAAATGCGGCGATCCGCATTACCGAGCCGAAAGAGATAACCGGGCTGTTAGAGGATCTTTTTACCGACGAGAACAAGTTGAAGACCATGGCCGATGCAGCAGGGACGCTCGCCAAGCCGAATGCCGCCGCGGACATCGCAAAGCTGGCGCTCACGCTCTGATCCCTCATGATCTACTACGCACTGTATAAAGCCGGGCAATGGGTGGTCTTGCGCCTGCCGCTTAATTTGTCGTATGCGCTCGCCGTCCTCATATCTGATCTTCATTATATATTCGCGGATAAGGACCGGCTCTATACAAAAGGGAATTTGAAGGCGATATTCCCTGACAAACCGAATGCGGAGATCCGCCGGATACGACGGGCGATGTTCCGGAATTTCGCCAAATACCTCGTGGATTTTTTCAGATTCCCGATCATCGACGAGGCCTATGTCCGGCAATATATCACGGTCGAGAACCGGCAGTATCTGACCGAGGCCGCCTCCCGGAAAAAAGGCGTGATCCTTCTGACCGCACACCTGGGCAACTGGGAGCTTGGCGGACTTGTGCTCGGCGCGCTCGGATACCGGATCTGGGCCGTTGCCCTGCCGCATAAGAACACAAAGGTCAACGAGTTCTTCAATACCCGCAGGGAGAGCAAAGGAGTGCATGTCATCGAGTTCGGCAAAGCAGCGCGTATGTGC
>JAGOOP010000038.1:0-3245 GCA_017992455.1 Candidatus Omnitrophota bacterium | reverse complement strand
GGCGACGGCCAGCATCTGCCTCAAGACATCCCGGCGTTCCTCGCGGCGGCGCGATCCCCGCACTGCGGCATCATCATCGGCAACCGGATGTTACGGGTCGCGAATATGCCGCTCGTGCGGGTCATGACCAATACGGTCATGTCATGGATCATTTCATGCATTGCGCGGCAGAGGATCCCCGACAGCCAGTGCGGATTCCGGCTCATCAGCAAAGACGTCCTGCAAAAGATCAAATTGCATACGCATAATTTCGAGATGGAATCGGAGATGCTCATAGAAGCGAGCCGCGAAGGTTTTTCCATCACGTCAGTCCCCATCCAGACCATTTATAAGAACGAGCGAAGCCATATACACCCGGTGCGGGATACGATACGATTTTTTAAATACCTGTTCGAACGGACGAAAAAGATACGCGCACGTAAAAAACGCAGGTAGCCGTATGGATCATCAGGCGCTCAGGCTGAAGATGGTAGAGGACCAGATCGTCCGGCGCGGCATTCGGGACAACCGCGTGCTTGAGGCAATGCGCAGGGTCGCGCGGGACCGGTTCGTGCCCGAAAGCGAAAAAAAGAACGCGTATAACGATCACCCGCTGCCCATAGGCGCGAGCCAGACGATCTCCCAGCCGTATATAGTGGCGCTCATGACCGAAACCCTCGCCCTGACGGGCGCTGAAAAAGTCCTCGAAATAGGCACCGGGTCAGGATATCAGACCGCGATCCTCGCGGAGCTGGCCCAAAGCATATACAGTATCGAGCGCATCCCGGAGCTTGCCGACAATGCAAGAAACCTTCTGGACGCCCTTGGATATAGAAATATCCATATCAAAAATGCGGACGGGACCCTCGGATGGCCGCAAGAAGCTCCGTTCGACCGTATCATTATCACTGCGGCAGCGCCAGAGATCCCCGGACCGCTCGTCGATCAGTTGGCGGAAGGAGGAAGGCTCGTGTATCCGCAGGGGCAGTATTTCCAGCAGGAATTGACCGTGGCGCACAAAGAAAAAAACGCGATCCGGATCGAACGCATGTGCGGCTGCGCGTTCGTGCCGCTTATCGGAAAATACGGGTTGAAAAATGGTTGATGCGATCGTCCATTGGCTGCAGGGGATCCCCCCCGAAGCGATCGTCGTTATCGTCGCCGCCATCCCCGTTGCTGAATTGCGCGGGGCGATCCCGGTCGCTCTTGCCTACGGGATGCCGCTGCAGAAGGCGTATGCGTTATCGGTCATCGGCAACGCCCTTCCGGTGATCCCGATACTTTTTCTCTTCCAGCCGGTCTCGGCGCGGCTGCGCACATTCGGGCCTTTCGAGCGCTTTTTCGACTGGCTCTCGGCCAGGACGATGAGAAGATCCGAAACGATACAGAAATATGAGATGCTGGGCCTCATCCTGTTCGTCGCAATACCGCTGCCCATGACCGGCGCCTACACGGGCGCGATCGCCGCAACGCTGCTCAAGATGAAATTCCGCTACGGCTTTATCGGTACCATGCTCGGCATACTGATCGCCGGCCTCGTTGTTTCAACGCTCTGCGCTATCGGCATGATCGGCTGGAAAACGGTGACGCAATGATCCATATTTACACGGGAAACGGCAAGGGAAAAACGACGGCGGCAATAGGCCTTGCGATCCGCGCCGCCGGCGCATGCAAAAAAGTCTTTATCGGCCAGTTCATCAAAGGCAGGCCGTATAGCGAGCTCCGATGCCTGAAAAAGATCACATTCATCACTGTTGAGCAATTCGGCAGGGGATGCTTCATTCGAAGAGCGCCCGCACGGATCGACGTCGAACTGGCGCGCAAAGGACTTGCCCGGGCCCGCGATATCATCAAAAGCCGAGCATTCGACATAGTGATATTGGACGAGATCCATTGCGCCCTTGCGGTAAAATTACTGCGCACGCGCGATATTCTGGATTTGATACACGCAACGCCGCGCAGCGTCGAGCTCGTGCTGACGGGCCGCAGCGCTCCCCGGGCACTGATAAACGCGGCAGACCTTGTCAGCGAGGTGCGCGAGATCAAGCATTACTACCGTAAAGGCATACAGGCGCGCAAAGGCATCGAATACTAAAAGGAGGGGGTTGTGATAAAAAAAGCGCTCAGTTTCATACAAACCGACATCTGGCGCATACGGTCCGCCGCGCTGCCGAAGCGCAAATCTTTTTTTCTCAAGCAGCTGCGCATCGTTCTTCTGGGAGTGAGGAATTTCGACCAGGACAAGTGCAATCTTCGGGCTTCCGCGCTGACTTATTACAGCCTCCTGTCCATCGTGCCGATCCTGGCGGTCGCATTCGGCATCGCAAAGGGCTTCGGCCTTGAGAAATTGCTCGAGAAGGTCATTATTGAACGGCTCCCCGGCCAGGAAGAGATCGTGTCCAATATGATCGGTTTCTCGCACGCGCTTCTTGAGAACACCAAAGGCGGGCTCGTCGCAGGCATCGGCGTCGCGGTCCTGTTGTGGACCGTCATCAAGGTGCTCGGCAACATCGAGAAGTCGTTCAACGATATCTGGGGCATCAAAAAGATGCGCACTATGGGCAGGCGGTTTGCCGATTACCTTTCGATCATGTTCATCTGCCCGGTGCTTCTCATCCTTGCAAGCGGGACGACCGTCTTTATCGGCACGCAGACCCGGATGCTCGTTGAGAAGCTTTCATTCCTCGGCCCGGTCAGCGGCCTCATCCTGTTCTCGCTGGAATTCCTGCCATATGTGGTCATGTGGGTCGTATTCACCTTCATATACATCTTTATGCCGAATACGAAGGTGCGATTCAGTTCCGGGCTTCTGGGCGGCATCGTCAGCGGCACCGCATACCAACTCGTCCAGTGGGTCTATGTGTATTTCCAGGTCGGCGTGGGGAAATATAACGCGATATACGGGAGTTTCGCAGCCATTCCGCTGTTCCTCATCTGGCTGCAGATGAGCTGGCGCATCATCTTGTTCGGCGCGGAGATCTCATTCGCTCATCAGAACGTGGACACGTATGAATTCGAACATGAAAGCATGTCTGCGAGCTATTCCCTCAAAAAACTCTTATCGCTGCGGATCGTCCATCTGCTCGTCAAAAATTTCAAACAAGGGAACAATCCCATAACCGCCGCGAAAATATCCCATGCGCTGGAAATACCGATCCGGCTTGTCCGCCAGATAACCTACGAACTCGGCGAAGCGGGGATCATCACCGTCACCAGAGAAGAGGGCGAAAAGGGAGGGGCGTTCCAGCCCGCGCGGGATACCGACG
>JAGOOP010000037.1:5319-8176 GCA_017992455.1 Candidatus Omnitrophota bacterium | reverse complement strand
TGCCCTGCCGCACCGGGATGGCGCATCACCAGGATGTCCGCTCCCGCATGGATGAGGCTCGCTGCGGTCAGCGCCTCCCACATGCACGCCCGGTCCTTTTCGGATCCCCAGTGCGGGAATTCTTTCGCGGACACACGCGACTCCTTCGCGCGCGATGCCTCCTGCCCGACAAAACAGACGAACGGCATGGCGACCATCTTGTCGCCCGATAATGCGGACAGCCGCGCCCGCTCCATGATGGAATACGCGTATTCAAGGCCGTAGCCGAGCGCGCCGATGGTCGGATCGATGACGATCCGGTCGAGCCCGACGCCCATGTCCGAGATCAGGATGTTCAACTGCTTTGCGATATTGATATCGATGGGCGATTCGGCGATAATACTGTGGCCGTCGGCAAAGGCTGAAGCGACCAGCGTTTTGTAATTGTCCTGGACCGCGCTGCCGATAAGACATTTCTCGCCTTTGGCCGCTTCGCAGCATGCGGGCAGGACAAGATTATCGGTCTGGTCATCGCCGCAGCCGATGACGATCAAGGGGACGCTCACTGCTTTGAGCAAACCCGCTATGAACTTCTGCTGCTGTGCCGGGGTCTTGCCGCCGGCATCGGGATGAGACCCCTGCAGCCTGACGCATAAAAGCCGGGCCTTATGATCCGCGACGCAGCTCTGAGCCCAGGCAAACGGATCGTTCCAGACCTTTTTGTACGAAGCGCTCACTTCATCGGGCCAGTCAGAAGGCGGGATATCCCAGATCTCGAGCGCGACAACCGGCTTGTTGGGCATGCCGGCGGTGTCCGCAAGGAACGGCAGGCCCGTCTCGCCTCCGACGGTAACGGCGCCGGACCGCGTGCCTCCGTCCGCCGCTGTCGCGCCGATCGTGACGCACGCCACCCTGCCCTGCCATTTTTCGATCAACGGTTCGATTGCCATAGATGCCGACTCCTTTTTGCGTTTGAACGTTATGTATATGCCGGCGCGCTATATGCCGGTCATTTCATCGACGACTTTCTGCATTGCCCGGTATGCGGGCGATCCTTTCGACAGCGACCAGACCGGTTTTCCGTCTGCGCTCGCGTGCGCGACCGCATCATCAACGGGGATGCGCCCCCCATACCGCGCGCCGATGCCTGCGAACCTCGCGGGGTCCGTATCCCGCGCCGCGGCATTGACCAGCAGGAGCTTCCTGCCTGTTTTGATCTTGAGCTCATCGGCAAGCGCGCTGATGCGGCCTGCCGCGCGCAGCGCCACCGGCGTATCCTGCGCGATGACCAGAAGCGTATCGCATCGGCGCGTTGTCCGGCGAGAAAGATGCTCAAGACCCGCTTCGTTATCGATAATGACCCAGTCGTAATCATCGATCAGCTTTTCAACGACATTCCTGAGCACGTTATTGACATAGCAATAACAACCCGGGCCTTCGGGCTTGCCCATGGTCAGGCAGTCGAATCCCTCGCCTTCGGCGACCGCCGTCTGCACCTGATATTCGATATACCGGTCCTTGGACATGCCGCCCGGTATCTTATCGGCGTTGGCGGCGACCTCATCGAGAATACTGCCGATCGAACGGCCGTCGGGAAGTCCGAGCACTTCTCCAAGGTTCGCATTCGGGTCCGCGTCGACCGCAAGGACCGATCCGGCTTTGCGTTCGACCAGAAGCCGGACAAGAAGCCCTGCCATGGTCGTCTTGCCCGTGCCTCCTTTACCCGCGAACGCTATGATATGCGCCATGCGATCAACACCTAGAAGCTGGGGAATCTCGACAGGTCCGTATGCGGAAAGAACAACGCTGCCATATATTCGTCCATATACCCGGGCTCCACCGATAATTCCAGATACGTCATCCGCGCGGCGATCTGCTTCGCGGCAGCGAGCGATTCCTCGGATATAAGCTGCTGCCGGGCGCCCGCGAGAGAACTGTTGCCGACAAAAAGATATTTTTTCTCGTCCACATCGGGAAGCAGGCCGATCCTGACCGCTGAACGGATATCAAGGGATGTACCGAACCCTCCGGCGATAAAAATATTCGTGATCCGGCTGAATTCGAAGGATAACCGCTTCATGAGCGTCATCGTGGCGGCATATATCGCCGCCTTGGCGCGTTTGATGTTCTCGATATCCGCCTCGGTGATCACGATATCCTCGGCGGTCTGCGATTCGGCCCTGGCCGCGACGATGAATTCGCTGCCGGCATCGTTCGGGCGGACGCGGCCGGGGATCTGCCGCAACGTTCCGTCCTTGTCCAATACGCCTGCCGCAAGCATTGCCGCGATCGCGTCGATGTAGCCCGATCCGCAGATGCCGCGCGGCCGCGCTCCCCCGATCGTTTCATAGCTGACCGCAAAAGTATCTTTATCTATGGTTATCTTCTGTATGGCTCCGGCGCTCGACCGCATGCCGCAGGAAACACCCGAACCTTCGAACGCCGGGCCCGCGGAGGCCGCGGTTGCGACGAGAAACTCCCGGTTGCCGAGCGCGATCTCGCCGTTGGTGCCGATATCGATCAGCAGGTTCACATCGTCCGCCGTATCAAGGCCGCAGGACAGCACACCCGCGGTCACGTCTCCGCCGACATAGCTGGCGATGCCGGGCACGCAATACAGAAGCGCGCGCGGATTGACCGCGATACCGACCTCGCTGCAACGGACCACCGGCATGCTGTTGACCGCCGGGACATACGGGTCTTTCCTGATCGAGGCAGGATCGATGCGCAGCAAAAGGTGCATCATGGTCGTATTGCCCGCGCACAGGACCGCCGTGACGTCATTGGGGTCGACCCGGTTCTCCTCAATGAGGCTGTGAATGATGCCGTTGATGCTTTCCATCACGGCGCCGTGCAGCTTTTCAAGCCCTTCCTGTTT
>JAGOOP010000037.1:0-5219 GCA_017992455.1 Candidatus Omnitrophota bacterium | reverse complement strand
AGCGCCGCGGACAGCACGGTCCGGTCCTTCTCGACCTCGACAACCTTATTATCTGGATAAAATGCGACTTTGAACTTTTCCATGCTTTATGCTCTCGCGGAGCTAAAAACGGGGTCAGAATTATTTATTCATGGGGTCGAAATTATTTATTTACTCTTGTCCATAGCAGTGCTGAAATAAATAATTCTGACCCCGTTTTTAGCATTTCCGTAATCTCACAGATTCTTCAAGAACGAGGGGATGCCGGACGCTTCTTTCGGGCCGACGATGACCTTCCAGCCCGACTGATCCTCAAGGTCGCCGGACATGACCGCGACATACCCCGGGATGACGAGGTCGGACTTCGGCGCCTTTGCCTTCACGTCCAGTTTCTTCAGCGTATCGCTGATCTTATCGGGAGTGAATTTCTCGGACGCCCATGCGGTCAGCACCGACTGGCCTTCGGTATCGACGCTCAGAATATACGAGGGGACCTTGCTGCCTTCGACCTCTCCGAGCACGGTAAAATAACTCAAAGAAAAATTCGTCGTTACCAGCACCGGGGATGTATCCGAAACCTTGCCGATCTCATACAATTTGGGCTCGATCTGAAGCGGCTTCTGCGGATCGGTATAGATGTTCTGGCGCAACGTCAACAGCGAATACGCCTGCCAGTTCGCGGCGTTCGTCATAAGCACGAGGCCGGCATATTTAAGGATATATGCCGCGGCCTCAAGCGTCTGCGCGCACGGATCAGGATCATCGACGATGACACAGGCCGGATAGCCGAGCGGCCGGTTCGATTTTTTCAAAGCGAGCCTGCGGATCTGCGTCAGGTCCCATATCTTGCCGGCGGCCTTCTTTTTGCCCGTATCCAGAAGGATATCGGCGACGCCCAGCTTGTTGAGCTCCTGGGTAAGGACTGATAATCCGTCAAGATCGTGTGCGCATGCCACAACAGCCGCGCCTGCCTCTTTCGCCGCCGCGGAATACGCCTGCAGGGTATCTTTCGTGACCCCGTATATGACCGGCCGCCTGCCTTGAACCGCAGGAAGCGCCGCTTTTAATCCGGCGCTATCCCTGGGCATCAATACGACCGCCAGCTGCGTCAGAGCGCTTACCGCCGCGACCGCCTCCGCATACCGCTTTGCATCGGCGGTCTGCCTGACCGCGACGCAATTGACCTGTATGGCCTGGCCGACGCGCTCAAAACGAAGGGCGTTGATCTTTCCCGCTTGCGCTTTGATCTGCTCGTCCTTTTCTGAATCGTCTATGATGAAGCCGATGCCGCAGGGAGAACGGAATTTCTCTTCATGGCGGAACAGCACTGTTTCGTTGCCGATATCGAACTTGTTGTCGCCCGTGCCGATACTCACCAGCCGGATCGGCGGCTGGGACGCCTGTTCGAGCGCCGCTTTCGACTCAGGGGTCACGGTCGGGCATTTATCTATCGAAACGGCCTTTTTGGCAAGCTGCATCGCGAACGCCAGGCATGTCGGAAACCCGCATTCCTTGCAATTGGTCTTCGGCAATAACTTATAGATGTCGAGTCCTGAAAGCGCCATATCCCTGATTCCTCCTCGCTATTTTGTGATGAATTGGAACGACTTGATCATCGCCTGCGCTGTTTTGAAAAATTTATCGTACTGTTCCTGGAGGGCGGTATACGTGATCACATACGCCCGGCTGTTCCGGATGCACAGCACCTGCAGGAATTTGAAATCGGCTTTTTTCTGGCGCGACGCGTACACGAGCCGGTAGGCATCGGCCTGGGCAAGCGTATCCTTCCTGTCCTCGATGAACCGCACGGTCCCGAGCGACCGCTCGAGCGCTTCTTTTGACTGCCGGTAGAACTGGTCCAGCTCGCCCGGCGCCGCGCCGAGCTCTATCGCGACGACATTGATGCTCGGTGAAAAAGCGAATTTCTTGTCTTCCGCGGCTGACGAAAAGACCGTCGCCGAGCCGATGCGCTTGACCGTAAAATCAGCCGGGTATTCCAGCCGGTATCCGGCCGCGCTGTTCCTATAGGTCTTGTATGACGCTGCCGCTGACAGGCCGATGCAGACAAAAATAGAAATGACGCCGAAAACGACTGACCTGAATAATGCGGGAATCTTCATGCTGACCTCCTCCAGAGTCACGATATGACCGACATGCGTTTGACTGCCCGAATGAACGCTGTCATTTTCCTGCTGTCCTTTTTGCCCGGCCGGGATTCCAGCGAACTCGACGCGTCGACCCAATGCGGATGCGCCGCGCGTGCCGCGGCGGCAACGCTGCGCGCGCTTAAGCCCCCGGACAAAAAGATCGTCCGGGAAACGCGCAGGCGCCGTATAGCGTCCAGGAGCCGCCGATCCAATGCCTTTCCGGTGCCTCCGGGACTGCCGGGCACATATGCATCAAAAAGATATCCGTATGTCCGGTACCGCCGGGCAGCGTCGATATCTTCTGCATCGCGCACGCGGAACGCCTTGATGATCTTCACCGGCCGGCAGCGGCCGCACACCGACGGAGACTCGCTGCCGTGCAGCTGCGCCATATCGAGGCCGCAGAGACGTGCGCACCGCTTGACGAACAGAGGCGATGCATTGACGAAAACGCCGACCTTCTTGACCCGTGCCGGAAGCCGGCGCGCGATCTGTGCCGCTCGTCCCGGAACCACATACCGCGGGCTTTTGCGGTAAAAGACGAAACCGATGGCGTCCGCCCCTGCCTTGACCGCAGCGGCCGCATCCTCGAAGCTCGTGATCCCGCAGATCTTGACCTTTACCATTACCAGCCCATCAGGTCCTCGATGAACATCTTCATATCGGCAGCGGCAAGGATCGCGCCGCCGACCAGGACCGCGTTCACACCGAGCACCTTTAAGAACAGTATATCCTGATACGTTTTTATGCCCGATTCCACCACGACCAGCCGGTCTTTGGGAATGAGCGGATACAGGCGCTCCGTCGCGGCAGGATCGCACGCGAGCGTATGCAGATCGCGCGTGTTGATCCCGATACAGAACCGGACTTCGGCCTTTTTCTGAGAGCGCCCGGTGCCGGCGGCAGGCGGCCTGGCCGCGTCGCCGGCGGCCGGCACTTTCAATCCAAGGACCTTCTTTAATTCTTTCTCGCTGTGAGCCTCGACCAGGCAATCCATGCCGAGCGAATCCGCGCACCCGATCAATTCGACGAGCGCGTCCTTCGACAGCAGGTCCGCGATGAGCAAGACGGCATCAGCCCCGTAAAACCGCGACTCGTATATCTGATACCGTTCAACAATGAAATCCTTGCGCAGAACCGGGACCGACACGTGCTCTTTGACGATATTGATGAACGCGGGGCTGCCCGCGAAGAAATCCTCCTCGGTCAGCACCGAGACCGCCTGCACGCCCGCTTCCTGATACACGCGGGCGATCGCCGCCGGGTCGAAATCCTGGCGGATGACGCCCTGCGAAGGGGACTGTTTCTTGATCTCGGCGATGAGCGATATTGACCGGGGCTTATTGACCGCTTCGATGAACGGCCGCGCAGGAGGCAGGCCGCATATCCGCTGTTTTAATTCCTCTTCCGGCAAAGCCTGTTTTGCGACGATCAGCCGTTCCTTCTTCTTCGCAACGATATCTTTCAGACAATCGGCCTTAGCCATGACGCGTAAACTCCTTTAACGCTTCGAATTTCCGGATCGCCGCGCCCGAATCAATAGCGCGGCACGCGGCGTGTATGCCCTCGGCAATAGAACCGGACTTTCCTGCGGCGAACAACGCGCCCCCCGCGTTCAGGACGACGATATCGCGCTTGATGCCCTGCGCGCCCTTCAATATATCGAGCATCGTTTGCGCGTTCTCTGCGACCGTGCCCCCCTGTAATCGATCGATCGGGACTTTCGGCAATCCGAACATCCCTGGTTCCACCGTACAGTCGGCGATCCGTCCGTCGCGGTACTCGCACATCATGGTCGGACCGGTCGTCGAGATCTCGTCAAGGCCGTCCGTGCTGTGGATAACGAGCGCTCGTTTGATCCCGAGCGCGCCGAGCGTCTGCGCCACGATATGAAGCAGGTCCGGAGAGAATACCCCGACGAGCTGGTGTGTCGCTTTCGCGGGGTTGCACAACGGGCCCATGATGTTGAAGATCGTCCGCCTGCCGAGCTGTTTGCGCGCCGCAGCGGCATATTTCATCGCGGGATGGAAATCAGGAGCATATAAAAAAGCGATGCCGATGTCCTGCAGGCATTGTTCGATCTTTTCCGCCGGAAGGGTCAGAACGACCCCCGCCGCTTCGAGCACATCGGCGCTGCCGCATGAACTCGACACGGACCGGTTGCCGTGTTTCGCCACCATGACCCCGCACGCGGCCACGATGATCGCCGCAGCCGTCGATATATTGAACGTGCCCTTCCGGTCCCCGCCGGTGCCGCAGGTATCCAGGATAACGTCTCCTTTGACCTTGACCGGGACGGCGAACGAGCGCATGACCGACGCTGCAGCGACGATCTCCTGTACGGTCTCGCCTTTTTCCGCGAGCGCCAGCAAAAAATCGGCGATGTCCTGCGTCCCGACCCTGCCGGACATGATCTCGGTCATCGCCGCGGTCATCTCCGGCGGAAGAAGGTCCGTGCGGTCCTGCAGTTTCCTGGTCAACGGCGCGATCATAGCATTATAAAATTGCGCAATATTTTCATGCCTTCGCCGGTCATAATGGATTCGGGATGGAATTGCACGCCCCAGACCGGCAGGGTGCGGTGGCGTATCCCCATGATCTCGTTCTCTTTTGTCCGGGCAATGACCTCGAGGCACGGCGGCACGCTTTTGTTCTCGATGATAAGCGAGTGATACCGCGTCGCGGCGAACGGATTCGCCACCCCTTTGAATATCCCTCGGCGGCTGTGATACACCAGCGACGTCTTGCCGTGCATGAGCCGCTGCGCCCGCACGATGTCCGCCCCGAACACATGGCCGATACACTGATGGCCGAGACACACGCCCAGAAGAGGAACGGCGCCGCTCAATTCCCTGATCACGTCGCAGGATATACCCGCATCCTGCGGAGCGCCCGGGCCCGGGGAAATAACGATCCGTTCGGGGCGCATTTTCCTGATATCGCCGACCGTGACGGCATCATTGCGGAATGTCCTGACCGTCCGGCCCAGTTCGCCGAAATACTGCACGAGATTATACGTGAATGAGTCGTAATTGTCGATCATCAGGATCATTCTTTTTCTCTCCAGAGCTGGCAGCCGAGCGCTTCCATTTT
>JAGOOP010000036.1 GCA_017992455.1 Candidatus Omnitrophota bacterium | reverse complement strand
GCACTCGATTTCCCAATAAACGGAGAGGCTGGGATTCGAACCCAGGGACCCTTGCGAGTCACATGTTCTCCAGACATGCCCATTCGACCACTCTGGCACCTCTCCCTGATCTATTACGATTCCGGCTCAACAGCCGATACAAAATGTTTTTTGTTCTTCAGAAGGTATATCACCGCGTATGCGTTGGCAGCGGTCAAAAGGCAGAACGCGATGATCATGATCGTCCTGGCGGCGGGGACCGATTCGGGAGGGAAGGCTTTATACAATTCCTGCAGGACCTGCGCATCCCGCAACGCAAGGATGGAAACCGTGATCATCGCCTGGTAGGCGATATGAAACATGACCGCGATGAACCACGACGACGCCTGGCGCCTGATAAGCCCGATGGTCATATAAACGAGGGTGCCGCAGATGGCCGCGACGAGGAACGAGGACCCGCCGAACTGCCGCCACCCGATCACGTTCTGTATCAGGACGAACGCATAAAATGAAATCAAAAGATACATGCCTTTGCTCTGTCTGCCGGTCAGGCGTTCCATAGATCTCCTTGTTCCTCTATTATACCTAATTTTGCGGGATTGGCAACTACTGAAGGCGAGCTTGCAGGCGGGCCGGCAGGCGAGCCGATAGGCGAGCCGATAGGCGAGCCGATAGGCGAGTGGTTACGCGTGCCTGAAATGCACATAGACCCTGCCCCATCCTTTTTCGGTCTTTTCCAGGCGGGAATACAGGCAGCGGACCTCTTTTTTGTTCAAATAAGTCAATATGTTTTTTTTGACGTTCGCGGAAGCTTCGCCGTACGATATCTCGATCGTCTTGATGCGCTTCTCGACAGCTTCCCTGATGGCCTCGTCGATGCGTTCTTCGAGGTCGGCGCTTATCGGATAAAGGTTGACTTTCAGGATCATTTCGAATAACCCCGGCTGTCATCCAGCGCAGGCGTTTCCATTGCGCTGCCGCTTTCTTTCAGGAGCGCAAAAAGCTCCTCATTGGTGGATGCCTGCATAATACGGCTTATAAAATAGCGGTCATTGACCATACGGGCGATATGAGCAAGTATCTTGAGGCTCGCGCCGATCTCGGAAACGGGCGTGAGCAACAATATGACAATGTGAACGGGCTGTCTATCGGACGAGGCGAAATCGATCCCCTGCCGGGAGACCCCGACAAAAAGGACCGGCTCTGTTAACCCCTCCAGCCGCGCATGCGGGACGGCAACGCCGCTGCCGATGCCGGTCGACCCCTGCTGTTCCCTGTCCAGAAGCGAGCGCAGAATGCGCTGCGTATCCCCGACCCGTGCGCAGGCGGACAACGTGCCCAGGATCTCCGAGAATACGCCTTCCTTCGTCGATGAATGCAGATCCGCGCTCACCGAATTCAAACGTGCCAGATCGGCTGTAACCATTTCATTGCCTCCTAAAAATATAAAAAACCAGAGTCATATCTCTGGTGTAGTCTTATGAAGTATAACACCCCGGATCAGTTTGTCAAGCTGATTCCCTGAAACGGGAGCGGGCGCCCGGTCAGAGGCGCCCGCCCGTGATTACGTAGCTGGAGTGAGCCGCCACAGCATCCTCCATTTAACCCGCAAAAGCACTACGTAAATTCAATTTTCCGATCAATTGCAGGACTTCCATGGTCTCCCGGTCGCCCATAACATCGACTTCGACCGGGTCCTGCCCGCCGAACTTCTTTATAATGATCTCGTACCTGTCCTCTTTCTCTTTTGCGTCGCGTTCCATCAGCCCCCCTTACCTGAACAGTTATACTGACCCCTCTGGTTTTCGTGAATGACTATACCAAAATCAAGATTAAAGGAAGATTAAATAAATATTAATTTTTCTAATCCGGGACAGGAAGGGTAACGGTGAAGATGGCCCCTTGGCGGAAGTGACTTTCGACGGAGATATCGCCCTGGTGCATCCTGGCGATGGAAAGCGCGATGCTCAAGCCCAGGCCCGTACCGCCGGGCGCGGCTTTCTCAGGCGCATCGATGTGAAAAAAACGGTCGAATATCTTGTTCAGGTGCTCGGGCCGTATCCCGATGCCGGTGTCTGAGACGGCAGTATGCACCTGCCTGCCTTCATGGCGGACGGTTATGGCGATCGTGCCGCCTGCAGGCGTAAACTTGACCGCGTTGTTCAGGAGATTCAGGAACATCCTTCGCAAATGCACCATATCGGCTTTGATGACGACGGGCTTATCGGGGCAGGCAAGCTTGACGGAAATTTTTTTCGGCTCTGCGAGCCTGCGCGCCTGGGCAAAGATCTCGTTGATAAAGACGACGAAATCGAACAATTCAAAATTAAAAACAGAGGGTTCGTATTCAAGCCTGCTTAACAGAAGCAGGTCATCCACGATCTTGAGCATGCCCTCGGCCTCTTCGAGCGTGACCTTGAGCACGCGCTGGTATTCGCCCGTGTCGCGTTCCTGCATGAGCGCAAGGTCAGATTCTCCCCTGATGATGGTCAACGGCGTCTTCAACTCGTGCGCCACGTTCGAGCTGAACTCGGCGATATACCTGAATGACCGGTCCAGGCGCGAGATCATTTCATTGAACGCGTTGACGAGATACTTCAGTTCCTCCTCCCCGCGCTGCGATTTGACGCGAATACTCAAATCCTTGTAGGTGACATTACTGGCGACTTTGGTGATATCCATAATGGGCTTGAGTACCCGGTCGGTGATGACCCCGCCGAAGAAACTCGCAAGCAAAAGGATCAGGGGGATCGTCACGGCCGCGAAGATCAGCCTGCCGTAAAGAATGGTAAAAACCGTTTTGCGCGAAACGCCGATCTGGATCAAATATACCTGGCGTTTTCTGTAATTGTGATAGAACGGGATGGAACCCACCCTGAGTTGATACGAACCCGCATTCACATCCTTATACGAAACCGCCCGGCGCCCGGCCACCGCAATATCCGAAAGAAAGCCCTTGAGCATGAAATCATCCAGATTTGATGAGCTCAAAACCTCCTCGTTGCGGTCAACGCTTGCGAAATTGATATACGCCTGGGCGAGGTTCTGTTTGTCCCTTTTTGCCAGCCACGCCCGCTCGACCTCGGCGATCCTGTCCTGATTCGGATGCGTGCCCTCGAGCCTGATCACCCGCCTGACGGAAAAATCGAACGCGCGCTGGTCGTTCCCCAGGACCGCCAGATACGAATTGATGGCGCTTGAAACTTCCTGCGCCTTGACGAGGATATCATTGTCGAGGTCGCGATACAGGGTATAGCGAAGATTATAGTACGTAAGCGCCGTATAAAATATAAGGATCAGGCCGAGTATAGCCGTATAGAAAACGCTGATCTTGAAACGGATGGAATTGAATCTCATGAGGCTAGTCTTGGATAATATACCCGCTTCCCCTGACCGTGCGGATAAGCGGCTTTTTAAAACCCTTGTCGATCTTGTTGCGGAGATAATTCATATATACGTCGATGACATTCGTGAAGGAATCGAAATTCTCATGCCAGACATGCTCGGAGATCGACGTGCGGGTGATCACCTTGCCTGCGTTGAGCATCATATATTCAAGCAGAGCGTATTCCTTGCTTGTCAGGTCGATCTCTTTGCCGCCGCGGCTGACCTTATGGGTGAGCTGGTCCAGTTCGAGGTCCCCGATCTTGAGGATCCCGCCCTTGACCGGAGCGCTCCTGCGCAGAAGCGCCTGCACGCGCGCCAGAAGCTCCTTGAACGCGAACGGTTTGGCCAGGTAATCGTCAGCCCCGAAATTAAGGCCCCGCACCTTATCATCGGTCGTATCCCTGGCTGAAAGCATGAGGATCGGGATGTCTATCTTTTTACTGCGCAGCTCGCGGCAGACGGAAATCCCGTCCTTGCCGGGAAGCATGATGTCGAGGATAAGCAGGTCATATTCATTGACCTCTGCCATATAAAGCCCTTTTTCGCCGTCTGCGGCCACATCCACGACGTACCGGGCTTCTTTCAGGCCCCGCGCCACGAATGAGGCGATCTTTTCTTCGTCTTCAACAAGTAAGATACGCATAATAACCCTTTCGCAGCTTATTATACCACCGAAAGGCCGATTCCGGATTCAAAAAATAGGCAGTAAAAACATAGGGACGGTTCTCGAAGAGAACCGTCCCTATGTTTTTTGAGACCCGTCCCTGTTTTTTTATGCGATCTTCTTCTTCCTGAAAAGCAAGCCCGCTAATCCGAGCCCGAGCAATGACAATGTCGCCGGCTCCGGCACAGGAGAAAACGCGTTATTCTGAACCCCGGGATCATAAAAGCTCGTGTTGGTCATATTGATATACGACTCAATATCCGATAGTGATATATTCGCAAGAAGTTCATCCAGATCGATGTCTGAGTCAACAGATCCTTCATATGAATTAACATATTGCCTGATAGTCTCTTCATCATACTGCGCCAAAAGTGCGGTTATATTGCCGCTGCCTCCGCCGCCTTCGATTTTACAGCCGGCAATAAAAAGAAGCGATATTAATATTATGGTTTTTCTTAACATTTTGTGCCTCCTAATTTTAAATACTTTTATAAAGCTCTTTCTTTTAGTATAAAAAAACACGATTACTGACGATCTGTCAATAACCGTGGCAGGCATTCGTGCTTCCGTTATTACCTTAAAAGTATGCCCTATGGATGAGCGTTTGTCAAATTTATTTTATGCAACCTCGATCCCCTTGCTTCGCAGATATGCTTTAAGATCGCCTATGCTGATAGTGCGGAAGTGGAACACTGAAGCCGCCAACAGTATCCTGGCCCCTGCCTTTGCGACCGCATCGTAAAAATGCTCGAGTTTCCCTGCTCCCCCTGACGCGACCACAGGCACGCTCACCGCATCGGCGATCGCCTTGGTGAATTCCAGGTCATACCCTTTGAGCGTTCCGTCGCCGTCCATGCTCGTCGGCAATATGGTGCCTGCGCCCAGCTCCTGGCATCGCTTTGCCCATTCGACTGCGTCGCGGCCTACAGCCCGGGTCCCTCCGGAAACAACGACGTCGAATCCCGACGGCATTTTCGCATCGCGCTTGCCGTCTATGGCGACCGTAATGACCTTTGACCCGAACCTTTTTACAGCCTCGCTGATCAAAGCCGGATCCTTTACTGCAGCGCTGTTCATGGATACCTTGCTTGCTCCCGCCTGCAATACCGCTTCGATATCCTGCAGACTTCCTATCCCGCCGCCGACCGTCAGCGGTATGGTGATCGCAGACGCAACGTTCTTGACCCACGCAAGCCGCGTTGTGCGGTTCTCGACCGTTGCGGCAATATCGAGCATTGCCAGCTCGTCAGCCCCTTCCTGCTGGTAAAACGCCGCGTTCTTGACCGGGTCGCCTGCGTCCTTCAAGTTCACAAAATTAACCCCCTTGACCACGCGGCCGTCCTTCATGTCCAGACACGGCATGATCTTTATCGCCTGCATATGCGCTCTTCGACCCCTTTCATTATCTGTTATTTCATTAAGCCCGTATCATGATCAAAAGCATCTTAAAACGTTCGACTGCTTTCAAGGCGTGGGGTTTATGTGCCGGCATTATGATTGTTTCACCTGCCTTTAAGATGCATGGCCTGCCGGCAATGCTGATTTCTGCCCTGCCATCGACGATATAAACTAATGCATCAAATGGCGCAATGTGCTCGCTTAATCCCTGGCCCGCATCAAAACTAAACAGGGTTACTGTCCCCGTATCTTTTTTTATTATTTCCTTACTGACAACCGAGCCGTCTTGATAATCTACGAGATCCAGTAAACTCCCCGATTGTCCTGTTATATCGGCCATAGTGTAACCTCATTTTTTCGTGATAAGCATTTGTCGCGGATTTAAACCGCCGGCAAAGCGGGTGCGAGTCGACTCATCCTTTACTTCAATTATACCACTCCCATTTCAGAATTGTAAGGATATTCGAATGGACTCACTTATTGCGGAATATATTGTTGCGGAAGACCAAAAAATTAAACGGAGAGGGAGAGATTCGAACTCTCGTGGGCTTGCGCCCAACCGCTTTTCGAGAGCGGCCCGTTATGACCACTTCGGTACCTCTCCACAAAAATCCTACTATTAATATAAGGGATTTTTGGGGATGCCGCGGCTTAGATAAGCCGCGGCGCCAAAAAATCTATTATCCTGATGCGGAGATCATTTATTATTATACCACAAATCCGGCGGAATTGAAGCTATGCAGTGACAGCGATGCGGGATCCGTTAAAATCAACGACATCCCCTGCCTTCAGCTTCCGGCGGACGCGCAATTCAACCTGGCCGTTGACCTTCACCGCGCCCGATTGTATGCGCTGTTTTGCTTCAGCCCCGCTGGCAACAAGGTCCGTTGCCTTGAGCAGATTGTCCAGTTCTATGAACTCAGTTTGCAGCCGGAAATCCATGATGTTTGACGATCCTTTTCAATGCTTTCTTCAATAAACTCTTTCCCGGTTCTATGCGGTGCCAGGGCGAAGCTCCCGAAGGATGCGGCAACGGGATAACATCGAAACAATGGCCGCCGCGGGTTACGGGAAACGCCTGTCCGATGACCTGATCAAGTTTTTGCAACGGCAGGAACTGCGCGATCGCGAGTTTACCCACGGGTATCACCAGGTCCGGCCGCAGAATATCCAATTCGCGCTCGAGCCATCTGCCGCAATTCAAGACTTCCTGCGGCGAAGGCACGCGATCGCCGCCGGCGGGACTCTTTCCGGGGAAACACCGGCATACCGCAGCCATATAGACTGCTGAGCGGAATTGCGCTTCGCTCATTCCCGCAGCCTCGTAAAACCAGTTGAAAAGCGTCTTGCCCGCTGTCCAGGCGAACGGCCTGCCCAGCTTCGGCTCCTTATCCCCCGGCGCCTGGCCGACCAGAAGCACGCGGCTGACAACAGGACCGCCGCTGACCACCGGCGGATGCATCTGCGAACACAACCGGCACTTCTTTAAACGCGCAACATGGGCGGTAAGTTTCTTCTCTATATTCCCGTTATGCTTCAAGGACATGCTCGCATGTTATGATGGCCGCGAAAAAGCGGCAAGCAGATCTTTGTTGGAGGGATATTTCTGGAGCAGATCGACAAGGTCCCTGGCTGCCTCGACCGTATTGCGCTCAAGAAGGCTGCGCCTGAGCGTATCCCCTGCGGCAAGCTCATCTGCGTCAAGAAGGAGCTCTCTCTTGCGCGTGCCGCTGCGCGCTATATCGATAGCCGGATATATGCGCTGATTGGCGACATCGCGCGAAAGCACGATCTCCATGTTGCCGGTGCCTTTGAATTCCTCGAAGATCACCTGGTCCATGCGGCTGCCGGTATCGACCAGTATGGTCCCCAGAATGCCGATGGATCCGCCGTTCTCTATCTTCCGGGCAGAGCCGAATATCCTGCGCGGCACTTCGAGCGCGCGGCTGTCAACCCCTCCTGAAAGAGTCCTTCCGCTGGATGCCCGCTGGGCATTATGCACGCGCGCAAGGCGCGTGAGCGAATCAACAACGATCATGACGTTCTCACCCGCTGCCGCTTCGGCAAACGCCTGGCGCATCAGCTCGTCCGCTGTGCGGACATGATGCTCGTAATCCTGGTCCATGGACGAGGCGCGCACTTCGCCGGGAACGGCGCGCTTGAAATCGGTCACTTCCTCTGGCCGCTCGTTCACCAGCAGGCTGTAGAGCTTGATGTCCGGATGAGACCCTGCGACTGCCTGGCAGATGTGTTTGAGGAACGTGGTCTTTCCCGATCCCGGAGGGGCAACGATAAGGCCGCGCTGGCCCATGCCGATCGGACAGATCAGGTCCATGGCCCGCATGGTCAACTCTTTGCTTCCATCCTCCAGTCGAATGCGCGGCGCCGGGTCAATAGCAGTCCCTGCCATGAACTTCCGCTCAGCCTCGTCTGCCTGGCGCGGTGAACGCGGATGAAAGGATGCTGTATGGTGATTGTTCGGACGTCGGTTAGGGTAATTCATGCGCGGGCGCAAGCCATTGTGGGGATTCAGACAACGATCATACGTGTACCGTTTCAGTTCGATAAATTATATCACAAAATAGCTCAAAAGATAACGGAAATTACGCGCGCTGCGGTATAGTCTTTGCCACACTCGCGAATTCGCTCAAAATAAGAGAAAATACGGCACCACGAACTGCTCATTTGAATCGCTAACGAATTATTCGAAGATATTACTGCTGAAAGGACAAAACCGCTAAAATATCCTTATCGACAGGCTCACTCAAACCTTGAATAATCTTAAGCTGCCATTTCTTAGGGACTGAATCAAAAACTTGCCGGATCATCTTCGATTCTCCTTTATTGATCAAAGCTTTGAGGATCTCAATCGCGGTGTTTCTATCTTTGCTGGCCTTGTCTTCTTTAAGTCTTCGCTGAAAAATTATCAATTTATGCAAAGCAAAATTAGCCGGATGAGGTAAAGTCAGATAAAAATCCTCTACTTTTACTTTGATTGTCTTAATGGTTAAGAAGTTCAGGAATCGCAATGCAACGGCGTTAACTCCCAACTTAGGTAATGGATGCGGCTTATTGGTCCCCCTGCCTCTTTCAATCACCAAGAATTCAAGCAGCAGATCAGGATGATCCAACTTAATGTACCCCTTGGTGCCTTTATAGATCGTTACATACCCCAGGTCTTTAAGCAACATCGGAATATCAACTTCTTGCCTTATATGTGAAGGATCACTTATCAGAAAATCAATATCTCTCGTTTTGATACTAATATGATCCAAATATGAGACATCGGAAAAATAGTCCTGGTAAAAATAAACACACCAACTTCCAATCAGGATAAAATCATCGAGGACTCCGGCCTTATGAAACCGCCGCAAGATCTCAAAACATAACTTAGATTGGTTCTTTTCCACGTAAAGAACTCCTCAAGAATTTGATCTGCTTTTTTACT
>JAGOOP010000003.1:73401-130558 GCA_017992455.1 Candidatus Omnitrophota bacterium | reverse complement strand
TCGGACATCTTGTCATACAATGCCTTCTTTGCGTCTATTTCTTTGTTGGCTTTTATATCTAGCAATGCCTGTTTTAAGGCCTTGTCTAAACCATTCCATAATGCATCTGTTATAACTATGTCTGATTTACCATGTTCGCGCGCCTGTCTTAAATTGTCAACATTTGCTGTATCAGATAAAAGCTGCCTGACCGCTCTTTCTAACTTTCTACCCACAACCTTCCGCTGCTTAGCTTTGTTCATCTCGGACATCTTGTCATACAATGCCTTCTTTGCTTTTAATTCATCAAGATCATTAATATCCGATAAGGCATTGCGTAAATCTTCACTTACATTATTCCAAATAGCATTAATGTATCGAATTATTATATAATCTGTCGCATCTTTAAAGCCCAGATCTTGAGCTAATTTTAATTTTTCCTCTTCCATGATAAGCGGCGGTTGCGCACGCCTACTTATCTCTTCCCCAGCTTTTTCGAGATATCTTGCCTTTTCCTCCGCCGGAATAGCATTCCACCAATCTTTCGCTTTCGTATCAGCGAGCGCGGAGATTGGTACCCGCGCTTGCCTTAAATTCCCAAGATTAACTTCATCGGATAAAATCAGACTAATTTCATTTTCTAACTTGCCCTCTACAACCTTTTGTTGTGCTTTGTTATTTGCCTGACTGATTTTATCGAATAAAACCCTCTTTGCATTCTCATCATTGCCGCCATTTATATCCAGAAGCACCGACATTAAAACAGACTCTGGCCCATCTTTAACCAAAACGTCTTGCATAAGCTGAGAATGATTTATTATATCTGCTTTTTTGGCTAATTTCTGTGCTGTTTCTTGAATCTTTCTTTGTTTATGTTTATCTCCCGCAACATCAAATTCTTCACCCTCGGACCCCAAGATTTCTACCGCCAATTTTTTATAGAAAGATTGTTGTTCTCTGTTTAATTTTCTCCAAAATTTTTCTATCTGCGCTTCTTTCAGGTTTAGTATTTCTTTCCATGCAGTACGTAGATTAACAATATTACCCCAGTCCCGAATTATTGCTTCAACCTGTTTATTTATAGATTCATATTTAAATTCCCTGTGAAGCATACCCCAAAGATCTTCCTGCGCCTTAGTTGTATCATTGCCATTACGGTTCAAAAGGAATCTTTTTAATTGTCTTGGTAACCCATTCCACATTGACTCCGTTTCGGTTAAAATTATATACTTCCGGGTTTCTCTAAGATTTGCTTTCTTGGCCTGTTCTAATATTTCCTTTTCCATAAACAAAGGAGACTGTATTCGTTTTTCTATTTCTCTCTTTGCACTTGCTAAATATTTTTGTTTCTTTTCGTATTCTAAAGTTAACCAAGAAGCCTCTGCACCTTCTGTTTGTAATTCAAGAAGATAATTCCTGATTTGAAATATTTCTTTGAAGTGTCTCTTGACCGTTTCATGAATTTCTATACTAAGATTAGCGTGGGTCCCCATCTTAAAAATTCCTATTACCTTAAGAATGGCCCAGGGAATCCCGGACAAAAAGCTGGCAATTAAAATTGTTCCAAAGATTACGATACCAAAAACAAACATTTCACCTTTCTGCCACCGATTATAATTCTTTTCCTTAAATAGGGCATTGTACCACACACTTACATCTTTTCTAAATAACGTCCACCAATTGCGAATACCCACAGTCAGAGGAGTGGAGCCGGGATTCGCAAGAATCGGAACCAGAAAAGCTGAAATCACCATCAATATATAAGTCCATGACCAGATAAGCGTCAAATTCTGCCACAGGGATATAGCGTAAAAAGAGATCGCAGTAAAAATCAATCCAAAACGAAGATGACTTGATAAAAACTCGTTATACAAAGACGCGTTTTCTTCCGTCAATCGCCCTTGAGGATTAAATGGCTTAGCCGCAAAAATCGGGATATGATGCAGCATAAAGCCTCTCCCAGTGCCAACGTACATTGCGATCCCCTTCATCGCCTTTCTGACGCCGAAATCATACGTAAACACGTGTGCCAGGAAGTAAGGCATCATGGCTTCCAAAATCAGCATTTTAAAGAATTTTCCGGTAGCTATCCAGAATCCTTTCTTTAACATCATCTGGAAGTATCCTGATAAGGTAATAGCCTGCATTAGAAGTAATGCGAAAAGGCCAAAGATTATCTCTGAAGGAAATGCCGCGAATCCGCTTATGCCCAGTAAAAATAGAAACACTGTATAGACCATTACGCCTATTTTCACAAAGGGCTTTCTCAAGAAAAATCCTAAAGCGCCTATAAAATGAGATAATACCTGGTCAAGGGAAAAATTAGGCGATGTGTTCAATAAATACAGCCATCTGCAACGCCCCTGTTCTCCGCCGCCCATGCCCAGTTTTTCAAAGAAACCGGCTGTTTTCGAAAAAGCGACTTCTCTGGCTTTCCCTGCAAGGATAAATTCAAAGAAACTAACCAGATAACCTTTTAACACCATCAAGTACCCTCCAAAGATGTCCTCATTAACAAATGACAACATTGATAATCCTCTTTGGCGGACATATGTTTCATCGCTGACATCCGGATGTCCATAATGCTGCCTGACACCCAGCCATGTGAGTATTCTATTAGTTATTGAGTTAAATGTCCCGTCTCCCAGAGCATTATGCTGCCCTATCAAATTATAGTCTTCGGTGAATATATGTTCGGGGAATCCGATTAGCTTAACCTTATTATCATGCTTAAATTTCTCCAGCAAATTAGGCATAAAGAACCATTGTTCAAGATAGAAATCCTGGTTGACATCTATGCTCATCATTTTCTCGCCTCTGATATACCGTATGCCGTTTGTCTGGCCCTCGGGTTTACCTTCAGCCAACAACTCTTTTCCTGGCAGCGAGATAAGTTTCGAGTGTTCAATAGCATTAGATGCATAGCTGTATCTTGCAATTCCGCTGGTATTATTATAGAAATATGCCATTTGAAGCAGCTCAGGATATTGTTGCAGCAGCCAATTAAGGTCCTTGCCCTTTTGAGAATTCGGATTTTCGGAGTCTTTTCTATACATATCTATTGCTATTACATATTGATATCTTTCGAGTAATTTCTTGGTTATTTGTTCCTTTGTTGCGCTGTTTAAGAAACCTCTATTTTCCAGGCTGTATTTCCATTTTAGTATCTCTCTATAATTCATCATACCCCTGATCGTCCTTGATAATGGTTGGAATCTATATGAAGCCCATAATCTTACTTCCATTATTAAAGCATTATCGGTTATATCCAGAGGTTGACCATAGACAAGGTTTTTCATTTTCTGAATCTCGGATGGTGAATATTTGTTCGTGGCTTCTAAATAGTCAATCAGGTTGTTCCATTCGTCAGGCAATTTATTGATTAAGAACGTCAACCTGGTTACTCCTGTATTAAGGATCTCATTCAATTCTCCAAATTCATAAAGAATATCTTCTGATCCCACAGGAGTCATGGGGCTCAAGGAAAAAAGTTGATCCCACGCAGGAGCAGCGTCCATATCCATGAAAAGCTGGTCTGCAAACCAAATAAGTCTATCTTTTGCTACCCTATTGACCGGTTTATTAGTGAAGTCAGGGCGCTTGGTTATTTTACCACCGAGATAGTCAACTGGGTCTTCCTCAATAACATATCTAAACGCATCATATTCCTTTTTAGATAATCTCCAGTCTAGATACAATGCCGTAATAATTAAATTCCATGCTTTTGCCCAGGCGATATCCTTCTGATTCGGATTAAGATTCAAACTCGGAGGAATAATTTTTTCTTTAAACGCCTTTTCAATTTCGTCAGACTTCCGTCTGAATTGATACCAGAATTTAATTGTTCCGATCCCGAGCAATTTACCTTTTAAATAACCTACGATAGCCGAAGCGAGATAGAAGAATGTAAATGTATCCAGGAAGAAGAAGATGACAAAAGGCACCCAAAGCGCGATTATGACCAGCGGGCATAGATTAAAACCAAATAAGAGTAATGTTCCGCCCCATAACTCATTGGTTGCAATTCCCAGATAATAGAATACGACATAATTCCAAAGCATTTTGGGAATTAAAACTCCCAGTATCCAGAAAGCCCATCGCGATAATTTTGTCTTAATGTTAATTTCGGGAGGTTTATACCCCGCATCAGGCCTTACGGACTTGGAATGGTTCTTGATGTCAAACCATTTATCCAGCGCTATTTTGCTTGTATGCAAAAACCCTGCCAAAAGGGGCAATCCGACCATCCAATAAACCAATAACCATCCGATCCCTATGCCTGTTGGGATAAGAGCAACACCCGCGATCACATAAAACATTCCGATAAATATAGACATGGGTTTAATATGGTTCCTATAGGTGCGCAGCCATCCTTTATATCCAAATATTCCGCCAGTCTTTTCCAGGTATGTCTTCCAGATTACAGCAACATCATCACCCTTTGCCCATTCTTCTTTCATAAACTCCCAATATTCGCGAAATTCATCTGTTTCAAGCGTCTTTGCCTGGATTTTTACCTTATTTCTGACGCCATATGTCTCTATTAAGCCGTTTGCTCCGTTAATTTTATTAAATAAAGCTTCTGTCTTCGGAGTTAAAGCGGCGATAAATCGATCATAATCTCCCCTCTGGACTTTTGCTCTATAACTATTGACAAAGTTTGTATTCCTGAATAGGTCATCCATATCATCATAGGTGATAAAGTATTCGGGCGGGACTGAACCCGAAACATCCCTGTATTTCCCGGGAACAGCTCCTTTGTATGATCCTATCTGTAATTCGAGTATTTTATTCCATCTTGTGATTTCTTCTTTTACAAAGGCAGCAACTGCAGTGCTGGGCAATCTTTTTGCTTCCCAGAACAAATAACTGTGGAAAGCAGGGGTGCCATAGGCAAAATTGGCAGCTGCCCTGTTAATAAGCTGCCATAAATATAAATCCTCCAGAGTCAGTTCTTCTCCTTTAATCTCTTTAACTTCTTTTAACCATACCAGATACTCTTCAAAGTGCTCACCCATCACTTCGCTTAAGGCTCGTTTGGCTACTTTATTTTTTATATTATCTCTCAAATAGCCCTGCGCCTCATTTGTTACGCCTGCTTCGAATCCATAATCAACTGGTGCTCTTAATAAATCATCGACCTTCTGCGATTCCGTGTTCTTGTTTTTATTTTCCCAAATCCTGATGCTACCATGCGCTTTTTTAGATTTGTTTAATAGGCGCGCTACGAACTTCCCAAGGGTTATGAACAAACCGCCCAGGTAGGTTCCCACTATCACTATACCTATGATGCCGATCCAGATAGATAACGGCGAGAAGAAAAACACGCCCTTGATATCTGCTGACCACCTTGAAAGTATGTCGATTCTCAGCTGACCGCCCTGTTTTAATTCTCCGTATGGATCATACTCATACTGCTGTAGATACTCATTGTTCGGGGCAGTCCCTTCTTTTTCTCTTTGGATAACTGTGATGTCACCGTTCGGCAAATAAATAATATTCTGCAATTCTTTTAAGACAATCCCTTTCTCGGGATCAAAGCTGAATTCCGACAATGCCAATGGAGAGGTTACATTGTATTGGACCTCTTCGAACCCGCGATAAACAGGATGCGAGATCAATATTTCTTGTTTTTCCTGAGCATTAATGTCGGCCAATTTCTTTGATGGCAACATAATGGATTCTCTGGGCAACCGTTCAGGATTGGAATTCTTGATGCTGTAAACAAATGCCCGGTCGTAATTACCTTGCGTTAGGTCGCTAATGGGAATCAATACAACTTGGTTCTGGGTCGGATCGTACCAATCGATCTCTGTGATACTGCGCGTATAATTCCTTATCTCGATCTCGTCTTTCTTTTGATCATACGCTAATGTCTGCGGCACCAGTCCTAAAGGAGCGTTGTTATCCGCCCACCAGACATTTAGTATTTCCTTATATGCCGCTGCGCTGCTCGGCGCCTTTTTATACAACTCCCTTCCCATGGGATCGCTGGGCAGGGTGACAAAATATGAAGGATCATGGAACGCGCCGGTAGCGGTGATGTTTGTCGTCGTGCTTCCCTCCCAGACCGCCGGCGTCCTTTCGACGATATACAGCATGGTCTCAGGCGTAATGCCGTATGCGTACATATCCGCGTTCAGATCACGGCCAAACTCCTTGTAGTACGCATCCTGGATATCCTGGCTGAACAGGTTCTTCGCCAGGATAGTGCCAATCACACTCGAATCCGCAGCAGGCACTTCTTTACCGTCAATGAAATCGAATTCGCTGGTAACCAGCGGCTGATCGCGGTACGGATCCCATTGTTCCACTTTGATCCGTGTCTCGGGAACCCAGCGCCGGGTCGCATATTCGATATCGCCCTGCGCGTTTTTGAACGGCTCCGGAGCGGTCAATGCCTCAAAATGGCCTCTATCTTCATACGCCCAGCCGCCCCAGCGATGAACAGGATAATGCCACCGATACCACACTTCGCCGGTGTTGGGATTCCGGTAACGGACGCGATAGTAGAGAACGTCCGTATCCGGGCCTAAGCCGTATTCGGCGTCTCCGTCATCGGTGTTGCGTATTTCAAGCAGCACCTTGCCGGTCGCTTTGTCGATAAAGTAGCCTTCATACGGAATGCCTGAATTGTCGATAAAGCTCTTGGTCACGAACAGCGTCATGCCGCGGTCGATGACAATTGCCCTGCCGACTGAATCGCCGGGAACAACGTATTCGACAAATGTCTCGTCCTTGATCGTGATGGTGTTTTTCAAAAGCGGGATATCCGTTCCGACCAGATCCTTTACATCTTTGTGGGATATCTGGGCGGTCACGTTCACTATATTATTATAATTCTCATTGCCTTTTTCGAATATCCACGGTTCGTTGTTTTGCATACCGATGCCGGTCAGCGGCTGAAGTTTCGTGTCCGTATCGATCGTTTTGATGACCGTATATGCGGTCTCGTTGTAACCCCGCGCGGCAAATAAGGCTCTTTCCGACTGATACGCGTTGCCGGCCTGGAATTTAAGCACGAGATATATCTCGGATTTATCGGGATTTGCCTGCAGCCATGTCCTGCCTAAAGCTTCCTTCGGATCCAAATAGATATATCCTGTCAGGGTGCCGTCTTTGCTAAGGATGTCGTTCCTGGTAAGGCTCGGCAGGGAAGCCGGGGTTGTCCAGTTTGCGTCATGCGCCTGCGGGAAATAATCCGGATACCTGATGTCGATCACATTGTAATCCGAAACGCCCTGCCGAAGATCGCTGACCTTGAACGGCGTGGGCAGGAATTGCGGCTGGTCCTGCTGTTTGAACGGGAATATGCGCGTTGTCTCTGTCCGGACAAACCTGGTCTTAAGCGTGATGGCCCGGTCTATGCTTGCGCCGCCGACGATATAATTCGAAGCGATCGGAGTGCGCGCTTCATTCACCCAGTAACCCTGCAGACGGTAATAGGCCTCTTTCGGAGTGCCGTCGACCTTTCGCAGGCCGAACCATTCTTCGTTGCCGACGCCGTCTATAGCAATGCCGTCCTTTGAATTGAACTGCGAAACAGTCCATCCTTCTATATTATGGATATCCGCCTCTTTCGCCTTATGCCATTCGTCTTTGTCTTCGAAGAATATAATGCCGAGCGTTTTACCGCTTTCCATCCTGGGCTTAATATCCAGCCACATCTTTTCCACAACGTCTGCCTGCGCCAGCTGGTTCTCCGCGCCGATCGTCGCGTCATACGAGTCTGCGTTGGTTTCGTCAATGACGCACGTCAGATCAGGATATGCCTCGTTAAACTCATCGATGACCTCGCCCGGCCGGTCATACCGGTAGACGTTCAAGCCCCACAATTTCACCGCGGGAGTAAGCATGATCGCGTCCGCGCTCGGCACGCCGCCGTTGGATACGGCAACCGGGTGATTCTTGTCAATGCCGTTGATAATAAGGGTTGCGGCATTTGCCATGCGATACCAGTTTTTCACATCTCCGTCAAAGAGCTCCGGATGATAGTTATATTCGTTGCCCAGCTCCCAGTACAGGATCGCCGGGTGGTTTTTATAAAGCTCGACATAATCGATATAAGTTTCGCTCAACAGGTCCGGGCCTCTGTTGTTGCGCGAATCAAAATACGGGATCACGGGAATGACCCTGATATCGTATTTCGCGCACAGGTCAAGGAACTTCCATGTCGGCAAAGAGTATACCCTGATCGTATTCGCGCCCTGGGCGCTGATCATCTGCAGATCTTTTTCCTGCTCAGGCGTGCCATTCAGCACCAGGTCAGCCAGCCCCTCGCCCCGCGGAACAGGCGAATAATCAACGCCGCGGATCTGATAGTTATCAGTCACGCCTTCGATGCTGAGCCTGTGATCGACAAGACTGACGGCCGGCACATCCGAAGAATAGACCGGAAGGCCGGTAAAGTAATCCTGGGCGATCTGGGTCTGAGGAATGCCGAATGTATTGGGCAGATACACAAGCCACACACTCTGCTGGACAAGGACAATACGCGGCTTCATGCTTCTCGGGTCATAGAGCGTATAACTGATCTGCTTCAATTCCTGGCCCTGCGCAGAATCCCCATACAATTCGTTCCGGTAAAGCGCCAGCTCGTTGAGCCCTTCATCCTGGAGCTGGACGAGCAGCATGTCCAATTCCCCTCGGGGATCATCGTCTCTTCCGGTAAATTCGACTCCCTGGCCGGCCATGAATTGCTCAATGGGGCCGTTGATCGTGGTGGCCAAATTCTGTTCAAGCGACCGGTGGAAGATCACGGCATCCGTTTCGCTCGAATACGTATCATACGAATTATCGATCTTATTGATAATGCTCTGGGCATACACATCGGTCACGACAAGGACGCGCGGCTCATCGTTGACGAAGAATGAATACGTTTTGTTAGGCATATCCCAATACCCGGTCAGCAGCGAATCAGGGTGGCCGGCGATAAGGGAACGCAGCGTCTGCTGGTATTGGCCGGTGCCAGTGAGCGTGCTCAGGAATTCCTGCGCAGGGACGCTGGTGATATTGCCCACAAGCCTGCCTTCGGAATCATAATGCAGGTTCAGCGGCAGCCAGCTCGAGCTGGAAACGACGATATTGGCGCTTTCCTGCTTGAGGTATATATCCTCGCCCATGGTCGCAAATTGCCGCTGGATGATGTAGTTATTGCCGCTGTCGTCCTTAAACTTGCTTTCGATAAGGAATGTGGACGGGTCCTTATCGTTCTGTTTCAGGCCGTCAACATCGTTGGAAAGCAGCTCGTCGGGAATGGCGATATGCTTGACCGCATACGCATACGGGCTCTTATATGTGCCGGTTTCATCCTCGAGCACAGCCCTGACGCGGATGGAATACGTGCCTTCCCAGTAATACCGGTCGTGAACGCCCAGATTGTCGGTAAACGGCCTGTTCACCCTGGTCAAATTATCTTTATCCACGACAACGGAGAACATCTGCGCTTCGTTCGGGGTAAGATTGAACCTGACCGGGACATCCGATGGAGCCATGTTCTCAAGCGCGCCCAGAGCCGGATCGGGATTGATCTCAACCTCGTAATGGTCCACGCCGGTTGCATCGAGCAGGCCTAATTTGAACTCACCTGAAGTTGCCGGATCATAGAATCTGGCTATTTCCCTATTGAACTCGACCGGATCCCAGTTGAATTCCTTAAGGGCTGTATCGCGGCTCACATTCAAGGTTATCGTCGTGGACGGGCCAGGCGCTTTCTGTAGATATGTGTCTTGCGGATTTGAGTCAAGGAACGTCATGGTTATATTGTATCTGCCATCCTTGAGATTCCTGACAAACACCGGGTTGGTCTCCACAAACGTCTTCTGTATCGGATCATAGTAATTCTGGATCGTGTTCGAATCATAGTTGACTTTAATGAGCGTCGTATCATAGGTGATATTGCGCTCTATATCCTCAACGTCTACTTTCAGGTATGTCGGGTAGTCACCGGAGTATGCGCGTGCGCGGCCATTTTTCTTTGGCGCATTTTCCCACAGTGTATTGCTGACTTTGATGACCGCGTTGCCGTTTTCACTATACCCTTCCATTCTAACAGTATCCCTGATCGCATCGGCTTGCTTGACATGGACCGTCAGAGGCTCGCTCGGCATGCTCTGGAGCCCTGATTCGGCTTCGGCAATGACGGTGAACTCGTAATCATGGCCGGCTTCCAGGTCCATCTCGAAGTAAGAACCCGACCTCGTATTGTATGCTCCCGGATCACGCAGGCCCTCATCTTCAAAGCCCGGCGTTATATCCTTATATATAATGTAGTATCTGGCAGCTTCGTCCTCTGAGAAGAAGTTAAACTGCGCGTTCCCGGCTGAAGTCCGGTTCAGCGCCTGGCCGGGCATGTCATCCGCGGATACGATGATATACGGCGTTGCCGGCAGGTCATCATTGATAACGACTTCTTTGTAGAACGTCGTATTCAGCCTGCTGACGGTCAGATCATCCATATCGATGCCGCTCGTGCGCGGATCCGTGTTAAATGCGTAGATGGTGTTCTCATACAGCCCTGCGGGCACATTCGACACCGGGATGACCGTTCTTCCGGGATACGGGGCTGACTCTGACTCAACCGCCAGGAACGCCTTGCCGTTCATGCCGTTCTCGACCGGGTGCACAACAGCGACAAACGTCAGGTTCGCCTCTTGCTCTTCGGTCAGATTCGTCATCTTTGAGTAATCTATCTCGATATTGTAATTGCCGCTCGTGCTTGCGAAGTCGGCAGATGCCTTGACCGTCACGTTATCGAGAGAATACGCAAGCGCGTCGAAATGATACAGGGCGCCGGTCGTATCTACCGGTGAGGAAACCGCGGGCGCAGGCGCGGGTTCAGGCTGTGACGCAAGATACTTCGCCATAACGTCCAGATCTGCCGGATTAATGTAATAATGCTTGTTGGTTTCGGTCATGATAACCACGTCATCATGGCCGGGGCCGAACATCAAGAACGTCCATTCTTGGCTTTGCCGCAGAGTTATGTTGTTTGCCTGTAATATATCGGAGGGAATATAGAAAACCAGGTCCTTCGTGCGCGCAGCCTGCGCCTGGTTCTTATAGATGACTTCTCTTAAGTCCCCTGAAGCGCTTGCGTTAATCACGCGGTTGGGATTGATCAGCGCCGGGAATTTCGTGGAATTATCGACGACCTGGACGTTGCCGATGATCAGCATGCCTGCAGGCAGGGAAACCGCGGGCGTATTATTGGCTTTTGTGGCCAGATGTCCGGTCGCATTGACAAGGGTCTGATTTGCGTCTGCCGGAGGCGCCCTGCTGATCGCTGATTCGTTAAATAACTGCTGTATTATGATGTTGTCGGCTGTTGAAACCGCTGATATGTTTTCCTGAACGGCCGTCGCAACGCTTGCATTTCTATCCTGTGCCATTTCCTGAGCGATGCGTTCGGCTTCTTCATACGCGCTTAACCCCGCTGAACGGTCAGCAACCGGTATAGACGTTGCAGCGCCCGCAGGAACAGTTGTCTGCACAAGAGTAAAGTTGCTGTTGTTCAATTGGATCTCGGTCAACTTATTCGGGCTTTCTGAAAGCGAATATATTGTCGGGATATTCGCGGCATTATTCGAGGCTGGCGAATCATTAACCCTGACCATATCGTATGTCCCGTTAAATATTTGTGTTGTGACCGCGCCGGAAACGTTCGTCGTCTTGTCGACCGAGGCATTCGCCAGGTCGATCACGGTAATGCTTTCCAGAGTCCCGTTGCTCAGCGATGATTGCCCGATCTGATATTTTTCCGGCGTGCCGTATAAATGCTCCTCTTTGATGATAGTCATAAACTTGTCGTTTTCCGTATCCACGGAAGTGTATATCTTCTGGTCGGTTGGATCCAGCAGGTCGTGGCCGATGTTCAAAAGCGGATACTTGAAGTCATCCCCGCCTTCCCACGGCCCGATCAACATTTCAAAGAACCCGCCTAACTGTTCCCCGACCGTCTGGGCGAGCTCTATTTCATACTTTATCAACGAGAGGCTCAAACCGCTTGAGTAGAATGCAATACGCAGATTGAATAATAACGCGCCAAACTGTTCATGCCTGCTGTCTTTTGTCGATTGTGCAATTGTCTTGAACGGCACGATCGGGTTGATCAGGTATACCGCGATGCCCAGCGGCAGGAATCTGAGCCAACCGGTAAACCATGCCTTGGAATTGAACGGGATTTGGTACTCTTGCCTTAACAAGAACCATTCATACGGGTTCCGGCTATAGAGCGCGCCCGCTTCGTATGCTTCTTTTCTACCACGCCGTAATGCATCCAGCTGAGCCGTGTCGTTAGAATTCTGCTGCAATGCCGATTCCATTATGCGCAGCCGGCGCGCATCCAACGTAACAAGGCCGTATTTTGCGGCCTTGTAAGAATCCTGGTACGCCGCGTGTATCTTCAGTATGCTCTCTTTTCCGGAAAGCACATAGGTCAAGATCGCGATGCTCACGATGAATGCCCAACCGCCGGTGATGCCAAGCGCAAGGATGACCGGGCCGCTCACAGCCACTGACACGACCGTCAGGAAACCTCTGCCCTTGAGGAATTCCACAACGCCCGTGGAATTCGGGTGTTTGAGGCTTGCGCCGAACCATTTTTCTTTCAGTTCCAACCATCTTTTTTGCAGCGCGATGAAGGAATCGCCCGTGTCCGCTTCCAATTCCGCCATGATCAATTCATGGTAATACTCGGGATTCTCGACTTCGATTCCGCCCGTATTCACTTTATTGACATAATCGGCATTACCGATGCTCCTGCCCGCAAAGAACAGGATCAATATTTTTCCGAGGAAATACGGCGGAACAAGCAGGTATCTGGCTGCCTGCCTGAGCGCCGGGAACGTTTCGTCTTCGCCGGAAACCGTGTTAATGAGAGCCGTTGCTCCGTGCCATGCGTCAAGTATTTCTCTCGTCAATTCCAGAGAAAGCAGCGCCTCTTTGATCTGATCGGCTTTTGTAACCGGCCCGACCGGCGGCTGCTGGGCATCTGTTTGCGGCATTGTTCTAATGAGGTATAATAATTTCTTGAGGTATGTCCTCGCCGTTGCGGCGTTCAATCCATTGATCTTATCTGCGAGCTTACCTTTATATATGCTCGTAATGCGCTCTTTTGCCTCATCCTCGCCCAATTTTTTAATATTCAACGCAGTATAACCGCCCCTGGCCGAAACAATGATACTCGTCACGCACCTGATGTTGACGATTGCCAGAAGGGTGGTCAGGATCCTGCCGATAACAGGGTCAACGAAAAAGGCCCCGATACCCGCGCTAAAAAGGATCGATAGGACAGTCAGGCCTGCTATATATGCTGCTGTCTTTGCAATGGCTCCCGCTGTGATATCGCCTGTCCTGTATCGAACAATCGTGAACAAGGCTGCAATGCTGCCGGTAATTGCCACAAATTCCCATGACGTCAGAGCTGCCGAAACAACCGGCAGGAGCGCGGGAGCGAAGAGGAAGAGGCCGGCGAGGACAACGCCAACTACCGCCAGAGAAGCCAAATGGATATTGACGCTGCCGCCGTCGCGCTGGGATGCGCGAACCTTACGCTGCGCTTCGCCAAAGGCATAAGAGTAAATTTTCACCGTGAATGACCGGCGCGGAGCCGAGATCCCTAACGTACCGGCGAACGCGTCAACGGTGCTCGCCGCGAAATTAAAATCCCGTTTAAATTCTTTAGCGAGGATATCATAGTTGAACACTAACCTGCTCACGCCTACAACAGGCAATACTTCTTGTCTGCCGACGGACAAAATACTATATTCAGCGCCCATATCAAGAACATCGCCTAATACGGTCGTATTCTGAGCGATGAGGGATACGCCAAGAACACGGTTGTTTGCATGCGCCGTCGCCAGATTAAATATCAGCCGTCTGGTAAAGTCTTCCAGGATCTTCGAAGCGCTCTCGGTAAATTCCTCCGGAGACATGAGCCCGGGATCTGCATAGCCCCATGCCTTAAAAATATCCTCCCTTGTGCTTTCTTCCACTCGTTTGTCCGCGACGGGCGCCGCATAGAAAAGTTGGACCGGATCGACAACGTCCAAATACAGGCGGGCGATCTGCTGTGCCATGTTTTCAAGCTCCGGATCGGCGTTGATGGCCGCATCTATCACCAGCGACTTCCTGTAATAATCGTCATACAGCTTGTTATAATCATCCGATCCGTGCGCATACTTTGAGGAATTCCCAAGCCTTGTTTTAGCATCATGCAACTGCCTTAATTCTTCCGGCAGTTTGGCTAATACCGCCTCCGCGCGATCCGAATACGCATTGATCAGTTTGTCTACCTCCAAGAACGACGGCAATCCTTTTTTCACGCTGCTGCGGAAAGTCGCCGGGTACGCTTCACGTAATTGAGCTATAATATTGTTCACTTTGGAATGCTGGGCAAAGTATTCAACGATCGGCATAAGGACCACGTCTCCATCAGCCGTCACATAGGGGATTTCCAGGGGCCTGACGATCACAAGCGGTAACCCTGTATTCGGCACGCCGCCCATCTTTCTGATAGTTCTTATATAATCAAGCGATGCAATGACCTGTGATGCCGCCTCTTCGAAGTTCAAAGCCCCGATAAGCGCGTGGCTATTGAGCATATTGAGAACAGGCCGTGTATCCGGCCCGACGTTGGCCGCGCTCTTTGAAACAACATAAACCTTTTTATCCCAATCCCCGCTTCCTTTTATTGCAAGCGTCATCAGGCCTCTCAGGTAAGCATAGATTGTCCGTCCGGTAAGCCCCAAACCAAACGCCGGGCGTTTCGGCAGCCAATCGCTCTTGCCGGGTTCGCCTGCCAGATTCGTCGTGTCTCTCAGGAACGCCACTTTATTTTCTTTTACATACGTAACGATATCCGGGAATTGACCTTGAATATCCGCCCATACGTCAGCCAGTTCCTCGCGCTGAGCTTTATCCGCAACACGCGCGAGGACTTCTTTCATAGGCACGATTTCCGCACGAACCCCTATTACGCCTGCCATTTTAAAATCATCCCTGGTCCAGCCGCCGTCGTAACTCGGGTTAGTTCTTTCATGCAATATGCTGTTATATTGTCTCGGTTCTTCAGCTATCATTCTGACGATGGCTTTGGCCGGGGTCGCAATAAATGACACTGCCTTTGCGCCGTATTTGACGATTTTCAGCACAATAGCCACCAATGCGCCCAACCCTGCTTTCGTGACCCTAACCAGCGCCATCCATCCTGCCGGGTTCGTAATACTTCTTAATGCTCTGCCGCCGTCAGCCATGGCAATACCCGTGAGGGTATCGCCAATGGTATACGGCGTATTATGCATCAAACTGGAATTGGCCGCGGATCCTGTAGACCGGTATGTGCCGGCCCTGATAGGCATGATAAACGGTGTCTGAGATGTTCTGTCGCTCTGCATCAGCCACTGATTCCCATGATTCAGCCCGGCCATTGCGAGTAAATACGTCGCCGGTGTGGGTGTTGATAAGGTATAGCCTAAGAACATGTTTTCTTCCCATGGATTCACGACCAGCTGCAAAGATCTTTGATTCATTGTCGAAGACCACGAGGTGCTTGAGGACCACTGATTGTCCGGTTGTAAAGTTGACCATGGTTCACCTCCGTTTGTGAAAGAATGAGAGCCGCGACGCTCAGAGGGGTCAGTCTCCTGGAGGTTTGTTGGAGCTCCAAGCACACGGCCCTCATCCTTTACATTTGCCATCGTCCCTCCGTCTGCCCAGACGGCCGTCAAGCGCGATGACGTTGATCTATTAATCAGGGCAGCCCGGTCAGCAACCAGCCAATCTCGTATCCCACCAGCCACGGAAGGTTTACGTTTAGATGGTTGTGCTGACACGGGGCTACCCTGTGGATTTCTAGAGGCTTCGCTTGCTGATCTGTCCAACCTGCCACGGTAGGTAGAAGAAAGCTCAGCCCCTATAATATATGCCGTCCCTGAAAGCAAACGCACCAGCCACGGTTGGTTGTTTCTAAAGGACGGCAAAGAATTTGAAGCCGCCCGCCCAAAACCAAACCTGCCACGGTAGGTCGATAGAGCGGACGGCAAATCAATATTGTTAAGGGCCTGGGCAAAAGCAGTAACTTCCTGAAGGAGAGTTCCTGCCTTGCCCAGACCCTTGGAAATCGCCTCCCTCACCCAATTACCTGCCACGGTAGATAAAGGTTTAGAAGGCAATAATGATATCGTCTTGATGTATATATTGATTAAATAGGTATAAGAACGTTCTATTGTTGCGGAGATCGCTCTGCGGAGGACTTCGGGATTCTCGAACGCTTCCCGGACAGTATCGATCACATGCTTGATCATCATGCGCAGGCTGATCAGGCAGGCGAATTTAACCTTCGCGGGTTTGTTGAAGAAAATGTACGTGCCGGTACCATCCGGAGGCGCCAGGCCCCACGGAGATTCTTCCAATGCCCGCGCTTCCCGGTATTTCACGGATTCCAACAGAGATTCTTTGACGGCAACAGCCTGGGCTACTAATATACTCAATATCTTTGCTGCACTGCGCATGAATGAAGACTGCGTAACCAATATATCTGCCGCGTCTGGCTGCACTGCCGCAAAAGGCGTGCCGCCGTCGCGGCCTGCCTGCGCATTCAAATCATCTTCAATAAGCTTCGCCACCTGTGCTCTGAAGTCTGACAATACTTGATTTTTCTCTTCCCATTCGGGCTGGGTCCGTGAAACCGGCTTGATTACGATCCTCAATTGTTCTATCGCGACCGGGCCATTGCCCTTGACGACCTGATCCAATAAATTCGGATACTCCCACCTCATGAACAGTTCAGTCTCGAGCATACGCACTTTAACGTCTTTCGCTAAGGCCTCTTGACGGGATGTAGGAACAGAACCGTGTCTTTGCATAAGGTTATTTTTTAAATTCCTGCTGATAGCATCGTTCAACTCGTAATCCTCGGGAGTGCTCGGCAGGACCACGACCACGCCCAACAGGTCACTGCCGAAGATATCCTTGTAATCTTTGATCCTGCTGACAGTATTCGAATCAATGATATACACCGTGTCCTGCTCGATATTGCTTTTTTCGATCCCATATCGTGTCGCCGACACGCCATCGTTACGGCTCTGCCAATGATAAAGGAAGAAGCCGTTATTGATCTTATCGGTAAACTCCTTAACAGAGATGAATTCCTTGTCCTCTTCGCAGTCGCGATCCGGCGCCCGATCGGTTGTCAAACGAAGAGCTTTTACTCGGACCCCGGAGCCTAATTCCTTGAATACGGCCGGGAGCCCTCTGATCAAGGTCGTCTTGCCGCTGCCTGACGGCCCAAGAACAAGGATAATCTTATTGCCGCCGTCGGCATTAAGCGAGGTCGAACTGGCCGCGAATGGTGTAAACAGGGACGTGGCGGGCTGCGCGGGCCTCGTGGATATGGTCGGCGATATGCTGGCGATGAGCTTGTTCTGATACGAGATTCCATTGATCTGTTCGGCCGTTTCGAGTAAAAACTTCTCCCGTGCCGGCATTGAGGATGTAGAGCCTGATGGCTTGCTTGTTGCCGTATTGCTCACGACCTGCCGCGAAAATGCGCGATCCATTGTCGAAGATGACAAGATGCTTGAGAGTGATGCTATGACCCGTTGTAAAGTTGACCATAATACACCTCCATTTTTGGAACCATTGGTTAAGAACACAGCACGGCTATCTGACCAAATAGCCGGCGTTAACCCGGAACCCAATATATTATCGGCGGCACTGATGTCGTCCGCTTCGAGATTTTCGGCCTTCCTCCCCACATTACCTGCCACGGTAGATAATGAGTCAGAAGGCTTTAATAAAATATTTTTATGAGATCTAATGATGGAATTAGTAGGACGATTCTCTGTAGAGAGTTTAGAAGTGGTTGTGACGGGCCGTAAACGATTGATAACTGGATTCACGATCCAGCCGCAAGCATGGCCCAGCGTCTTGAGGACTTGCTTAAAGAATGTGCGGACAATAGCACCTGGCCTGATCGTGTTCCACAGATGCTTTAATCCTGTTCTGAAGCCTGACCTAGTTGCTGATACCCGCAGTGATCGCGCACGTACTGTGGAGATAGAACGTCGTAAGGCCGCGACCAACAGCTTGATTGAGCGAACCAACAACAGCCTCTGTTGCATATTCGCCCACAGGCTCCCAGTTGTTCTGGATGCCGTTGCGGATATAGACCTTCCTATCATTGAAGATGAGGAATAATCTGATCCTGCGGCTGCATGGTTCGTTGGCTGCAGCGAGGATGCAGTCATCTTCTTTGAATATGACTTGGTGCTTGAATCTGAGGTCAGAGTAGCTGAAGTTGACCATGTTTGATCACCTCCGACGGATTGTTTGCGATACACATAAACGGCTGCTGCAACGAGTAAGGCAATGATGGCAACCGCGGTCGGAGGCGCAACGCCGGTGTGAAGGCCTGTAAGCACTAACGGAGCGGTGTTTACGACCCCAAACAATCCCATTGCGTTCATTCTGGTATTCTGTACAGTGATTGATCCTATATTCTTTGCGGCATTGGTGCCAATCCCGCCGTCCTGGGTTTCTGCGGCTATTGCTGCGCTTGCGGTGCTCACAGGGATGTTGGCCGGGACTGTGCCGCCGTCATAACCGGATTCTGAAGCACTTTCATCCGCTGCGCTGATAAGCTTGATCTGGTTGTATTCAGCAACATCAACCAACTTGTTGTCGTGGGCAGTAATTTCCACGCTATCCCTCTCGCTCGGGATACCAATGACGCGTACAGCCCTTGACCCGTCTTCATAGATTCTGTCTTTCTTCAGGGTTATCACTGAAACTTTTTCTTTGTCCAGGTCGCCCTTGACAACGTACATTTCAGTACCATTGCTATAGAGCTGAACAGGCGTATTCTTGATAGCTTCAGCCATGATATTCATCGGAATGACGCCTTCGCCGAGATAATTGCCGTTCCCATTACCGTTGAGGTTAGCCACTGTCGAGGCCACTGCGCCGGGAGTGACTTCGCCCATCTGCGCGAACGCCTTCACGGCTTTATCTCCGACCAAATTGATCGCAGCAGGCAGTAATTCAGTCGCGACAGTTTCAAACTGGAATGCCGCGTCGATAAATTTCTTCATCAAGGCTATATCGTTGATACTTGCGGCTTCATTATAAGTATGCATATTAATAACCGGGACGCTAACCGTGACCATCGCATGCACCATTGCAATAACCTGCGCGTCAGTCCAGGAATCTTTACCCTGTTCAAGAATCTCCATATTAATTCCAAGTTGCGTGGCTAATTTTTTCATCGTAGCAGCGACGTCCTTTGATGTCTCATACTCAGTAACCGTGAGACCTTTTCCAAGCATATTTGCTTTATCGTCATCCTTGACATCCAGATTCCACTCAAGACCGGTTTTGATATTGTTAGTACCTTTTTCATTATTTAAATCAGCCAGTACAGAATATCTACCCATACCCTTTGCTTCTTCTTCATCAAGGGTAAAGTAAAAGATACCGTTGGCGGACTTTGAAGCTGCCAGTTTTCTCATAATGTAAAGCGCAAAGGCTACGCTTAACAAGTTGTCGAATTTTCCCTTCACCATACCGTTTGCTTCAAAATCATATAGAGCGTCAATAAAATAATCCTTGATATATTCGTATTTAGTATCCAAGTGAGCGACCAAAACATGGGTAATCGGGTCCGCGATACCAGCATGCTCCAGCACCACTTTTATTAAGTTCCCATTGACTGGCATAAGCTTGATAGTCGTCCCCGCACCAGCCTGCGCCAGAATGGCGTTAATGGTCTCCTCTAACCATCTGATCTTAGCATTAATGTCCCCGTTATTCTTTATTTCTACTTCGCTTAAAGACTCCAGGTCGGCCATTATTTCATTCGCAGCTTGCAGCGCATCGTCTGTCACGGCAAGCTTCAAATCGCCTGTTGCAATTTTATTTTCAGTAATGCTGGATCCAATCGTCTTCTCTTCTTCTTTAGTGAACTTTCTGCCCTTAAAAAGCATGAAATGCAATTTCCAAAGGCCCGGGATCTTGCCCCAAATGCCCTTAAGTTCGTAGGCACCGGATGATTCCATTACTGAACCTATTGCCCTATTCAATAAAGACAAACCTTTTCTTGCCTCGGCATGGCCCAGTCCGCGCACATGACCCCATTCGTGCATATGTTCTATTTCCAGGAAGGAGGCGTAGAACCCTTTAGTTATTACTTTGCTCATACCCTTGTTAAACGGCCCAATAGAAAATGCCGCGGTCTTGTATTTGCCGCCCATACCGATAAGATCGATAATCTTTGAGCCGCCGCGCGCGGAAAGATCAATATGCAATGCGAGAGACAAGTCAGCCTTCGCCGATTCAGGCAAATAATCTTGCGTTTTATTCAAGGCATCAAGGATGAATTCGACAGGATAACAATTATAGCCCTTATACCACACAGAAGACCTATCAGCAAAAACCCTCAAATAAGAACTAAATTGTTCTTCAATGGTTTCATCTAAAGCAACAATAATAATCTCGGTATTTAACGTTTCCGTATAATAATCCTTGTATTCTTCTACCATGCTGGCAATATATTTTTCATCGCCTTTTAATACGAACCGTACCCATGCATTGCGGCCCCTGGATCTTATCTCCTGAATTTTATTTTCCTGGGTTGCTATTTTCTTTTTGAGGAGAGCAATTACCTGATCTCTCGTCTTTTTCTCTTGGTCAGTCAATAAGCGATCGATGGCCTGATTGACGAGACTATTATCTTTTCCGACGAATACATTGAGCGCATTATACAACGCCATGTTCGATGTTAATTCAAAATCATTTCTCTTCTCGGGATCAGATAAATATTTAGCGACCTTTTCGGCAGCATTAATATCGCCGGATGCATATTGATCCAAAATCGCGTTTAATACCGCGCAATATACCTGCACAATACTGAACAAATTCGGACATATTTTATCAGAAGCCTCTATGCCCAGGCGAGCAGCCATCTCCTTCATAAAGTCCTTTACGGCTTCCTCGTTTACGTCATACTTCGAAAGCTGAGGAACAAATCTGCCGGCTGCAAGCTTGATTAACTTTGCACGAAGCATAGCACGAAGCACCGTTTCGTTATGCTCTCCGACATTCGGGTGTACATACTGCCGTACCGTCATGACTAATTCAAAATCAGACATCAGACCGGCATTCACCTGCGCCTGCAGGCCTCTTAACTGAACAATACTTTTTTCGAGCTGGAGAAGTTTCTTTTCTTTCCCCTCCACGATCTCTTTATCCTGCAACTGCCCTTCCATCGTAGCAATGATGCCCGTTAATTCTACATTCAGGATGGTTTGGAAGATCTGCCTGGTCTTTGTCTGCACGCCCTCTGTTTCGATCTCTCTAATCTGCTCCGTAACAGCTTGAATTTCGCTTGTGATATCGCTAGCAGTTTCCTGGAAGAGGCCGGCGAATCCTCCCTGGATAGCTGCTTCGTATGAACCCTCTTTATAGAAGCTCAAATCATCGTAACGTTTCTGCAAGTCCGCAAGCTTTTGTCCGAGTTCTTTAACAGTACCCTCAGGCGTTATCCTGTCCATTTCGTCAAGCAAATGCAGTAATGCAGGGCTGGCGACTCCCGTATTATAATAGCTCAGCGTCGCGTACGCACGCGCAGTTGATTTCACTCTATCCCAGTCCCGATCTATGGAATCTTCATCCCAATAATGCGCCATGCCCCAGAATGCGCCATAAATATACCCAAGGATTCTGCCTGATCTCTGCCACGGGGTCGCTCCATCGTAAAAGACCTCGATATCGTCTTTGATGGAAGATGCATACATTTTCCGGGTATATGGTTTATAGCCATTTTCCGCCAATTCTTGATTGACTTTCTCGAGCGTGGTACGCTGAGATTCGCCTGCTCTAACGCTCTGTTTGACAATTGGCATTACTATGTCATACGCATCCTTCATCGATGAGCTTGAGACTTCCATTACCTTTAAAGCGTCTGCGGTATACATCATCTCAAGGCACTCTCTAACCTGTACTGCATCAAGGTTCGCCAGCCCCACGACCTTGGCAACAGCCTCTATGAGATCGCGACCGGTATCTTTTTCGCTGCCAGCGACTTTCAAATAACCACGTTTCTCTGCCTTTCTATCGGCAGCCAAATATGGAGCAAACATATCTTTTTCCGCAGAAGATAATTGCATAAACTCTCCGTCTACGGTCTTGCCTTCCTTAAATTCGGCGATAACATCCTGGAAATTCCTGATATCTCTGGCTATTGCGCCCAGCAATTGATCGTACGCATTGGAATAATCTTTTGCAAAGCCGGAATCATCGGGCTTCTGTCTACTCTGGAACTCTTTGAGCATTTCATTCAAAACAGGCATTCTTTCCTGCGCCCAGCGAGCTCGAACTGCCTCAAATCTGTTCGCAGTAGCTTCGGTATGCGTCTCTGACCATGCCTTTACAAAGGAATCTGCCCTGGCTCTCTTTTCATTCTCGAGCAGATTTTTAACCAGATCACTTCTGTCTTTCCCGCCTTCGAACACAATAGTCAGCGAAGAGCCGTTTCTATTCCTTCTCTGGGCCTGCCAAAATTCTGACGCCGTTGTCTCTCTGTCCGCGACAAGGAGGTATTCCGCTTTGCCATGCGCGACTTCGAGAGTATAGCCTGTAAGCTTTAAGGGATTAAATACAGTAATGATCTGCTTACCATCTTCAATCATTGCTTCCACCGCTTTCTTGCCTTCAAGATCCTTATAAACAGCCTTGTTACTTGGATCTATCTTCCCTTCGGCAGTCAAAACCACCTTATTGATCTCGCCATCAGCAGCAATATAATAGACTTCACGGCCCGTTTCAATCGCTTTCCTTAAGATCTCATCCATGCTTGCTCTGAACACAGGCAAGATAATTAAAGGCAGGTTATTATTGCTCATTTCCTGCATTGCTTCGATATATGAATTCCGCGCGCTAAAGTTCACATCTTTGACAAATTGTGCTACCTTTGAGCCAAAATCCTTCTTGGCGTTGTACACATCAACATATTTAACGCCAAGTGTATGGGAAAGGGTTTCGGCATAAAACGGCGTTGCGGAGAAGAATATTTTGAACGATCTGAACTTTGCAAGGGTCGGAACAGGTGATACATGGACCGATTTTTCGCTGACTTTAACACGATCGATAATCGTTTCCACGCGAGTCGTCCTGTCTCCTTCAATCCTATAACCGGTGACCCAGCGGGCAATCGCTGTGTCGACCCCTGACCACTGCATATCAGTTCTGGCTGTGAAGAAGTGCACAGGGCAAATCTCGAGATATTCCGTTCCCCCAACACCGTATCCATTTTCGTAATCCTTGAACATGAATAACGCACGCGTAAATTCGTTCAGGAGAGATCTGATCTCAGCAAACTCTTTGTCGTTCTGCAAGGCATCAAACCGATTTTCAAGAATCTTGTAGTCCGATTTAAACTGCTCTGCAAAGAATGCCCAGCCGTCCTCTCTCTTGGCGTTATCTTTTGAAAAGTTGTCTTTTGTCGTAAGGCTCTTTTGTTTCGGATTTATTTCGCTAACCTCACCACTGACCACTTTATCTCTTAACTGCGCCCAATCGGGGTTTCCATCTTTGTCTTTACAATCATATTTTATCGCCAGTGCATCGATTGCCTTCACCACTTTCTCTGTGTTCGCGATGACTGTTTCAATCTTGCTCTCTCCTACAATAGCTCGCGGGGCTTTGCCGCCGAAGCCGATGATCAACTGCGGAGACTGCGCAACAAGATGTATTTCATCAACGACTATGCCACGTTCGTATAAAATACTCGATAAGGTCTGTGCAATACGCTGCTTATCAGATCCGGTAGGATCGATTTTCTTGGACATTTCAATACCCTGCAGAGTATCAATGTCGGTAACAATAATCCTTCCGCTTAACTCTGTTTTGAGATCTCTGCCATTAAGCGATTCAAGCGCATTCGAATCATGGCGGGATGCCAGGAAAGAGAACTTATAGGTTTTGGTCTCTCCGTTTATTGTCAATTCCATGTCAAAGTCCTTCAGCCCGCTTACCGCCTTCTCGGTTTCTGCTCCTGTTGCCTTTTTATACAGATATTGATACATTCGGGTGACTTCGTACGGAGATGACATAACACCTGCAACGGCTATCTGCTTATCGTAGAACATGCACAGAAGTGTAGGAATTGCGATCTCGGATTTGCCTCTGGCATCCTTAATGTGTTCATTGTAGATATATTCAGGATTAATCATACTATATGGGTCCTTCAAAGCATACAGAACCGCTGCCATAATACTGCCAACTTCGTACATAGACTGCATTTTGCTCAATTCTTCCCCGGCGCGCGTCCTGAACGTATAGCCTTTAGTAAAATAAGACGCATAATCTAAGATTGTTTTAATGTCTTCCTGTTTTAAGACCTCCAGTATCTTAACAGCGCTATCAGAAAGCTCGCTTTGCTCGATTTGGGCATAATTGAGATAGATGTCTTCGACTTTACCTTTCTCATTAAGGCGAGCAGTGATAATATTCGCCTGTATCAAATCCCTGATACCACCAAATACATTCTTATCGGTAAGGTCCTGCAGTCTTTCGCCGTACGATTTCCACCACATATCAAAGCTCTCGGTCTTCAGCCATGCGACAGGCAGATTAGAATCGGTAACCACGCGGACTATCTGTCTGACCTGCTCAGGCCCAAAGTTCCCTTTCTCCTTGATAACTTTCTCCGCTACAGCCGTTTTGGTTTGGCGGTACAGACTAGCTAAATCGGACTTAGTTCTATATGTACTGCTGAAGATTTTGCCAAATATTTTGGTGACTGCATTATCCTGATCCATATCCTTGAATGACCAGACCAATTCGCCCAGCTTCGTAACAGTCAATTCCTGGAATAATTGATCTGATTTTTTGCTTGAGACTAAGTCGCCGATCTGTTTGACAACCTTGACGTACCGGCTGTCAAATACGTTGATCTGCGCCATAAACTCTGCTTTTGCCCACAATTTCCTGGAAGCCAAATATTCACCCTTGCCTTCTTTGATCAGACTCAGCTCTTTGTTCAGATCGGCGGCTTTTATCTTAGCTGTCTCTGCATCCTTCTGTGCATAAATGCTTTCAATCCGAAGTTCCCTGATTTCGGTGCTGATAGTTGCGATCTTATTTTTTGTTTCAGTCAACGCGTCTGATTCAACGTACAATCCGCCAAAACCTGCTTGAATCGCTTCTTCGAAATGACGCAGTTCATTATACCTCTTCTCCAATTGGGAAAGCTCTTGGGTCAATTGTTCGATCTTGCGGTCAGCAGTAGCTTGACGTTCCTGTGCCTTAACTCCTTGGTTCTCGTATTTAGCAAGCTCTTCTTTCATCCGGCTGATCATGTCGCTGTCGGTTATTTTCTGAGCATCATACGCTTTCAAGGCTTTTCTGGTCAGAATAAAGCTGTTTCTCATCGCAATCTCGCTCAGCGCCATCTTCCGTATCTCATCTTTTTTGTCCTGGCCGTACAGGGCAATCTTAAATTTGCCGTCTTCTTCAAGGACCACATTGCCTGAAAGGCCGGTCTTAATCAGTTCCATGCCGGTCATTTTTTCGCGTAACCGCGCGTACAAACCTTCCGCCTTTGCATTAAGACTCTTCACAGCCGACTCATCTTTACGATTACGCGCTTCTCTCAAGTCTTTCTTTATGCCCTTGGCGCCCAGAAGGTCTGCAATTTGTCGGGACGAAAGATCTTTAGCCTCCATATAGGCAGTATAACGTTCCCATTCCATGCGAATGCCGAACTTATCTGTACCGATTTGATTTTCATTGACTCCCAGAACGATGTCTTTACCTAACATGATATACATGGCTTTATCCGTATTGGTATCTATCTTGGTATCAGCCATTTCTTGTTTAAATTCCGCCTCGGTAAATCCGTAGACTCTTACAGTCTTAGTTTCAGCTGCTTCGCCCGTCTTACCGGTATCAGCATTTTTAAGTTTAACTTCAAACATTTTTGCTTCTTCATAAGATTTGCCTTGACGCGAGTTTTCTACACCATCAGCCGTGATTTCCTCTATAAGTACTATCGGGTTGCCGTTTTTGTTTCTCTTGATCTTATCTGCTTCCACAAATTTAATACCGGTGACCTCCGAACCCTTATTGCCCGTAATTCCATAGAAATCTTCGCCTTTTACCCATTTGCCGTCTTTAAGTGTATACTCAGTCAGCTTCGGCATGCCGCTTTTATCTTTAAAATCGACATTGACTCTCTTTTCATTATCCCTATCTCTAGACGCATGAGCAGCGATAATGATTTCGGCTCTCTGATCTCTGGTATTACCCGCTGGAAGCATGAAGAAGAAAACCCAAGCTAAGATATCAGCCTCATCCATTCCTAAAGCACCAAGAATCGAACCAAATGCCGTATTTTTATTATCCTGCGCATCAAATAATCCTGTGGTTGTAGACAAATCGCCAATAAACTGAAGCGTTGCATCAATACCTGTTACAAGCGCTGCGACGCGCAGGTAACCAACATAGTTAATAATGCCGGGAATATGCCATGCTCCTGCATTCACGCCTAGTAAAATCTGGCTCAAAGGCGAACGTGTATTAGCAGCCGCTCTTTCCAATGAGGTAAAGAAACCATTGATCCTGCCGAGAACGCCTCTATATTCAGCTCCAGGGGCAGAAAATACGCCAATAAGAGGATGCATCCAAACGCCTGACTGCGGACCAGTGATGAAAGCAGTGATGAGATCTGAAACAGTCAACTGCCTTTGCCCAATAGTTCCATCATAATTCGGGGCATCCATTAACAGTTTGAACGAAATGCCTTTGTTATCTATTGCTCGCGCAGTCATTCTCAGCAAACCGGACCACGCCGACCCGAACAACGTGAATGAAGGAGAGATAAAGAGCCACAAGAAGCCGCCTTCAAAAGATGCTGCAGCCAGATCGTAGGGCTGTAAGCTATAAGCGGTAACGATCTGGTTAACCTGCATGATATGTGAAGTGCTGCCCAAATCTGCGTGGGCCAGGTTAAAGCCAGCCGGACCCAAAGCATATCTTGCAATCACGCCGTATAGGACACCTTTCAGGAAGCTTTCTGCCACTGCACCAGAACTCGTGAGTTTTCCTCTTGCCCAATCTCTCTCTAAATTTAATGCTCCGCCAATACCCGCAAATATCGCATATCCCCAATTGCCAAATCCGGTGGGATTCAGTGCTGGCTGAGTTTTCGGAAGCAGGGCGTTTTCAAGGAAATTCTTAGTCGATTTAACAACAGAATTCGAAGAAACCTTTGGATTTGAAGTCATCAAAGTCCATGCAGTTAAACCATAAAGAGATCCTTCGAGAAGGCTTATACCGAGGTTCTTCCAATTGAAGCTACCGTTTCTGTTGAAAAGATTGCCGCTTGCAAGATCGATCACGGCGTTGATGGTAGCACCGGTAGCGGCAAAGAGCGGAATACCTAGTTTCCAGTTTGACAAACCCTGGATATATAAATTACCTATTGCATTCCCGGATAAACCCTGTAAGACAGGTGTTGCTGCAAGAAATACGCTCGAGTACAACGCTCCCTGCCCAAAGGACATAACACGGTTCATGCCAAAATCAAACCAGTTGATCGGCTGACCGGTATACAGGCTCATGCCAATCTCAGATGCAGCGCTCCAACCGGCAAATACAAGGCCGGTTTTGACAATACCAATCGCAGTAATCGGTCCCTGAACGGTAGCAAAAGCTGCTGGAGCTACCACACCAGCAGCAGCAGTCATAGGAGCTGCAACAGCAGCGCCTATCTGTAAACCAACTGGAATCGCATTCAGATATCCTTCTACGCCAGGCTTATAGAAACCCGGAACGGTTTTTCTTCCCCAATCATTTAACGCATTTCCGGATGACATATCGGCAAAAACAGGGATATTGGGCTGATACTGCATACCCGCACCAACAGTAAAACCAACAGCAGCAGCAGTACCAGTAACCAAGGCGATTGCGACAGGAGATGCTAACCCAGCACTTGCCACCACAATACATGCGCCAACAACTGCAGATGCGCCAACCACAGCCGCTTTACCCCAATCAATTTGACGATACCACGGACGGCTATCTGGAATCGCTCCGTCTGCCTCCAGCTTGGCAAGCGCTTCAGCAGGAGTATAGATTATCACCGAGGGATCGGACACAGGCATTACGGTATATCCGACCACATAAGTCGAGGGGTCATTTTGGGCATAATACCGCAGAATTTCCATGCCTTCTGCCTGGCTTACGGGTTTTTCCAACAATCCTGTGCCATTGTATGAGAAGACATAGCTCCACACGTTGCCGTCATTTTTCATATACGCCGTATCAAGGGCGGTCTGCGTAGTTGTTTCCGTGTCGGGATCATATGATTCAACCCATTTTCTAACAATAATGCGTCCGCCCTTGTCTCCATAAGCAAAATATATGACTCTGGTGTCCTCTACAACCATTTCACCGTCATATAACTCAGCAGATGTGGAGCCATCCAGGGGCGCATACGTCTTTGTATCCAGTTCGCCGTGAAGAGGATTAATCCAATTCTTATCAGCATAATAATATTCAATCCCGCCAACACGATTCCCCTGAGAATTAAACTTCTGGAAATCGATCTTCGTTATTGAGCCGTCTTCATAGCGTTCAAGGACCAATTGGCCTGTTAATGGTTCGGAGACAATATTGATGACATTGACGGCACCCTCCGTGCTCGGATACCAGGTCAGCATATGTCCGATGTCCCCTGAAACCGCAACAAGCGATCCTTGATCGCTCACCATGAAAAGGGCGCTATCAAGTTGGAACACAGCAGAATATCCGTGGATATTCTGATCTGAAAGCGCCTTGAAATAGCTGGTTGTGAAACCGTCATTCAAGACGACAAGCACCTCGCTTTGTGCAGCATCGGTGAATATTTGACCGGGCATCTTATTCCCCATCCAGACAGTTATACCTTCATTGTTGACAATGGAATATCCATCTGTTTGGTTCGCGCTATCATGGGTCTTGAGGATGCTCATACCACCGACATTCCTAATATCGACATAGTTGCCGTCCCAATCAGGGGTTCCATCTGTATTAAGTTCATAGCTCCTGACGTCCCATGCCGCGTCCTCACTCTTGGTGATGAATCGCGGCTTCGAATTCGGGTCAGAAACCGCACCCAGATTTACAATAGAACCATCTGCTGCCTTGAAGGTGATATCTTCTATAATAACGCCGGAAACTTCCGTATCCCCTTTATTGAATTGAGCGGGAAGGACGCGTTGCGCCTCATTGCCTTCAAAATTCCATTTGCCGGCGTTCTGAACCAGTGTTCCCGTATATCGCTCGCCTGTTTCAGTATTAACAGTATATGTCCATGCTGCCCTGACGATGCCGTCTGCCGACGCAGGGAATTTGGCAGTTGAAATATCATATCCCTGCATAGAAGCGAGCTGGCCATCGATCACCACAGGCACATCATCCACCTTTCCATCAAGATGCGTTACGGTATACCCGTCATTAGTCGAGAAAGACCAACGGTCCAGACCCGCGATATGGTCTCTATTCACCTCATCAAAACCGCTATAAACATCTAACTGCGTCCCTCCCTGAGCAATTCTCGGCTGGCTGCTCAGGACTGCGTTAGACATATTAATTACGGCATCCAGAAGCTGATTTTCCTCTCCCTCTCCGCCATCCTGGATTGTGGCAATAAACCCTGCATGGCTGACATCTCGATCTCCGCCAGCTAGCCACAGTTCTGACTGATAAAAAGCAGGCTTATTATCTTTAAATCCAACTCTCTGGACATAGCCAGATGCTGTCCGCGTGTCAGTCTCACTCAGCATGCTGTCAAGCAACTGATCATCGGCGCGCAGTGAGCTCACCGAAACCTCTCCCGGATGATATATTTCAGCTGTAACAATACCATTGACCTTTATTCCCTGGAAGATTAAAGGCTGTCCTAACAGGCTGTATTGAACCGTCCCGTCAATTGTCGTCAGCGTGTAGTCTGCAGAAATGTAGTGGCCTGCATAAGGCTGGCTTGCCCCGGGTCTTGTCATAACAGTAAAACCGTCTGTTCCATTTATGTTTGTAGTGAAGAACGTGGCGACAAGATTACCTGTGATCGGATCTGTATAATAACCATTATTGCCTAAATTAGGATTGATGTTAGAACTCATTGTATATGGCTGACCGGCAATGGTTTGTTGGAACACCATACCTTCATAAGCTTGGTTGTCATATAATTCCGTAATAACCGGCATATAAATAGTTTTTACGGCGAGCGCATTCTGTTCTGCTCTTTCTTCGGGCACAAGCGTATTGATCTCATGGGTGACGATATTAAGGATATGCTGCTCACCTAAGGGCAACAAATCTGCCGGTGCTATATACTGGCTGGCGTCTTGCGAATAAATATTGAATGAATCTCTGACTGTTTGAATGGATATCCCATCCTCGTTAATAGTGCCGCTCCAGAGAGTGATATTATTAATTGTCTGCAATGAAGCCACTGAGGCCTCCGATATAGAATGCGTTGCGGTAACATCATTCGGGAAAGCGATCTTAAGCACACCATCCTGGGTTATGCTGGCGGCATTCTCTGAAAGATTTGTTTTCTGGTTACCGATAAGCTCAACGTAGGGCGCTGCGATCAAGGTAAGCCCGGTGATAGAATCGATCGTGATTTCAGGCAATTCACTGACCCGAGGGCTTGTACCATCATAGTATTGGGCAGGCACCATGGTGATGAACGAGCCCGATGAGGTAGCAAGAACACGTTCGCTGGGCTTCAAGAAAGATTCAGCATTATTGCGCTCAGTATCGGTAAACTTGACTGTGGTTACGCTGGTGGTCACTGCTGTGTAACTGCCCGTGAGCTGGATAATGTCTCCCAAATAGGTTGGCGTCAAACCCTGCACATTACCCTCAACTTTAGTATCTTGAACAACGTCATACTTGCCCGTATCAACAAGCCCGCCGGAAGTCACTGATACATTTACGGTCGTCACGGTTTTAGTCCTGCCTGGCTGGCTGATGAAGAGATTATAAGAAGTGCCGGCTTCAATGCGAGGATCGCCCGCGACCTGCTCTGTCGAGATGTCATAAACAACGTTTACGTCCTGTTGACCGTTAAAGCTTACGGTAGCGGTGTTTTCCTGAACATAAACTCGGCCGGAGACTTCTCCAGGAGAGAAAACATCTGCGAGCCAGCTCAAAATCGGCGTACCGCCGTTATCATCAAGACTATAATCGTAATATTGCTGACCGTCTTCGTCAACTCCAGCGGTCACGGTAAGTTGCCAATTCGGCCTATCAAACAATCCAGTCGCCTGAGAATCAGTACCAACAACAGTGATGCCAACGCCGGATTGTGAAGTTGTTAGAGGGTGTACATCGGAAAGGATAACATTTTGACCGCCATTTGTTACTTTAATAACATTAGGATTTGTGGCATTTGTGGATGGATTTTGTGTTGAAGAATAGACATTGATGGCACCTGCCGGCGGGCCGCGCGCGGATTGCGTGACGACGATCATATCGGGATATCCCCACTGCGAATCAGGTATAACCTGACCAGTGGGAGTATTGTCTTTCTCAGACTGTACGCCGGAAACTGACCCGGAGTTCGTGCCAACCGTGGTGTTTGTAGTGCCAGTGGTAACAGCATTGCTGCCAGCCGCCGGCATATTGAACGGCGTCGTAGCCGGCATCTTCGTGTTGCCTCCATCCATCAGTTCGCCGTTGGCATTGACTTTAAAAACCATATTCTTATTGATCGGCATGTTCGGAGTGGTGCCCTGCAGAGCGCTTTCGGCAATCGCATCCATATTGCCCATGGACGCATCCGGAGCTGACTGCTCGAACATCTTCAGATAGTCGGCACGCGCTGCAGAATCCGCAGGAAGCGCAAAGTGTCCGGTAATTGTATTAATGCCGTTATTGTGTATGACCGTGATGCCATTGCTCGTAATAGTGGCTGTTTCGGCAACCAAATCTGAGACCTGGCCGTTCGCATTAACGGTGCCTTCCTGGCGGATGATCTGCTGCTCGCCTGTCAGCCATCCTGAATTCATTATATTCTTGGTGGCAAAGTTAACCGGCATGCCCAGGGTAGCGGCTATGGTCGCAGAAACATTTAAGAAAGACTGTCCCAACGTATCATTTAATATATTATTTATATTGTTCACATCGACACTATTCGACCACGTTGCAACCCCGGTGACCAACGCGGAATCAACGCCGGGCAGATCAACGGTTATCGAATGCTGGTTGAGGGCCTGGTTATCAAGGTTGGCGATCAAGCCGGAACTCAGGGCATTGGCTTCGATTGTCGCCTCATATTGGACTGTCGAAGTTTCATTGGAGACATAGGCTGAGACCATATAATCGCCGCTTGAGGTCATGGTCACGGAAATCGGCGCGTAATTATCTGCATCGAATGTACCTATATGGCTTGAATACTGAGGATATGTATTCTTGAGATACGTATCTGCCGGTACCAGGCTGCCGTTCACGCTGACCATAGCACCATCAGAGTAAATATATCCGTTTTTATTCACCAGATAATTTTGAACGAGAATAGCCATATCATTCGTGGTAAAGGTACCCTTGCATGAAATATCTCCTTCCTGGCGGATTGCATAACCTTGCGCAAACGCTTCGCCTCCGAACGTATCAGGAGAAGAGGAAATAAACAGAGTATTGCAATCCGAAATTGTCAGGCCGTTTTCTACTTTGCCCGTTCCCGGATGAGCAAGCACTCCCCAGTTGTCCGGAGCTATATGAATATCCGAGCTTACGGGCGCAAATAATTTCTGTGCCTCCTGCTGGATCAATGTCGAGCCAGCACTGAACGCCTGCCACGTGGCATCTTCCACCCGTACTGCAGCTGAAGACCCTGCATCTTTAATGTATGTTGCCGTATCTACGGCCAGATCACCCGTTGCCGCAATTGCGGCAAAGAACATGTTATTATCCACGACATCTGCTACTTTCGCTTTTCCGTCTGCTGCAAGAACAGGATTCTGTGTCACGACACCTGCCAGCCACTCTGCTCCGCCATATGCTGCCACTGCGGTATCCGCCGGCAGAGAAACAAGATCAACGGCAAGCTGTGTGCTCGGGCTCTGGTCTATCATATTCTGACCGGCAACCTTTAAAGCATCATTATCTGTTGCAATACCGGTCATTTCAGCCATCGCTCCGACCTGTCTCTGCTGGTCATTAAAAGCGACACCTACACCAAAGTTGAACATGGCGCCAGCGAATTCCAGACCTTCTGCTGCCGGTTCGACTACATTTTCGCCAAACCAGGCGCTCATTTCGCCGGCTGAAGGAAGATCCAAGCCGACCTGCAGGTCAATAACTTTAGTATCAGAAATACCCGCGCTCACGCTCAAATCACCGTCTTCAAAGCCTATACCAAAATAAACGTCGGAACCGGACTCGTCATCGCCAAAGGAGATTTGAACGCCAAAACCAGAATCTTCCGTCGATCCCAGAGTAAGATCTATTTCAGGGGTACTGACCACACCAAGGTCTATGGATTCAATGTCAACGGAGAAATGCGTATCTGCCCCGATGGATGCATCCACAGATACAGGTCCAATATCCAAACCCACGCCAAGGCCGCTCGGCCCAAGATCAAGGCTCAATGGCCCAAGGTCAACGGATACCCAAGAATCATCTTCACCGGCACCTCTAACGCCAGACGCGGACGCAGTGGTGATGCCCGCAGTTCCGGCGGGGAAGACGCCATAGCCCGTCCAGTCAGTCACAGGAACAACCTTGCTGCTTCCGGTGGCCACTATCTCATCTCCCTCAATCTCTCCTGCCATCCAGTGGCCGGCAGGATATTGATCGTTCTGTATATGAAAGATACCCTGGGTATCATCAAGTGTCTCGGCATCGGTATAAATCGCTTCGAGATTAACCCCATGGGCAGACGCTACCTGCACAATAGTAGATGCCTTATAAGCGCCATTCGCGTTTGGTTCAATGGCGTCCATTTCGGAAATTAACTGATCACGCGGAACATCGGGCAAATATTCTTCATGCAGCGCAGTGGCGCCGCAATACCTCTCGTTCTCATTGCCTCCCCCAACCTTCGCGTCAGGGTTGATAATAAATGTCCCATTCTGATATACAAATGTGGCATTGGTGTTTAGATTCTTCAAAGCCAGCGTTCCATTCAAAAGCCCCTGCTGGTAAGAAGTGTTCGTTGAAAGATCGACATATGTTTTATCCTCTCTCCGGGTCAAGGTTACCGCTTGATTATCGATCTGGGTATTCATAACGGTTTGCACGAGTTTGCCGCTCTTGATAACATATTCGTTATTCTGGGCATCGGTAAATTTCGTGCCGTCCGGGAATTGTCCGTTGACCATTGTTGCCTCGGTCTGCTGAGTGAGCACGCGGCCGTTTACCACCGTCTGGTTTCCGGGCAGAATGGTTGTAGATATAGCCTTCGTGTGTATCCCTTGAGCGTCGGTATATGTAAGCACTCCCTGATTGTTGATACCGGTTATGACGGCGTCTTGAGAGAGATTGAGCTGAGTATTCACCACAGTGCTCTGGATCTGGTTCATGGTATGCCACTGGCCGTTATTGTCTCTGTAATAAATTTCGGTAGTATATTTTGACTGGAAGTACTGGCCTTCGGACGTATCCGCGATTAAATTGATATCCCGGAAGGCGGGATCCACATTACCCTGAGAATTTGCAGGGGTCTGAAGATACGGGTCATCCTGCGGGAATAACTGGCTGCGGTCAGCAGGTAAAGGAGTGGCGCACGCTGTTCCGTTGGCCGAAGTATAGTGCACCATGCCCTCAGAATCAACACAAGTGATCGTGGATCCCGCTGGAATACCCAACTGTGTGTTGAGGATATCATTAGAAATCGCATCAACCTGTTCCCATACCCCGTTTGTTCCTCTATGATAAAGGGCGGTGCCGTCGTTAGAACGATAATATTCTCCTTCGGTCTGATTGTATGCGAACGGCTGGACATCGCTGAACGCAGGCGAAACACTTATAGGCGTTGTTCCTTCCATGACATAACTATTGGTATCGGCGTTCCCATCCACGTTCCCGGTCGCCGTATCGAAACGCTGAGTCGTAATCGTATACTTGCCGTCGCCTCGTGCTTCGACACCTACGACCTTTTCGCCATTTCCGGCTATATCGCCCAGTTGATAGGGCGCGCCGGGAACGTCGCCAGGGGCAACATTGATAACCCGCTCTGTGGGCTGGGTATACGCCCCAGAATAGTCTGTTACCCACTCATTCAGATTCTGGATATACTTATGATGTTCGAGCTGTGTACCTTGCGGATATTCGCCCGTAGGCCGATCCTGATACTTGTTCTCGCGGCCAGTATTGGGATCTATGACGCTCCAGTAATCTTTGCTCGCCGGAGAAGGATTTGTAAGATAGCTGTCATGGCTGTACTCATACTCAGTGACCTTGCCGAAGGAAAGCTCGGGAAGCAGGGCTCCTGTCGCGTCGTACTCAACGTGTTTGTAGGTACCGATGGTATACTGCAGTTCTTCGGTCTTCGCCTTAGGATCTAGAGACGGATTATACGGATGATCGGCATCCGAATTCTGATTGCCTGTGACCACATAGGTCGACTCGAATGCCAAAACGCCATCTTCGGTGAAAACATTGCCGTTCGTGTCTTCCTCGTCGTTTGCCGGAATGACAACCTGAGGTTCGCCGCCGCCCTGAGGAACACCCATAATGGTCGTACCAGGCACTATTTCCTGGCGATTCTCCCACGAGGTCTCCCAGATGTCAGCGCTGCGTACTTGGCCATCCTGATCAAAATGCTTTACGATCGTCGTTGTTCCGCCGTTATCGATATCGTACAATGGGCTGCCGCGCAGATTGGTGTCATTGGTAACGATTGTCTGCGTTACGAGACTCCCGCTATCAGAATACTCATTGGTGACTTCAGTCGTAGTTTTGAAGTTCTGACAATTAGCTCCGTAACATCCCTGGTATCCTGTTTCGCTCTTGTAATAGGTTACTTTGCCCGCGGCATTGAATTCATAATATTCAGTCTCGGTGTTGGCCCCATTGTTATATGAATTTTTCACCGACGCGGTATCAGGCCTGCCTGCAAAATCATAATGAATCGTGGTGGACTCACTTGTCCTATTGCACGAGCCAGTGCATACTGCAACATCATCGACAGTCTTGGTGATCGTGCGGGCCCCGAAGAAATCGGTGGCCAAGGATTGCGACTCGGTCTTATACCAGCCCCACTTATTATAATTATATTGCTGGCTCCCGGACACGGTATAAGTACCGTCAACGTAGTATGTCGCGCTCTGCGTTGTAGTCGTTGTCTGCGTCCACGGTTTGGTCAAGGTGGTAGAATTCTCACCCACGGTAACGGTGTAACCCTCTGCCTTGAATTCCTGGACCTGGTTTGCGCTGGCTTTATAATTAAGCGTAACAGTATCGACTTTTTCCTGCGAGGCTTGGCCATTGGCAGAGATGGTTTTGACAACCCCGTCCGGACGCGCGACATCATAGGCGGTAACCGTAACTGTTTCAGAACCGCTTGTATACTGCGTTACGGCCATGAATCCGTCATCCTTGATGACCTTCCCGCCTGTCGCCGGGATAGTTGGCAGGGTCAAAAGGCTGTTGCTGCTTGACGAATCCTCATCAGAAGACGAACTGGTCGAGGCGGCCGATGAGGTCAATGCCACCGTCTCCCACTCGCCGGTGCCGTCTTCGCCGCGGAATTTGATCTCGGTGGCGGTCCTGGCATAGATCAGGTTCTCTTCGGTCGAGGTATTGTCGCCCATATAAATCTTGGTCGAATCCTGTGTCATGACCTTTGTGTATCCCTGCTCATTGTCGCAGAAGATGGTCGCGGTTTCGGTATTGTACAAACGGTAATCAGTAGAATCATTGTATCCTTCGATGTCGCTGACAGCGCCGTTGATTGCTGCGCCGCTGATCGCGCCGGTATTTCTCTCCGAATAAAGCACCTGGTCATTGGCAGTGACTGTCATCATGCCGGTGTCGCGGCTGATCGTAATATTAACCTGCTCGCCTGCAGGGGCTTCGATCGACCTGACAACGCCGCCGATGGTCACGTTGTAGATCACATTGCCGGAGGTTGCGGATGGCGCAACGCCCACACCAATCACGGTGCCATCAGGGCCTGTCAGATTCACAGAACCCTGGTTCTCTGCTGTCGGGTCGATCGTGAATGATATGCTGAAATCCTGCTGGCCGATCGTCGTCAGGTCAACGGTGCTGCCTGTTGCCGGAATTGCTTCGGTCGGCAGGCTTAAAGATTCGACCGGGACAAGCGATTTATAAGCCACTTCCGATGTCAGATTGCCCTGGGCATCATAGGTCCTGACGTTCAAGAAGCCCTGGCCGTCAAACGCAGTGGTGTCGCGGACAACTTCATAGGTCAGTTTTAACGTGCTGTCAGTGAAGCGATAATAAGAATATGACCAACCGTGGTCAGCCATGTAATCCTGCATATATTCGTGGTTCAACAGTTTATCCTGCGCCGGTTCAACCAGGTCACCGGTGGATTTGATATAGCGGACAAGCTGCACATCGCCGTTATTGATCTTTACTTCTTTTAATTCCTGGTCCGTGATATACGTGGTAGTCTCGTTGCCGTCCTCGTCTTTGGTGGTAGTATAGGTGAAATCCTTGGTCACCTCGATATAACCGCCCTGGGTATCGGTCCTGATGTAGGAATGAGTCCATTTATTGTCCGTTGCCCATTTGTCCATGTATGCCTGGTCAAGCAGCTTGTCAGCCGCCGGCAAGGTGATGGTATCGCCCTGGGCCTTGATATTCTTCATCACGGTCTCGGTTGTGCCTGAGACTTTGATTTCGGTCAGCTCAACGGTCTTAGCAACCAGGTCTTTATCTATTTTGGTGTATCCGGTCTGAGAATAGGTATAGGATATAGCGCGGATCTGGTTCTCGGCCTTTACTTCGCTGCCCCGATAGGTATCTTCGGACATAATCTTGTTATTCTCAAAAGTCTTTACCACGGTATTGACAGCACCATATTGAGCATTGCCGTCTGCGTCAGAGCCGGTATAGCCATAATTCACCGTGGTCTCTACTCTCTTAGTACCGGTGGTGGCAATGGTGGTCTCGCTCTTTAACTGTCCGCCCACGTATGTTGTTATGCTGGTCGCCTGGCCTGCGGTGTATTTGGTCTCGACTACTGTATCGTCCCATGCAGATCCCAGATACTGGCCGTAATCGTATTCTTTCGTGCTGACCAGTTTATCGTTGCTGACTGAAGTGCCGGCATAAACGCTCTCTTTGATCGGCTTGGCAATTACAACATTCTCAGTTTTACCATAAGAATACCGGACTGTTTCAAAATTCTTGTACTCGGTAACCGTGGTTTTACCGGCGTTGTTATCTGCCGTGTAGTCAATGGCGGTTTCTGTGTAACCAGTTGAGGAATACGAATACGTCTTTTTCTCTATCTGGACTTTGTTGTCGCCTGTTCCTTTATATACATCGATTGACTGAACCTGATCACCGGTGGTTTTGGTCACAGTGACCTTGCCAGTGCCGTCAAAGGCCTGGTAATCCGTCTCGGTCTTGGTAGTGCTTGTGCCGCTGTACGCATATGTAGTATAGGTGAGTTTGGTGGCAGTGGTCAAATCCTTGCCCTTGTAAACTGTTTCGTTGGATACTTTATTGCTCTGTCCATAGGCAGTGACGGTGATCTTACCGGCTCCGTCAAGCGCCAAGAACTCAGTCTCGGTCTTAGTGGCTACGTTGTCTCCGCTGTAGGTATATGCTGTTTCTTTGACCTTAGTCTCGACACCTTCACTGATGCTGTAGACGGTCTGATTTTGGATCTTATCATTCCGGACTACAGTTACAGTTTTCTCAGTACCACTAGAGTTTACGGTGGTATCAGTGTAGCCGTCGGCAGTATTAACGCGGGTCGTAGTGCTGGAAACACGGGTGGTGGAGCTCGGGTTGGAGCTCATTCCGTAGATATTCTCGATCTTCACTGTCTTGCTGTTCTCAAATGTGGTCCTGGTGCCGGTAAAGGTCCTGCCGTCCTGGGAATACGCATAGGTAGTCTCACTGGTCTTCTTGGCAGCAATCTCCTCAAGCCCGATATAGGCTGTTTCTTTGGTGATCCGGTTATCGGTATCAAAGGTTTTGACTGTCAGGCTACCGGTGCCGTTGCCAGCCTTGTAATCAAAGGTCTTTTCTGTATAGCCGGTAGTGTTGTAGGTATATATGGTTTCCTTGACCAGTTTGGTCGCGTCAACTGCAGTGCCTTCGTATACCTTGATCGATTCCGGCTTGTCATTAGAAACTTGTTTAACGGTGGTGGTGCTATCCTTGAAATTAATGGCTGTTTCTGTATAACCGGTCGCGGAATAAGTATATGTGGTTGAGCTGACCTTCTTTGTAGCATCGATCTTATCTCCCTCATACACATCAATCTTTTGGACCTTGCTGTCTGTATAGGTCTTTTCAGTATAGGTATTTGCCTGCTTGTCAACTACGGTTTCTTTAATAAGCTTTTCTGCCTCAAAGGTCTTGACCGTGGTCTTTGAACCGGCAACCGTGGTTTCAATGCGTCCGGTTGCGGTATACTCAATGCTGGTTGAAGACAGAACATTGTTATTGGCATCAACTGTCTGTGAGCCGGTAACCTTGCCGCTGGCAAAGCTAGTTATGGTTTTGGTGCGATCGGCATTAAATACGGTCTCGCTTACTTTTTTATTCGCATCAGCGGTAGTGCCGGTATACAAGGTTTCTTTGGTGATCCGGTTATCGGTATCAAAGGTTTTGACTGTCAGGCTACCGGTGCCGTTGCCAGCCTTGTAATCAAAGATCTTTTCTGTATAGCCGGTAGTGTTGTAGGTATATATGGTTTCCTTGACCAGTTTGGTCGCGTCAACTGCAGTGCCTTCGTATACCTTGATCGATTCCGGCTTGTCATTAGAAACTTGTTTAACGGTGGTGGTGCTATCCTTGAAATTAATGGCTGTTTCTGTATAACCGGTCGCGGAATAAGTATATGTGGTTGAGCTGACCTTTTTGGTGGCGTCCGCAGTCACGGTATTTTCGTAGATGGTGATTAAATCGATCTTTCCGTCTTTGTAGGTTGTCTCTTTGTAAGTCTTTGCGCTGGAATCAGCTACGGTCTCTTTGACTAATGTTTCGCCTTCAAAGGTCTTGACTGTGGTCCTGCTACCTGCGACCGTGGTCTCGATGCGGCCGGTTGCGGTATTCTCTATGGAGGTGGTGCTGATCACGTTCTCAGTCTTGATCTCGCCCTGGTATACCTTGGTTCCGGTGGCTTTTCCGTTGTCAAACGAGGTTACGGTAATGGTGCCGGCGGCATAATCATACACCCGCTCTTCGACCTTGGATTCGGCTTTGACTTCAGTACCCTTATAGATATTATCTTTGAGCAGCCGCCCTTCCTTATTCCAATCCTGGACTGATACACTTCCCGTGCCGCTATAAGCCTCGTAATCAATAGTAGTGATTTTTCTACCGCTTGTGCTTGCCTCAATGGTGATATCCTTTACCTTGGTGCCGCTGGCTACGCTTGTTCCTTTATATATAGTTTCGTGAGTCTTGGTATTCTCGGTGTTAAAGGTCGAAACATCAACGCTTCCCTTACCATCATATGCCAGATAATCGATGGTGGTTTCGATCCTCCCTGTGGCGCTGTAAGCGATGGCGGTTTCTCTGACTTTATCGCCCTGTCCGGCAACCGTGCCTTTATTGGTAACGCTCAAGATCATCTTGCCGGCATCATTGAATTTTTTCACCGTCACGCTGCCTGTGTTATTAAAGGCGGCATAGTCATATGAAGTCGCCTCAACCGGAACCCAGGTATTCTGTTTTGTGACATTGGCAATAGTAGCTGTATAAATATTATGATTGGTTATCTTGTTGTTGGCAAATGTATCTTTGGTTATTGTAACATTTTCCGCTGAATATACATACGTCTCTTCAGCGATTCTTTTTGAAGAGTCTGCTTCAGTGCCGTCATAGGTGATTTTATTGGTCAGCCGAGTATCTTCATAGGTGGAAACGACTAAATCTCCGTCAACTATTATTCTTTCAGTATAATCCGTTGCTTCCGACGTTTTAACGACTAAACCGGTGATATTCGCTGCCTGGGCTTGCGTAAGGGGAGTTATACCGGGTGTAGTTGACGGCACAAGCGCATAATTGTCCCAGCGGGCTTCAAATTCAGTCCTTGATACGGTTTTGACCTCTCCATTGTCATTAATTGTGACTTCAGTATCAGTTACATTGGTGACAGCTACAAAATGGTCGGTCGGGGTATCCAAATGAGCGATGAAAACAGTATTTCCGGTCTGAAGCGTCGTAACTTCTGCTGAAACATAATCCTTGCCATGTGCCTTAGCAACGGCCTGCATCCCTGACATTCTCGTATAACCGTCTACTGTATAAGGAGCTAATTCGGCAGCCAGCGTCTCTTCAGAAACATCAGGTAAGAGCACATGCATGGAAGAAACTGCACAGTTATATTCCATGCCCTCTGCAGTTGCTCCAACCGGATCAATGACGTTCGTCTGCTGATATTTCTTCAATAAAGCCGCGAAATCGGTGTTTCTGCGGCTTTCCAGCCGAGCAAATAAATCGGCGGTACCGGCATTAGGGGTAATACCGATACCGCCTTGTCCTGGGGTCAGCAGGAGGTTATCTATTTTATTCTGACGGTTATTAAGAAAATCGGTTAGTTTTGAAGAAATGGACGACAGACCACGAGACTCGAGGTCTATAAGATCGGACTTGCTGATAGGATTAATAAATGATGCGGTAAGAGAATTGATATCAGCTTCCGGAGGACCGCGCGCATTCAATGATCCGGTTATATTATCGGTATATGTATTGAACCGCTCTTTGAAAGCAGCGATCTGCGTCTTGATATTGTTGTCTTTCGTCACAACCGTATCACCGGTTTCTCTAGTGATATTGTTCGTGAGCGTAAAGTCTGCCACGGTCGTTGCAGAAGGCCGCGCTACAGGCATGGGGAACCGCGAGCCTGCGGTCATTCTGGTGTCAAGCATCGAATCAGCGTTGATCCTTTCTGCCAGTATTTCCTGAAGGGTCTTGTCGCTTAATGAAGCAAGGAAATTCAAATGCGCTGCCTTTGCTTCCTCTTCCGTATATGTAACAACCTCTGTTTTAGCTTCAGGATTAAACCGATTAAAGGTCTTCGCGAAATCCGCTAACGCTTCGGTATTAATCCGGGTATTCTTTAGCTCGTCCGCCAGGGTTTCCTTGCCGTTCTCTACGGCAGCCGGAATTGCGATCTGATTGTCCTGCTTGGCTGAGATCCTGTCAGCCAATGATTCGAATGCTTCGCTGACCGTCCCTCTGGCGCGTAATACCGTATTTCTATCTGTCAACTTGACCTCTTTGCTAACGCCCTCAAGAATGGATTCCTCATCTCCTGACGCATTCGCTCCCACCGTATCAACAGTCTCGTTTGTGGCATTGAAAACATTATTTCCATTATTGAGCGCCGTGTCCTTAATATTCTTGATCAATTCTGCTGCGGCCTGGTGCGCATTCTGCCGCGCGCCCGCTATGTCAACATCAAGATCAACCGTATTTGCGCCTTGATTCACCGCTCCGGCCAGCGGATTCGATATCTTTTGTATAAAAGAATTTCCGGAACCGTAATTGTTCGGTAGCCGCTCGTAATACATATTTGAATTCCCTGTATCCATATCAGGAACATTCGTGCCGCAGCAATACTGATTCTGCGTCTGATATTGAGTTGACGACTGATACTGCGTCGATTGAATGCCGGTAGTCTGGGTCGTCCCGAGACTAATATTAGTGGTAGAAACTCCTGGATCCGTCATGCGGTTCGCAAAAATAGAGGCAGGTGCTACATTTGCGAACCGATCCTGCATGCTCGAAAAGGCATCAGCTTGCGACGTCTTGAATGCATCGATCGCATTCTGCCTTTGTACAAGAAAATCCGTAGTAGTTACAGAAGACGGCGTAATGGCAGAAACCCCATCAGCAAGGCGGTCTTGTATGCTGGACAGCTTGCCTAATGTGGAATCATTATAACTTCTGATTATATTCTGCCTTTGCTCTAGAAAATCAGATGCAGCTGAAACCTTGACCGTATCAAATTTATAAGAAATTGACGAATCTGCGCCGGTATAAGAATCAAGAACTGACGTATATGAAGGCGTTGAGTAAGACGGCATTTCGAATGACTGGCGCGAATATGATTCCGGGAATGATGTGTATGAAGGCTTTGAGTAAGACGGCATTGAGAATCCTGTATCACCACCGCTCAAACCATTACTCTCCTTAAACTCTTGAATAGCAGAGTTCATGGATGTGCTTGGGAGCTCAAAAGCATACGCATCAGGCGCAAGAAAGTGCGTGATACGGTTAAGAAATCCTGATACGGTATCCTTGAGTGTTTTTTGATCTTGTTTCTGATACGGTTGCTGGCTTGCAGAATTGGTTGGCAAGGAGATCCTGTAGTCATTACGCGCAGCCCATCCAAAGTCAGAGGACAAAAACACCCCGATCATTGTGAAGGCTACGACCTTGAACCACAGTTTTTTGCGCCAATTATACATTGGCTTCTTCCCCTTGTAAATAGAAAAGCCGAGTACCTTTTTTCGGTAACTCGGCTATCCTAAAGATGGTTTCTCTGCATCCGGCAGAGTCAGGACCCGTGGCTTTGCGCCCCCCGATTACTCGAGGTTTGCCTTTATCGTTCAAGTCTGACTTCAGAAACACATTACAAAAAGATTATAAAAATCTAAATTTCCACCTAGAGTATATATAATAAAATGCTCATTGTCAAGATACAATAACTAACTTTTTTATCTGTTTACCCTGCTCAGCGGTATTTACGCATGTATTCACGCATATATTCGCGGCGCTGATCCTTATGATCGTTCTCGTAGGTCTTTATATATTCTTTATTCGCTGATTTCCAGAGCTGATTATACCTGCGCCTCTTATCCTGCCAAGCAGGCTCCTGGCCAAGGCATTTAAAATAATCGGGATTCTTCAGCCGCCACTTCTTCTGATTGAGAAGTTGGCGCTGGCGCTGACAAGCAGGATTTGAGCAAACCTGCTGGTTTGGCCTGTATTTACTGGGGGAAAATTCGCTATTGCAGATTATGCATTTCATAGAACAAATCTAACATATGGCAAAGGCAAAGTCAAGGCGCTGAGTATATATTTTCTTTACCGTATCATACTGTATCAAACAGTATCAAAAACTCTTGACAAATACATTTTTTTTCATATAATTAAGATTGGTGTAATAGTTGATCCAAACTTAAGGAGATTATGGGCAAAAATCTTCTATTATCGGTTTTTCTGTCTTTCATCCTTATCCTTACATCCATCCCTGTTTCAATAGCCCAATTCCCAATACACACTGACTACGCCCTGTTCATTCAGGAACGGATCTACGAGAATTTGATCTACCCGCCTGACGCCTTTGTACAGGGGCGCGAGGGCATTGTCACCTTGAATTTCACCATAGGCCAGGATGGGTATCTAAAATCTATTTTTGTTTTCGAGTCATCGGGCTATGCTTCTCTCGACGAGGGCGCGGTCGCCGCAGTAAAAAGCGCAAGCCCCTATCCGCTTCCGGAGGATCACGAAGGCGAGGATGTCGAGCTGGTCGTGCCGCTTGAATTCAGGATGGAAATGCCCGAGCAGATCGAGCCGTATGAGCCTCCAGAAGAATGGTCACAGCAGGAAGAAACCGCTGCGCAGGAGGATGCGGAAAGCGAACAATTCCAACCCGATCAGGAACAGCCGGCTGAAGAAGCGCCGAAGTTCCTGAAAAAGATCAAAGAAGGGCCTTCGGCATCTGAGCAGGCAATGAAGGATTTCAAGGTTGTGTGGCCTGAAGAATTATCCGGGTTTATTGACCTTGCCATCAGGAATAATAAACCGAGCCAGGTTGCGAAAAAAGAGGTCGATCTTGCGGACTTTAAGGTCAAGGAAGCAATGAGGAACCTGCTTCCTTCGGTTAAGCTTTCCGGGTATTTTACCGACGGAGAAACGTACCACGTGCCGTACGAAGAGCTCGAAGAAAAGATCGAGGTCAACCAGCCGCTGTATTACGGCGGCAGGCTGATCGATTCGATCGAGCATGCCAAAGTCAACGCGGAGATCGCCCGCAGGAATTTCGACCGCATGAAATTCGATATCATCCATAAGACCGAATCGTCCTACTATAACCTGATCGCTTCCCGGACTCACTGGCGGTATAAAGAAGCTTTGCGCAACGAGGCGCAGGAACTCCTTGACCGTATCACCAAGCTCTCGGAAATAGGCATGATCATCCCCCTGGAGCTCAACAGCGCCCGCTCGTCCTTTGAACAGATCGAGTTCCAGCTTGCAAGCCTGAAACAGGATATATATCTTGCAGAATTGACCTTTAAACAGGTTTTAAACAGCCAGGACATCCCGACCATCAATCTGGAGGAGCCTGAGATCGTCAAGCCTGATCTTGACCTTGACGAGCTTTTTTCAGTAGCGCTCAAACACAGGGCTGAAATAAAAATAGGCGAATTAATGGTCAAATTCAGCAAATACGCCAAAAAGATCGAATTAGACAAGGATAATTTTAATGTTGATCTGGTTGGCAGTGCCGGATTATACAGCGGTCATTATAAGACCGAGCCGTGGAAAAATTCGACGAACTGGGCCGCGGGCATAAAAGTCACTAAAATGCTTGGAGCCAGCACGTTTAAAGGTTCCGGAATACTCGAGCGCAGCAGGCCGCGCTTTGGCCAGACTTCTCCCACTGCATCGAATTCGCTCAGCGCTGAACTCGGATTATTTGATAATATGGCGGCAATTTCTTCTTTAAAGAAGACTGATGTGGATCTGCAAAAATCCATCAGTGACCTGAATGAGACGCGAAAAACCGTAACTTTCGAGGTGCAAGACGCTTTCCTGACGTATCAAAAAGCAATTTTGCAGCTTAACACAGCGTCGGCTGATATGGCTTTCAGGCGGAACCAGGCGGAGATCACCAAAATCCGAGCTTCTGTCAACGACGCCCCTCTCTCTTCTGCAATGGATTCCCTTTACAGCATGGCTGATGCTCAGACAAAATACTTCCAGGCCCTGGGGAATTATTTTGTCGCGCTCACCAACCTCAAAAAAGCCACCGGATACGGGATAAACATCTGATCTTTCCGTTAACAGAAGCAAAAGTTTGTTTCCTTCCTTGAAATTTTCAAATCCATCACGTATACTTCAGGTGAAATATATTGGTTTCTCCTTATCGAAAAGCCGATCCCGTCGTAAGGCGGGTGCGGAAAGCCACGGGGTCAGGAGAGAGCTAAGCCAGGCATGAAATGTCGCAGGGGTGCGACGCCAGGCGCAACATCGACATTCAGCTCTGTATTGTTTATCCGACTAGCCGGGTTACCGAAGTAAGGAAAAGGTAACGCGGCATTTTCATTTTATAAGGCAAAACATGGGAAAAATGATCAAAACAGCTAGAATAACCGTATCAGCCATATTCTGCGTTGTAGCAGCAGGTATGACTTTTCCCTGTTTTGCCGAAGAAACTCCTAAGCTTATTCAACTTGCAACGCAAGAATACGCGAATGCGGCAACAAAGGAATTCCAGCCAATCGCTGCGGCTTATAATGGATGGAATTCAAGCACTCCGGCGCTGGTAACAGCTTCCGCCAAAGCCGGCGCCTGGGCATTCTCTACGAAATCTCCAGTCCAATCAACGTCTCCGGCATTAGTCCAGCAATCCCAGAATACGTTTAGTGCTCCTCTGGCAGGATCTAACAACAATTTAAATAAAATAACCTCTGCAGCACCGGATACGCGCATAACCGGCTCTGATGCTGCAAAAGCAAATGTTGTCCAGAATTTGAAGATACATATCGCAACGCAGCAAGAGAACAGGTCGAATGCCTGTCTCGACGAGAAAGAAGCGGTGATAAAGAACAAAACCTCGTCGCAAATCCAGGAAAACGCCGCAAAAAAACAAACATCTGACAGCACAAACAGCCTGAAACAGCAAGAGTTTTCGAATTGCGGCCGCAAACCAGCTAAAGAATCAAATACCATAACTTCCAAAACCCAAAAGAGGCACGCAGAGGATATTGCCGCAGACCAGGCGCAAAGCGTCATGCCGTATCAAAGGCCTTTATTCACCGATAAGCCATCTTTCAAAAACAAAAGCCAGATCAATTCAGTCAGGAAAGACACGAAATATAATGCCGAAACAATGTATAACGCAGTATGCGGCATAATGCCCTATCTGAAGAACGGCTTGATAAACCAGTCAAAAGTCCTGGCTGCGAAAGAAGACATCGATCCTCTTCTTCCGCCTGCGCGAGATCCTGTCGGCAACGAACCTGTTGATGTTCCTGAAAGATCAGAAGCTTATAAACAATCACTCCTGGACACAACCGGCTATGACGGGATTGACATTTATCCGGCAAACAATAAAAATATTAATCCGATTGCAGAAGAAATCATTTGCTTAGATACTATATTAAAACAAGCTATCAATTACTCAAAAACCGGTCTTTCGCCTCCTGATAAAGCTGATATTACAAATTCTCTCCTTTTTAGCAGACAATCTCTGCCTATTTTCAGCTTATCATCTCCTTTAAATCAAACCGTATCACAATCATCTACTAACAGTATCATTAACCCCCCCATGAGGCTTCGGGAAGGCTTTTCATTTATTGAAAGAGTCCTTTCTGAAGCCTCATTAAATTTTAACAATCGTGCTGCGTTTATTCTGCACGATGAGGGCCATATCTCACCCCCCCGAGGTGTGGCCCTCCTAAATTTCCTGGAAATAAATATTATTAACAGAACCGCCCACCAAAAAGGAACAAATGGTTAAACACCGGATTAGCATCATGATCAATATTACTCTGATAACAACGCTATTATCGTCATCGCTGCCTGCGGGGTCAGCGCAGGCAGCTGCAACAATCTGGGATAGTCATAAAAACACCTTACCCGAAGTCACGAGCAACTCTTTTAATAGGGGGCCCAGCGTATTGGATAGGTTGACGACGAAAAAGACTCTTTCGCAGCAGGAACAGACAGAATTGACAGAAATATTCGGCGTAACTCCGAGGAGATCCGTCACGGTAAACCTATCCGGCGGAACAAAGACCACCTTCTACGACAAAGATAACAAGAAAATCGATACGAACTCAAATACCGAAATCCAGCCGCCTGTTCAGCCTGATAAAAACGAAAAAGACATCCGGGTCTGGATCAAGTATATAAAAGATCTTATAAGCTATTTGTTCAAGAAATTCGACCTGCAAAAATCGTCAACCTTAATAAAATCATGGACCAATGCTTAAAGGGAAGAAATATGGACCAGAATGCTGAATTTACGCTTAACCATATTTTCTATTTTAACGAAAGCGATGATATTCTTGCATTTGCGCAGGCGAACACGACAAAAGACGACATAATGTTCCTTGTCCTGGGGTCAGAAGAGAGGATATATGTTCTTTATTCAGGCGCTTCTGCCTGGAAAAAGCTCAATAACAATGCATTATGCCGATTCGTGCAAATTATGAGCAATGAAGTAATAAATGGTCTTGAGATCAAGGAAATAGACGGAAAAATAGATTCATTAGTTCAAAATATACACATTACTGGTTCATGATACGGTTGATACGGTTATTTTAATTAGTAAATATTTAACAGAAGCAATATTCAGATATTTAATCTTGAATTTCAGAGGCCATCTGGCATACTTATAGTGAACTATTAAAGTAATTGTTTGTCCTTATCGAAAAAGCCCGTTCGCAAGAACGGGAAAGCCACGGGGTCAGACAAAGGGGATTTGGGTTCGTCGTTTCTAAGACCGACCGGGTTGCCGAAATAAGGAACTTTCGCAATCCGGATTTTTATTTTGGGGGATACGTGAGCAATCTCACAGGTAAAACAATATCGGGCAGATATCTTATCATAGGCGCGGCATTATCTCTTATGCTTGCGTCAACCGCCCATGCCGAAACTCCCAAAAAAGACAAAATAAAAAACAAGCAGCAATCAGTGATCTCGTCTTCAAATCCTATTACTGCATCGGTAAGTCCTTTATCAGGTGACGCCATTACTCCCGGATTCAAGTCGGTTGGGACAGCAGCCAGCCTATCGATGGGCGCCGGGACAAATTTGATCCTGAGCAATCCTTCTCCTGTGAGAGTCCTTCAGACAGCGCCTGCGGTTTCAATTTCCAGTCCGGCATCAATCTCAATAGTGAACTCCTCTCTTGCCTTGAGCGGAGGGATCCAAACAATACCCCCGGCAGTAAAACCCGTGGCTCTGACCCAGCCGCAGATTAAGCCTGATTCGAACCTATTGAGCCCAGCATTAACATCTGTCGGGATCATGCCGACAGCCGGATTACAGCCTCTCAAAGCCCCGGAAATGTCCGGATTAACCACAAACATAGTAAATGCGAATTTGAACTCCTCCCCGCTTCTCTGCACTGCTCAATCAACAAGCCAATTTATTTTTAAGGCTGAAGACGGCGCTCATGCGCTTCATAATAACATATCGTGGAAAAACGAAGCTCATTCTTCCCGGGAAGCGGCAGAGAAGGTTCTGACAAATAATAAGCCAACCGTGCAGCATGCTCAGGCGCTTCAAGCCGGCAAACGAACTGTTAATGCGCTGATAACCAAGGCAACACAAACGTGTGCTACAGCGAAAATTCTGGCCCAAAAAACACATTCGCGTTCCAGAAAAACAGCATCTTCTGTAACTGATGGCTTCTATGCCGTCCAAAAATCGCTTTCAACTGCCAGAGTAACCGCTTGGAAACATATAAAATCCGTTACCAACCTTAAAAATAAAACTTATGAACACACAAGCGGCTGGATCAAAGGCATTATACCCATATTCAAACTAGTTATCCCGAATGAGGACATGCCTCTTCTCTTGGACCTCTTGCTTCAGGATTCAAGCAACCTTCCTTCTGCAGTTTCCGGCAATGAACATAAGGATCCCCTCCCTGCTCCGCTTCGCAAGGCCTTTGAAGATAGAAACTCCGGGGATCAGAATCCTTTAAGCGAAACCATAGCGCGAGTAGCCTGGAAACCGATCAACCCAACGCATTCAATAAATATTATCGATATGCTGAAGAAGAACGCGGTAAACTACACCAGAACCGGCCTTTCTCCCCCGGAAACCGTATCAACCAATTCAACCGCTTTTCTTTCCGCATCGAATCGCTCTATTCGCAGCTATTCCGCTTTAGATGTTTCTGTATATAATGCAAACCTCACGATAGATAATTCCATTATTTATAACACCATCCCTCTGTCCTCATTGATCTCTGGGGGGGATCAATTACAGGACAGAGGGATTTTTCTTTGTAATTGTCTTTTTTATCAAGGGAGGGCGTTATGATAGGCGGGGTCAGCAGGGGATTACGTTTCAGGCGGCTGGGTTTTTTTACACAAGACGGAGGCGTTCTGGCTTTTGCCAGAGATACAAGCACCCGAAAAAACGCGATATTCCTCATCGCCGCGGATGAGGAACAGGCATACTGCAAAAAAGGCGCGCACGCGCAATGGCAGCGGTTGGACAGGGAGAATTTGGAAACCCTGCTTCAATACATATGCCAGGCGGTGATAGACGGCCTCGCAGTGTTGAAAATAGAAGGAAAATCAAATAATATCGTTAACCGGATCTCTAAAAAGGAGGGTGTAATGTTCGCGCAAAAGTTCAGGACCATTGTAACAACGGTATTGCTGGTCACCATGACGGCGGTCAGCATGCCCATGAATGTCGTTCAGGCAGAAACAGCGCCTGTGGCAAAACGGGCTGCAACAACCATATCGGCAACAAACACGTGGAAAGCAGCAGTCGGGAACGGAGAGCTCTCTGAGGATCCCCGGGTGCAGAAACCGGAAACTAAGAAGCTGTCCGCCGAAGAACAAAAAGAGCTTCAGAAAATCTTCGGAGTAGCGCCGGTAACATCCAAAACGGTATACCTTGATGGCGGCACGACCGTCACGTATTATGACAAGGCCGGCAACGTAATCGGAACGTATCATAAAACAACCGGAACCCAATACGATATCCTCGGCGCCTATTATGATAAAGACGGCAACGTGATCACGCGCGAAGGCACTGCGTTGAGCCCTGATGAACAGGCGGCATTAAAGAAGATATTCGGCACGACGCCTGCCCGAAGCGGGCCGACCTACATGTGGACCACGACCACGATACCGCCGAGTACCGGCTACACGACCAACTACTATGACGCTGACGGCAACTTTATCGGCTCGAAGGTCGTGAAGGATACCAACACCGGCGTTCATTCGGAGACGTATTACGACAAAGACGGCAAAAAGATCGAGACAACAGCGAATGTCGAGATCAAGCCGCCGGTACGCCCTCCTGATACAGAAACAGACATCAAGGTCTGGACACAGTATTACAAGGATTACGTCGCCTACATCAATAAATTGGACGACGTATCTATGAAAAAACAGGCATGGGAAAAACTCGGCAATGACATCCTGAAACTTTCCAAGGAACATCCGGAGCTGATTTCAGCCGGTGCGATCAACGCGGTAATGTCTGCGATGACCGCGGAGCTGAAAAAGATCTACCGTGATGACAGCTACAAGCTGGACCTCTCGAAAGCGCAGGCATCGGTTGTCACGGCCGCGTTAAACCTGGTCAAAAGCGATGCTTTTAAGGCAATGGATGATGCGACACAACTCGCTATAAGCCATAGCTTTATGGCTCTTGGCATCGAGCTTACCTGGTTAAGCGCAAATAACAAGACCAACAGCGCGTTGTATCCCAAGATAGCTGAGTTCTTTAAGACGCTTCTGGAGAACGGTTCGACCCATGTCAAAGCGCAGGCATTCTGCCAGCTCATGAACATGTGGCGGATCGGCAACTGGGGATCGAAAGAAGGCAACCGCGATGAAGTCAATAAGATCCTCGAGCAGGCGCTTGACATCAAAGGCGGCATCCAGGGCCTTGTCAATAAATGGATGGCAGATCTTGATGACAAATCCCTTAACGACGAAAGCCGCGGACATATAGCGAATGCGCTTGCGCAGGCGCTCTGGCACAGCGACGCGTTGAACAAGGCAAGCAAGACGAAATTGTCTGACGCTGACCGGACGAAGATAGCCAACAAGCTCACAACATTCGTCAAAGGCGTCAATGACGGCTCCATCAAGGTCTCAGCCGGTGTTCGCAGCGGCATGATCCATTGCATCGGCTGCGCGCTGTCCACCCTGTTTAACCAAGGCAAAGGCGCCACGGACTCGACCAAAGCGCTGACGAACGCCTATATCTCTTTTGCGGAGAAATCCCTGCTTTTGTCTGCGGATGAGGGCGGCTGCGTTACCGTGCAGTCATCGGCGATCAATCTGCTGACGCATCTCAAGGATGCCGCAAAAGCAAAAGGCCTTGAGGGCGTTGTTGAGAAATGCACAAACGCCCTTCTCAACAAGGATTTCGACCTTGCGGGTTTTGTCGATAAAGCACGCAAAGAGATGAACGCAACCACCAGCGCAGACCATGCGGCGTTTGTCGCGCGGGCGCTGGCGAACATCGAAACGATCAACCTGGCCAATAATACAGGCAAGGTTGACGCCCAAATGGTCAAAGATACCATCGCGGATATCAAGGCGTGGATCACAGTCCCGGAGCACCTGAAAGACATGCGCCATCGGGGCTGGCAGAGAAGGATGTATGACGCGTTAACCGCGCTGCTCAAGCAAGTCTATAAGAAAGGCTCTGATCTCGGAGATGACAAGGCGATGCAGGAGAATATCGTCGCGATCTTCGGCACGATCTCGGGCTTGAAGGATTCGCTTGTCAAGAAGTTAGCTACTGCCGATATGAACAGCCTTATCAAGCATCTTAAGGCGAACGGGTTCAAGGACCTGGCGTTCCGGCTTGAGATGCTCTCATGCACGAGCTCCGAAGCGCTTATGAAAAAGGCGTGGGATTATTACAATGCCAAGGACTATGCTGCGGCAAAAGTTTTTGCCCAGGAATGCATCGACCGCTACGGCGAGGAAGCGCTCAAACAGCAGGCGTCATTGAAGGATTTCGCGCCAAAGGGCAAGGAATCGCAATACTGGGCGCTCAATGATGTGGGCACTGCGTATTTCATCCTTGGTGAGATATACGCAAAGCAGAAGAATTATGAAAAAGCCAAAGAAGCGTATAACACAGTGATCAACAAGTTCGGTTTTGCCCAGTGCTATGATCCGACAGGCGACGGTTTCTACTGGAAAATCGCTGAAGCAGCAAAAAAAGCGCTTAAAGACATTCCATAATCAAGACGCTTTAGCTATATCTTTGCGCATCATGTATTTGCAAAACAATTCTTTTTGCGCCAATTTAGCAATGCAGGGCGGGCTGGGCCCGTTAACCCCTTTTCGGGTTCAGCCCTGTCCTTGCATATGTTAACAGAAGCAAAAGTTGGTATTCGCGCCTTGAAATTCTATATATATAGGTTAAACTTATTATGGAGCAAGCAGTTTCTTAGGGGGCTTTAAAAAGGTCTGGGGTCAGGTCGAAAAGGGGTCGTAATCTTCCTTATCGATAAAGCCTGCTATTAATAGCAGGAAAGCCACGGATCTTGATGAAGCTGTCAACGATTACCGGGTTGCCGAAATAAGGAATGGCAAACCGGTTTTTTATTTTATGCGCAAGAACATTGTCCATAACCCAAGGAGACATATGAAAACCTTGAAGAAATTGCTCGCAGTAACAATGGCGGCTTCGCTTGCTCTTCAGCCGGTGTTGGCCGGCAACGCCTTTGCTTCTCTTGAAGGGTTCCTGGCCGCATACGGCGGTAGCATTCCGTCCGGCGGCGGGGGCGAAAACACCGGCGCGGAATCCGGGTCCACTCAAGGAACAGGCGGATATACTTTTACTTCGCCATATTCGAGCGATTACGTCAAACAGTTTATCGCCGACTACAAGAGCGAGCATGACTTTACGCCTTTTGCATTCACGCCGTCATCCTATACGCCGATGTCATTCAGCAGTTCGCAGCTCGCCGAGCGTTTCACGCCCACAGCCATAAGCACGACCCCGCTGTCGACGAACTTCGGAACAACAAACTTTGATACGACAAACCTGCTATCACGATTCAGCACCACCGGCTTTTCTACGACCTCCTTCGGCACGACCAATCTCTTATCGAACTTCAACGCCTCAGGCTTCGATACGACAAACCTGCTGTCACGATTCAGCTCGAACAACTTCGCAACTACAAATCTTCTGACCTCCGCCGGATCGCAAACGCCGTCTTTGACGCTGACGAGCCAGCAGACGCCCCGTAACGCCATTGGCACCATCAATACGAATAATCTGGCTTCTTTGAACGTCACCGCCAACCAATACAGACAGGCGTCATGGGCCACCGCAACCGTATTTACCAATACCTTCGACCTGAACAACGACCTTAAGGTCGATTCGAACGATATTGCGCAGATGAAAGATCTGAACGGCGACACCGCAATAGATGCCAAGGACACGGCGCTGTTCAACAATATCCTGAATTTCGACACCATCTCCGCCGCCCAGCAGATCACGACGGTACAACAGCTTGCGCCTGACTACGGCGCCGCGATGATCAGCACGCTCGTCGCGCAGGAACAGACCGCTGCTGCAGTAACGATATACGATAATATTTCCGCGCAGCAAGCTGCTGCGATCGGCAATGAGCTTGCAAAAACAGAAAGCGGCCAGGCAGCTGCTACGGAAGTCCTGGCGACCATGGCCGGCACCGTGAGCATGCGTGACCGAGCGGCAAGCATCATCAACGCCATGGCTCCCGCCTCAGCCGCGAGCGTTCTGGCGCGCATGCCGACGACAGCGTCCATCGCGATCGTCAAGAACGATAATACGACCAATGCCGGCGCTATCCTCAAAGAGCTTTCCAAACTCCAGGGCGGGGCAAAGATCGCCGCGGCGATCCTGACCGACATGGCAGGGTCTGTCCAATATATCGACCGCGCCAGCTCTATCCTGAATGATATGGATGCTTCCGCAGCGGCAAATATCGTCAGGGAAATGGAAAAATCCGCGGCAGCAGCGATCATCAGGAATGGGAATATGACCGTTGCAAGCGCGGCCCAGATCTTCAATGAGCTCGCAAAAACAAGCTCTGACAATACCGGCATGAACATCATCAGCGCCCTGCTCAATGCCAAGCAGACAGCCGCACAGAGCCTTATCAACACGAAAATGGCGTCCATCTTCTGCGCCATGGATCCAACGGCGGCAGCCGGATATTTAACGGCATGCGAAGGGTTGCGCAGCATCGTCAACATCCCGGCGGTGATCCTGGGCAACGGCAAGATGAGCACGGAGCAGGCGATCAAAATAGTCAATGAAATGGCCAACACGGCCGCAGGCGCCTCACTCGCTGCATCGGCGTTGATGGAGGTATATTCCAATGCGCCGACGCAGGCAAAGGCAACAGCCATTTTGAAAGGCTTGTCTTCAAGTGCCCAGGCCGCGGTCAAACAGGCGCTCGGGACCGCGAATACCAACACGATACTCGGCACAACCGCAACCACTTCAACGTCATCGACGACTGGACAGGCTACGACGACCTCATCGACAACGACGACTACCTCGACCTCCGCTGCGACAACCGCAGGGACCACATACACATTGTCGCAGATCGCAGGCAAAACTATCACTCCCGGCACGATTATCGACGACGGGACAAATAAATACGTTGCAACGGGCGAGTTCACCACAGGCGCAAACGGATCGATCCCCGAAACGATCAGATTTAACAAAGTCGGAGGACTCGACGGAGAGCATTTTGTTTACAGCAGCGGGGCTTTCACCCAGACGACATTCGTCAACGGCAGTTCGTATACCGCAACTGACGGGACAAAATATACCGTTCTCTCTTCTTTCACGCTCGACGACGGGAAGCTGCCGAAGGACGCGCTTGTGAAAGACTCGAGCGGTAAGGTCTATAAGACTGATGCCGCGGGCGCCATCGGCGGCGCGGTCACGGTCTATGCAGCCACCGGCGCCGCGGGAACGAAAATAGCCGCGGGTTCGGTCGTCCTTGTCGACGGAAAATATTACGTTACAACCAAGGAAGTCGCCTATACGAGCGCAGGCAAACTGCCGGTCGGATCGGCGTATAAGAACGGCTGGGTAAATTACAGGATGGACCCGCGTGGCGCGATGCGCGGTTCGGGCTTCAACGATACGACCGAGGTCATTAAGGATATGCAGACGGAGGCGAGGCTGCAGAAGTGCCGCGCGGCAGACGAAACGTTCCCGGACGGCGGCATCACGATATTCTGGACCAACGAAGAGGCAATACCGGTCCAGGATCTGAATCTCTACGTGCCCGGCTGGGACCTGCGCATGCTTATCACCGCTGATTTTGACAATGACGGCGACCTGGAAACGCAAGATTGGGATATGGATCCTGCCATGGTTAATACGCTCGGGCGGGCGGTCCACCTTGACATGCCGGCTGAGCTCGACGGCAAAACGGTCACCGTGGCTTTTTACGTCGTTGACGCGCAGGGCAATCCCCTGATAACGACGACAGATGCTCAGACCGGAAAAACGACATGGGCTTTCGGCTCAGCGAAAGATACGGCGTATGTGTTCGGCGCCGGCGTGCCCAATCTGCCGGGAACAGCGATCACCTTTACCGTGGACCGCGACCCGTCAAAGGGCGAGCAACTGCCCCAGGTCACCGGATACAAGGTCAGCGGCGGCAACTTAACGCTGCAGTTCGCATCAGAATTCCACCCCTCTTCTTTTACGGCATTCTATGTTGTGGTAAACGGAAAATATACGCAGATCTCGGATTTCAAGTATTTCCTCTCTGACGACCTGCGCACGATGACCATTCCCGTGAGCGCATTTGGCATCAGCATCGGCTCCGGAGACAAGGTCCAGATCGTCGCCAAGGAATGGACTGCAGGCATGACCCTGCTGCAGACCGTCATACCGGGCACGACAACGCCGACTACGCCAACAACTCCAACATCAGTCAAGGTCGGCGATGCGGTCACTATCGGCGATAAATCATTCGTTGCCAAGACCGCTTTCACTTACAACGCTGACGGCACCATACCGGCCAATGTCCAATTGAACGACGCCCAGGGCAGGCTCTTCA
>JAGOOP010000003.1:0-73301 GCA_017992455.1 Candidatus Omnitrophota bacterium | reverse complement strand
TCCTCGTCGGCGATCCTATCAAGATCCAGAACGTGGATTATACCGTCAAGTCTGCGTTTGTCTTCAAGGCTGACGGCACCATACCCCAGGGAACCAAGTTCCTCGGCGCGGACAACAAGATGTATATGATCGATGCCACAGGCGCGCTCAAGCTTGAGTCTGCGATCGTGCCCGTTGCTGTCAAGGTCGGCGATGCGGTCACTATCGGCGATAAATCATTCGTTGCCAAGACCGCTTTCACTTACAACGCTGACGGCACCATACCGGCCAATGTCCAATTGAACGACGCCCAGGGCAGGCTCTTCACCACCACCGCAACCGGACTCAACCAGAACAGTTTCCTCGTCGGCGATCCTATCAAGATCCAGAACGTGGATTATACCGTCAAGTCTGCGTTTGTCTTCAAGGCTGACGGCACCATACCCCAGGGAACCAAGTTCCTCGGCGCGGACAACAAGATGTATATCACTGATGCCTCTGGCGCTCTGAAACTGGAAGCCACCGGCAATCAGACTGTAACCTTAACAGATGGCACGGTATTAACGGCAAAACAGAGCTACACCCCCACCGCTGGCGGGCAAATCCCTGCGGGAGTTGAGTTTACAGATCCCCAGGGACACACTTATACCGTGACGAGCGACGGTTCATTCAGGAAAACCGGGTTCATAGCCGGAGATACGGTCGAACTCACGGACGGAACAGTCCTCACCGCGCTTCAGAATTACACCGTCACGGGCGACGATCTTCCTGCGAATATAAAGTTCACCGACCCGCAGGGGCACACGTTCATCACCACAAGCGACGGTATGTTCAGGCAGATCGGTTATAAGGCGGGCGATACGGTCAAGCTGACTGACGGCACAATCCTTACTGCTTTGCAGGATTACACGGTAACCGGCGATGACATGCCGTCGAACATCAAGTTCAAAGACGCAGCTGGCAGGCAATACATCACCACCGATGATGGTTTCCGGCAGCTTTCGTATAAAGCCGGCGACACGATCCCTCTGTCCGACGGCTCGGTCCTGACAATATCAACAGACGTAACCGTCACAGATTCAGGAAACTTCCCTGCGAACATCACGCTCACCGATGCAACAGGCCACACGTTCATCACCACAAGCGACGGTATGTTCAGGCAGATCGGTTATAAGGCGGGCGATACGGTCAAGCTGACTGACGGCACAATCCTTACTGCTTTGCAGGATTACACGGTAACCGGCGATGACATGCCGTCGAACATCAAGTTCAAAGACGCAGCTGGCAGGCAATATATAACTACAGACGATGGTTTCCGGCAGCTTTCGTATAAAGCCGGAGATGTTGTGGAGCTGGTCGGCGGCACCAAGTTAACCGCTTCTTCTGATTTTACGGTGACATCCACAGGAGATTTCCCTGAAGGCATAGAATTCACTGATAACCAGAATCAAAAGTGGATTACAACCGAGGATGGCAGCTTTAGAAAAGCCTCATAAAGAAAGATATTGCAAGTTATTGTATTGCATATATATAGCTAAAGCGTCTTCAATAATGTTAAAGCAAGCAAAAGTTAGATTTTAAGCTTGTTTTTTCTCCTTTCGCCGTGTATACTTATAATGAAATCGGAACAAAGCTTAATTTTTTTCGCTCTTTAATTAAGACTTTTAAAAAGATTTAGTCTTATCGATATTCGCCAAACCCATCGTAAGGTGGGGACGGAAAGCCACGGATCGAGTAAGAGTAATCATCGCAGTATTTCTCTCTGCATTCGATAGCCGGGTTGCCGAAATAAGCAGTCATATTTCGCAACTCGGTTTTTTGTTTTAGGGGGCTTCAAAGGGTCGCATCTACGGGTCAGCAATCGGAGGGGTCATGATCAACAAATCCACTCTCACAGTCGCCGCATTCATCGCAGCAATCCTTGTTATGCCGCGTTTTGCTTTTGCCGAAGGCGAAGCAGTTGCCTTGGGCCAGGCAGTCGATCTGACCGGCGGATCTCTTCCCGAGGAAATACGGAATTTCACCGGCGTCGGATCAGGCGCCTCTTCGTGGGATTATTTAAGCCAGAAAATCTCATACGGTTATTTTATCGAGGTCTATTCTCATTTCGACGCCCTTGCCAAGTCAAAGGTCGACAGGCGCAACGGCATCGAAGACCTGGTCGTCGCTTCCTACGGGACCGACGCTAAAACGCATCTCGCCGTCGCCGATGTCAAATTCAACCAGGATTATGCCCAGCATGTCATGGCAACGGAGTTCGCCCAGCGCTCAGGCCGCGGCACCCAGATCGCCAACACCTACACCCTCAACACCTACCTGCCCCACTCAGACGGCAGCGTCGAATATTTCAAGGACGGCCTGCTGGCGCGTGTTGACAACCAGCGGTCAGCGGATGAATTCGGCAATGTCTCCATAAAGAATCTCTATAATTTCGAATATGACCTCGACCGCCGCCTCATGCTTAAGCATGAATACACCACGACCGATTGCCGCGGCCTGAAGACAAACGGCACGTTCACCTGCACGTACACCGCCGATTCGGTGTTCTACGGCAGCGACGAGACCAATGCCAACAAACATTATGCCTCCTATTCGGTCAGTGAAACCGACTCGACCGGCAGGGTCAGGACCACGGCATGGACCGCAGGCGTATATGAGGGCAAATACCTGCGCGATTTCACGCAGATGAATTTCGATTCAGTCGAAGGCATAAGCGAATTCAGACGGTTCAATATCCAGTATTCTGCGCCCGGCCAGATCAGCTCGTATGATGAAAAAGGCGTCGGCCTGCATGTCGAGGGCGAGGACGGGACCAAGGTGCCGTTCATGTACACCCTGAGCCGCACGAATATCACTTATTATAACGGACAGGTCGCAGGCTACGACGAAGTCCGTTACGATATGCCTGCAAATATGACCGAGGAGAATTTTAATGCCGACCTGAGCACGTGGGTCAAGACCACCTCCCACGTCACCATGGAATACATGGCTGTTCCTTCCCGGTTCGGCGAGGATGTGGATCCTGACGCGCCGCGCCTGAAGAAAACAACCATCGTATCGAATACGGACAAACCCGACGGATCGCATCAGGAAAGCACGGTCGTGACCGAATACGAATATGACAATACCTATACCCTTACCGGAGGCACCATCCATTCCGACATATCCGGCCATAATCCCGAAACGCTCGAATATTCGTTCACGGACGCAGAAGGCGCTAAACACATCCTTTCCCGCACTGAAAAAGACGGCGTCGTGACCTTTACGTATCTGGACGATGAGGGCAACCAGATAGAGGTCGCGCAAGCCGATGTCGTCACCGAGATCAAGATCGCGGAGGATTACAGCGGCTATACGGACACGGTGCTTGAGATCGTGAGCGGCACGCCCATGGCCAAGCAAACGACGTCGCACACCGTGTTCGAGGGCATTCCTGATGAGGAGACCGGCGAAACGCAGACCATCAGGATCGAGGATTCGACGATTACCTTCACCAACGCGGTTGTCGGCTATTTCCCGCGGGTCCTTTCGACGACCGAAAGCACGACGACCAGCTTCCCTGGAACGGACGCGGACAACGAGCACCAGTCAACGAAAAACATCACCACAACATTTACTTATGATGCGAACGGCTTTTTGACCGGCGCGTCAGGCGAAGGATACGGGGATTCCTGGTCATACTCTTCGGAACAGGGCTGGAACAGCCACATATATTCCAAATTCACGGTCGTCTATCAGGTCAAGCTCGACAGAGCGCAGGAGATGGTGACATACGAACAATTCGTGCCCATACCCGGCCGGGACGATCTGGATGCAATGGGCATTACCGAGGAACAGTTCAAGGCGTACATGAGAGGATATTTCAAGCTGAATCCGCCGGAACCAAACGGCGACGGCACTGTATTCGCAATGGACAACCCGTTCCTCAATGATAAGAACGAATACGAACTGCCTGCTGATTTTGAAGAGCTTGTCGCCCTGGGCAACGGATCAAACGAGCCGGTCGCTCCGGTTACCGACCCGTTCGCGGATTACCCGGATGAACCGTCCATTATGGCCAAAACCTGGGACGTATATAATGACAAGGATTATGCAAACGCAATAAAATTTGCCGACGAAGTCATCAAGCGCTACGCCGAAACCGCGCAGGAACAACAGGCATCCTTGAAGGATTTTGCGCCAGAGGGTTCTGAAGCGAAATACTGGGCGCTCAATGACGTGGCAATAGCGCATTACATCAAAGGCAAGGCATTGCTGGCGCAGGGAAAGACGGCTGCGGCAAAGAAAGAATTCCAGACCATTATCGACACATACGGCTTCGGGCAGTGCCTGGCCAAAGAAGGATGGTATTGGAAATTAGCGGATGGCGCAAACGAAGAACTCAAAAAACTTGAATAAAATAAGGGGAACTCTAAAGGAGGGGGTCATGTTTACATTCACAGGGTCAGCTAAAAAAAGTTTGGTTCTCGCAATAGTGATGGCGCTTATGTTGTCGCCGGCACGCGGGTTTGCCGGAGACGATACGGCATCGACAAATACAAGCAATACGAAATCCGAGATCATGGGCGGGACGCGCACCATCACCAACACCTATAATGCATTCGGCATATTGACGTCGACCACCCAGATCACGACGCAGACCACCAAAACGACCAGCTCGACCACGGACAAGGACGGCAAGGTAAGAGATACGTCGAGCTATACGACGCAGACGACAAAGGTGACGAGCGAATGGATCGGCGGCGGATTGAAAACAACGATCGTCGAGGGTTCCAGCTATACCGGCGGGAAAGACGCAACAGGAACCGCTGCGGACGGTTCGTGGTCAAAGACGGATTTCAAGAGCGTGTACAACTATGACGCGAACGGCCGGCTCTGCGGCGTATCGGGCGGCATCGAGATCACCGACGATAACGGGAATAAAATGATGGCGAGCTCGGTGACCACGGGCGACCGGGGCACGGATGCAAAGGGAAATTCGCTCGGGACATTCGTCGCGTATTCAGTCGACACCTATGAGATCAGGGACGGCCAGGCGCTTAAAATCAGGACCGACAGCGTTCAGTACGCATACGGGGCGCCCGACCAATATGACAGCGACGGAAAAGCAACGAGCAACAACGGGGTTTCCAAGACAACATCGACGGTCACATACGAATATGAATTAATGGGCGGTAACTGGGTCATGAGCAGCACCTATGAAACGACCGATACCTTAACGACATCGGGCGACCAGAAAGGGTCCACCAGCCATCAGGAAAAAGAAACGATCTACCACCGCAATGCCGACGGAACGCTTGTTACCACAAAAACAGGGGACAGCTATGATGCCATTGAGGTCATCATGCATGAGTCTGTCGACGTGGCCATACAGAACGGCGCGACAGAAGGCACGACGTGGAAACTCACAAATTATAAATACACGGTGTCCTTTGACGAACAGCAGGGCTATTATATCTCCACGGACTCCATGACCCAGGATATCGATAAAGACGCGAAGAACGGAGGCGGCAGCAGCCTCAAATCGAAGATCATCCAGGACGTCCTGGATGATGAGAGTGCAAATGAGATACAGGATATAATAAAGGCTATTCAGAAAAAGTTGGCCGCATAGCGATTAAGCGCCATAGCGGCTGCGGACAATGGCAAATGCCCTTGTCCGCACCATAGAGTGTAAGTGCATACGGGCCTCCGGCTTTGCCAGGAGGCCCTTTTTCGCGCATGCCGCGCGGATTGTATTGACTCTTCCCTGTCGATTTGATATAATTTTAACTAAATGATAGCAAAAAAGTTACAGGTCGTTTTTTTTATTCTTCCGGTCCTCTTTTTATGTGCAGCCGGCCATTGCCGATCAAAGCCGGAATCCGGCAGCCACATAACAGTGTCCGGCCGCCTTTATGTTGAACGGCACGGGAATGACGACTGGCTGGTCTTGCACGGAACAGACGGCAAGGCATACCGGGTCACCGGCGCTCTGGCCGAATCGCTGACCGCCATCGCCCTCCAGAAGCAAGACGCGCATATCGTCGAGCTCGCCGGGCTCATTGACCACGATAGAACCGCGCGTGACTGCACCAGCCGCAACGAACCGGCCCGCAACGACGCGGGCGAAGAGGTCATAAACCGGACCTCCGTGTGCATCCGTTATTATCATTTCGAGCCGCGCACGATTGTTTCATGCGTTGATTCAAAAGAAACGCTTCCTGCTCTTGAACGGGACACGGTCGCGGAAACGAAAATAAAATCGTCTTCGCCTCTCGGGAACTTAAAACCCGCTATAATAGGCGAAATATACGGCACTATCAAGCAGGTCAATTTACGGTCTCCCCTTAAGACCGTTGAGATAAAGAACGCCGATAAAAAAAGCAAGGTCAAATCGATCACGGTCATCATCACGGCGAAAACGCGCATTGCGGGCGCTGCAGCCGGGAAAGCGCCGGCTTTTCTGCTTCCCGAAAATCTTAAAGCCGGCCAGTCGGTCATTGTCACGTATGACAGAAACGATATCAGGGCAGAAGCGCTCTCTATCTCGGTCACTAAATGACGGCGGACCATCTAATATATGAGTGTAGCCAGCTTATCGGTTAATCGCCCCGTAACGGTCCTGATGCTGTTCCTCGGGGTCATCCTTCTGGGCCTTATCTCCTGGACAAAACTGCCGCAGGAACTCTTCCCTTCCATCACGTATCCTCAGATCACCGTAGTAACGTCCTATGAAAACGCCGCACCTGAAGAAATAGAGTCGCTCATCACCAAGATCGTCGAAGAGGCGGTCGGCACGGTCAATAATGTCAAGCGCATCTCCTCCATATCAAAAGAAGGGTCGTCCCTGGTCATGGTCGAGTTCAACTGGGGCACGAACATGGATTTCGCCGCGCTCAATGTCAGGGAAAAGATCGACCTCATCAAGGAGCGCCTGCCGCGCGAGGCAAAAGACCCGATCGTCATGAAATATAATCCGTTCGACCTGCCTGTTGCCAACCTCGCGGTCACCGGCCCTATGACGCCGCTTGACCTGCGCGAGATGTGCCGCAAATACGTCAAGGATGCCATAGAGAAGGTCGAGGGCGTTGCCTCCGCCACGATCACCGGCGGCGAGGAACGCGAGATCCTCGTCGAGATCGACCAGCCGCGGCTTCGCGCGTCCCAGATATCGATCGTATCGATCGTCGAAAGCCTTAAATCCGCCAATCTGAACTATCCGGCCGGCACTATCAAAGAAGCGTTTTATGAGTATCTGATCCGCACCATGGGCGAATACCAGACGATCGCGGAGATCAAGGATACGCCCGCGGCGCTTGATATCCCTGAAGAAAAGGCCAAGACCGTCAAAGAAAAGGAAAAAGAGGAAGCAAAAGGCAGGCGCCTGGTGTATCTGAAGGATATCGCCACGGTTAAGGACACGGTCAAGGAAAAAACCAGTATTTCCCGGTATATGGGCGCGGATAACGTATCGCTGGTGATCCGCAAGCAATCGGGCACCAACACCCTATCCGTTGTCAACGGCATCAAGCGCGAGATCAGATCGCTGCTGGCCGCAAAACTGCCCAAGGGCGTCAAGATCCAGATGACCTACGACCAGTCGATCTTCATCAAAGAAGCCATCGGCAATGTCCGCAATGCCGGCGTTATGGGAGCGATCCTCGCATTTATCGTGCTCTTTGTGTTCCTGTGGGAACTCAAGGCCGCGCTCATCATCACCGCTGCGATACCGCTGTGCATCACCGCGACCGCGGTGCTCATGTATTTCTCCGGCATCAACCTCAACATGATGTCCCTCGGCGGCCTGGCCCTGGGCGTGGGCATGGTCATCGATAACGCCAATATCGTCATCGAGAATATATTCAGGTACCGCCTGCAGTTGAAAGCGGGTTTCAAGGAATCCATCGTCAAGGGCACGGGAGAAATGACCTCGGCGATCATCGGCTCGACGCTCACCAATATCGCGGTGTTCCTGCCGTTCGTGTTCGTCGTGGGAATTGCGGGGCAGATATTCAAGCAGTTGTCGTTCACCATCTCCTTCTCCCTCATCGCATCCATCATTGTCGCCGTTTCGCTTGTGCCGGTGCTGGTGCTTATCTGCGGCGAGTCAAAGCGGGATGAGCGCATCAGCAGGAAAGTCGAATCGGTCACCGACGAGTTCACCGGGAGGTTCCAGGCGTGGTTCACGGGCCTCATGCAGCAGAAACTGCTGATCGTCGGCGTGGTCGGGATACTTTTTGCCCTGAGCCTGATCACCCTTTTCTCGCTTGACCGCGAATTCATGCCGCGGGTGGACCAGCGGCAGTTCATCATCAAAGTGGACCTGGCGCCCGGGACCCGCCTTGAAATAACCGATACGGTCGCGCGCAAACTGGAACGGACGATCCTCGCCCTTCCTGAAACAAAAGACTGCACGGTCAATATCGGCTCGAGCGAAGAAAAAGATTCTCCGGAAAAAAGCGCGCTCCAGACCATGGGCAGCCACCAGGCGCAGATCCTCGTGAACCTGCATAAAAAAGGCGCCCGCTTCAGGCGTTCTACCGACGCGGTCATTCAATATCTGAAATCCTATTTTGAAGGCCAGAACATGGAGGATGCGGAACTCGAATATATCGCCCAGGAGACCTCCCTCGGTTCTGCCGTCGAGCAGGGCGCGCCGGTCGTCGTCGAGATCAAAGGCCCTGACCTGAACAAGCTCATGGGATACGCAAACCTGCTTCAGAACCAGCTTAAGACCGTCCCCGGCATCTACGGCATCAAGATGACCATGGCAAAGCCCAGCCCCGAAACAAAGCTCAATATCCGCAAGGACAAAGCGTCGCTCTACGGCCTGTCGGTGCGCGATATCGCGGTCACCACGCAGGTCGCGCTCAAAGGCTATGTCGCGACGAAGTTCAAGGAAAAGAATGTCGAAGAGGACGTGGACATCCGCGTTCGCCTGCGGCCGCAGGACAGAAGCGACTTCGGCAAGCTCCAGCGCCTGCTCATTCATTCTCCGACGGGTGCTGATGTGGCCATGTCGGACCTTGCATATCTGGCAAAGGGCCGGGGCCCGACCGAGATCAAGCGCATCGACCAGCAGCGCAGCGTCGTCGTCACGGCGAATATCTATAACCGCAATTTCGCCGATGTCGCGCGCGATATCAACAGCCGCATTGCCGCGCTCCGAAAAAGCCATATTCCTGCCGCGTATACCGTCGACCTGGCGGGCGAACAGCAGAAAATGCAGGAGTCGTTCGCCAGCCTTGCGTTCGCGCTCATCATGGCAATATTGCTGGTCTATATGATCATGGCCGCGGAATTCGAATCGCTCTGGCAGCCGCTGCTTATCATGTTCACTGTGCCGCTCTCGCTTATCGGCGTTGCCTTTACCCTGCTTGTCACCCGCACATCGCTCAACGTTGTCGCGTATCTGGGCATCATCATGCTCGGCGGCATCACGGTCAACAATGGCATTGTCCTGGTCGAATTCATCAATGCGCTGAGGAAAAAAGGCTATACCGCAGAAGAAGCAGTCATAGAAGCTACCCGGACCCGCCTGCGGCCGATCCTCATGACCTCGGGCACGACGATCCTGGGCCTGGTGCCGCTTGCTCTTGGTATTGGAGAAGGATCGGAATTACAAGCGCCTCTTGCGCTTACGGTGCTCGGGGGATTGATATCCGCGACCTTCCTCACCCTTGTGTTCGTTCCGGCGCTGTATGTGCTGGTCGAGGATAGATTATCCTCGATCCCTTTCTTCCGCAAAACCGACCGGCTCGGACAGCCCGAAGAAGAACCGCTCGCACCCCGTCAACCAACTGCAGAGCTTCCATCCGAGCAATCGGCATCGGATTTATTACAGGAAGTTGTCGGCATCGATGCGCCGGCGCATGGCCCGGCAGCTTCGCGTGTTCAGGCGCGCCCCTTGATCGACGCCTCTGCGGCCGAGATCGCGAACATCAGGCAGGCGCTTGAAGAAAAAGAGGCGGCATTCCAGGAATTACAAAAACAGATCCAGATCCAACAGGCAGGCATGGCATCGCAGGCCATGGAAAAGGAAAAGCAGCTCAATGACCTCAAACGCCAGCTGCAGGAAAAAGAAACCGCGCTGGCTGGCCTGAAGCACGACATGCAATCCGCGCAGGAACAGGCCAAAGCCGCTGCCGACGCCGGAGCGCTCTCGGCCGACAAAGAAAAAGAGTTTGAAGCGAAGCTGCGCCATTATTCCGAAGAGGAACAGCGCCTCAAGGCGCTTGCCGAGCAGCTTGAAACACAGCAGCAGGATTATCAGAAGACATCGATCGAAAAAGAACATCAGATCGAGGATATGCGCCGCTTGTTGTCCGACAAGGAAACGAGCCTTGCCGAACTACAGCAGCAGATCGAACGGCAGAAACGCAATCTCGAAATATTATTGCGGCAAAAGGACGAGGAATTGGCCGCGCTCGAACAAAAGGCCGCTGAAGAAAAAGTTCGGGCGGAAGAAGAAAAACAGCGCCTGATCCGGGAGCGGGACGAAGGGTCGAAAAAGGCCCGGGCGCAGGGGCCGCGCACGCATGAGCCGTTTGCAAAACCGGAGTCACCGCAGCCCGCGGCAGAACTGCCCGAAGAACCCGCTGCCGGCGCGTCAACGGCCGGCCCGCAGGAATTGAACCCGCGCCAGGTCAAACTCCTTGAAAAATTCCAGACCGTCGAGCGCATAACCCGCAAGGAATATGCCGACATGCTCTCGATATCCATTCCCACAGCGGCGCGCGACCTGAAAGAACTGGTGAGCAGAAAGATCCTTGTCGCACGAGGACCGCTCGGGCCCGGCCGCTGGTATGAGCTGAACAAATAATCATGGGACTTCCCTCAATACCCGACTTTTCCGTCAAACGGCCGATAACCGTATGGATGTTCTATCTGGGTGTCTTGCTGCTCGGCGCCATCGCCTTCACCGCGCTGCCGGTCGAAATGATGCCCAATGTCAGCTTCGGCGACATCACGATCAATATTGACGTCCGGGGAGGCATGCCCGCGTCCGAGGTCGAAAAACGCATCACCAAGCTCGTCGAAGAAGCGGTCGGCAGCGTCACCCACCTGAAGAACATCATCGCCATATCCAAAGAAGGCAATGCGACGATCATCCTCGAGTTCGAGCCCGGCACGAATATGGATTTTGCCGCTCTCGAAGTCCGGGAAAAGTTCAACCGTATCCGCAACAAGCTCCCTCCCGAAATAGAAAAGCCGGTCGTGGCCAAATACGAGTACATGGACGTGCCGATCATGATCATCGCGCTCACCAGCCCGATCAGGACCCCGGAGCAGCTGCGCAAGATCGTGGACGAAAAGGTCAAGGACCGGATACAGCGCATCGAGGGCGTTGCCAATGCCGAGATCGCCGGAGGCCGCGAAGGCAAGGTCATCATCGAGGTGGACCAGCGCAAGCTCCAGTCATACGGTTTGCCCATCAACCGGATCGTGGACATCATAAACCTTAATAATGAGAACGCGCTCGCCGGCGAGATCAAAGGCGCGCGCAATAAATACCTGGTCCGGACGATCGGCGAGTTCAAAACGCTCGACGATATCGCAAATCTGGCCATCGCGACGACCGAAAAAGGCTCGGTCATCCGCGTCAAGGACGTCGCAACGGTCAAGGACTCGTACCTCGACCCGGTATCGTTCTCCCGTATGAACGCCAATCCGGTCGTCTCTATCTACGTGCAGAAGGAATCGACGGCGAACACGGTCCGGATATCGAAGCTCGTCAAGGAAGAGATCGCCAAACTCCGCCAGATACTCGAATCGGACATTCAGGTGAACCTGACGTTCAATCAGGCGGATGTGATCCAGCAGGCGGTTGCCCAGGTCAAATCCTCTTTGATAACGGGCGCTCTGCTTGCGGTCGCAGTGCTCCTGGTGTTCCTCGGCGACCTGCGCCTCGTGTTCATCATCGCGACCTGCATACCCGTATCCCTGCTTTTGACGTTCGTCTGCATGTACTTTTCCAAGTTGTCGCTCAACGTCATTTCGCTCAGCGGCCTTGCGCTCGGCGTGGGCATGCTCATCGACAACGCGGTCGTCGTGCTCGACAACACGTTCAAAAAACGCCAGCGCTTTGCGCAAAGCCAGCATCCGGACCCCGAGCACTGGGAACAGATCGCCGCCATGGAAGGCGCCGACGAAATGGTCCTGGCGATCACCGCGTCGACCTTGACCACGATCATCGTGTTCCTGCCGATCGTCTGGATCAACCCGGAAATACAAAAGCTGTATTCCGGCATCGCCCTGACCATATCGTTCTCCCTCATCGCGTCGCTGTTGACCGCGATCTCGCTGGTCCCTATGCTCCTGACCAAGATACGGATCCGCAACAAAGCGCCGGCGGATCCGTTCAGGCAGGCGCATCCGGTCGTGCGCGCATGGCGCGCCATGGCGGGTTTCGGGCAGAACATTTACCGCGGGTTCATCTCCATTTCGCTCGCATTGCGCTACCTGCTTGTCATCCTCGCCGCGCTCGGTTTCATGCGCGCGCTCCAGGAATCCAACAAGCTGGAAAAAGAATTCATCGGCATCGCGGAACAGAACAAATTCACGATCTTCATCGAAATGCCGACGGGGACAAAGCTCGACGTATCGAACGCCGTTGTCCAGAAGGTCGAGGATATCCTCAAGAATTATCCCGATATCAAAACCGCCACGGCCAAGATCGAGCCCTGGTCGAGCAAGATCTTCGTCGAAATGGTCCCCTTCGGGCAACGCAAGATGACGACGGCGCAGATGATCAACGAACTGCGCCCCCACACTGAAAAAATGGACCCCGCGTTCATTTATTATGAGGAGCCGGAAGAAGTCGGCACCAAAGAGATCATTCTGGAGCTGTTCGGGTATGATTACGACGTCCTGAAGAACCTCGCGATCCAGGTCGCCCAGCGGATCCAGACGATCCCGAAGTTCACCGACACCAAGATCCGCATGCGCGAGGGCCGGCCCGAACTGCACCTCTATATCGACAAGCGCCAGGCGGCGTATTTCGGCCTGAGCGTCGAGTCGATCGCGCTCGCGTTGCATACGAACACGCGGGGGCTCGTTGCGACGCGCTACCGCGGCTCGACCGAGCCCATTGTCAGGATCAAGGAAACGCCGGATGCGCCGGGCTCGCTCGAGGAAAGCGCGATGCTGAAAATACCGCGCACCGCGTCCTCCCCGAACTCGCTCATCGGCAAGGAAACCGAGACGATCGTCCGCCTGGAAGAACAATTCAGAAAGTCTTTCGAAGCGTTGCGCCGGACGACCTTTGTCACGCCCGACGGGCACATGATATTCCTCTCGCAGCTGGCGAACTTCAAATTCGACCTGGGGCCGAGCGAAATATGGCGCAAGAACAAAGCGCGCATGGTGCAGGTCAGCGCGAATACCGGCGGCACGGCGCTGGGCACCGCAGCGGATAATGTCATCAAGGCGCTCAAGGAAGTCAAGTTCCCGAAGGATTATTTCTGGCAGATCGGCGGCAATTACGACAAGATGCTGCGCAACCAGCAGGAACTGGGGTTTGCCCTCCTCTTAAGCCTGATCCTCGTGTATATGATCCTTGCGAGCCTTTTCGAATCGATGAGCGAGCCGTTCATCATCCTTGCGACCGTGCCGCTCGCCGCGATCGGCGCCATCATCGCTCTGCGGTATACCAATAAACCGGTGGGCACCGGCGTTCTTATCGGCTCGATCATGCTCGGGGGCATTGTCGTGAACAATGCCATCGTATTGATCGACCGCATCAATTTTATGCGCAAGAAACCCGAATACGCCGGCAATGTACGGTCCGTGATCGTCGAGGCATCCCTTGACCGTCTGCGGCCGATCATGATGACGTCGCTGACGACCATCCTCGGGCTGATCCCCATGGCGATCGACAAAAGCGAATCGGCTAATCTGTGGTCGCCGCTGGCGATCACGGTCATCGGCGGCCTGACGCTGTCGACTGCCCTGACCCTTTTTGTGATCCCGTGCGTGTATCTGGTATTCTGCGATTTCCGTTTGATAAAAAAGTAGTTTACAAACCTCAGAAATCATTTAAAATGAAGTAATTAAGGAGGCTGTATGGCCGCAAAGATCGCCAGGCTGCTGATCGGGATATGGGTTGTTTTCCTGATTGCGTATTTCGGCATGAAATGGTACCAGGGACAGAAAGCGAAATCGGACGCTGTTCCTGCCGGCGTTACCGGACAGCCTGTTGAGAAAAAAGGTTTCTCCCTGCCGTTCTCCATCCCCGGGATGAAAAAAGCAGAGACAGAAACGACGGCGCCGCAGCCGCCCGTCCCTCCGGTCCCCGAAGAACCGATCCTGCCGCAGGTCCGAACGCTGAAACTCAAGGCCGTTGATTTCAAGGATGTGCTTCCCGTCATGGGGACGATCAAGGGAGTGACCGAGATCCCGCTCAAATTCGAGATCAACGGCGTGGTCAAGCAGATAAATTTCCGGGAAGGCGAGCGCATCAAAGCGGGGGACCTCGTCGCGAGCATCGATTCCAAGGACGTCGAGTTGAAGGTCGCGTATGCGAAATCAAAATTCAACGCTGCACAGGCGGCGTATAATTCTGTTCAGAAACAGCTTGAGATACACCGGAAGCTGTATGAGGCAGGCGCCATCATCAAGTCCAAGATGGAACAGATAGAGCTTGAAGTCGAATCCGCGCGCTATCAACTTGAAACCACGCGCAGCGAGGAAGAACTCGCGTCGAACGAAATGCGCAAAACATTTTTGTATGCGGTCAAGGACGGTGTCATGGGAGCGCGCGATGCCGAAGAAGGCGAATTCGTCACGCCCCAGGACAAGGTCGCCACGATCTATGAGATCAATGAGGTGTTTGTCGAGGTCGGCGTGGTCGAGCGGGACATCGATAAGATAAAACTCGGCCAGATCGCCAGGGTGTTCGTGGACGCGTATCCGGCGCTGGCATTTGAAGGCGTGGTCGCGTATGTGTATCCCGTGGTCGAAGGCAAAAGCAGGACGCTCACCGTCAAGATCAAGGTCCCCAATCCCAAAAGCCTGCTGCTGCCCGGCATGTTCGCGCGGGCTGAGATGAGCATCGTCGAACTGCCCCACGCGCTCATGATCCCTGCATCGGCGCTTATCAGCTCCGGAGGATTGACGCTTTTATCCGTTATCCCCAGCCGCACGATCAAAGAAGCCGAGGACGAACTGACCGGAATTGCGCAGATCGTCAAGGTCACGACCGGCTACCTTTCCAGCGACTACGCGCAGATCATCGAAGGCGCCGGCGAGAACGACCTGGTCATCCTCGAAGTCCAGGGCGAGCTCAAAGAAAACGCCCCCGTAAAGATCGTAGGCACCGAAGAACTCACCTTCTAAAAGCCAAGACGCTTTAGCTAACACTCACTATAGCAATAAGATACAATTTAATTCTTTTGCTTGGCTCTTGGCCGTCCCCGCCTTAATGATATGATTCTGCCCTTTCCTTTGGTCAGCCGCTGAATAAACTCCTCATCTCCCTGCGGCGTTTTCATATCCTCCCAGTGCGTGTTATCCGCATCATTATATTTCTGCAGAAAACGGGTATAGGCCTCTTGCTGCCGTGCCTTGTCAGTACCGAGTTCTTCATACATCGGATCTGTTGTCGTAATGCCATCATCGATACCAGAACAATAGAATCGAGCACTGCTATATGCGTAGTCAGACGCAACAGTTACGATCTTGTCCTTAACCGGATTATAATCGATGTACCTGCCGCATGAAAGCATATAATTTTCTTTCTGAACGGGTTTTGACTGAAATCTGCCCTGCCATAGATATCCGCACCCTTTATAGCGTTTATGAAAATATTTAGTATATGCCAAAGCAATGCCGGCAATGGCTTTTGACAGCTTTTCCGGATCCACCATTTCCAGAAGGAGATGGTAATGGGTAGGCATGATGACCCAATGATAAATCTTGAGCGAAAAGAGGCCGACATATTTCTTCAGTATATAATAGAAATGCTGATAATCCTGTTCATCGCAAAATATTATTTTCTTGGAGTTACTCCTGTTATACACATGATAGGTTAATGAGTTCGATAGTTGATGTTTCCTGGCATATGGTGACATATCACACCTCCTTTGTCTAAATAGACGCGGGAATACGTAATATCTCACTACTTTTTTATTAATTATGGGTTTGGGGAATAAAGAATTGTTTTATAAAACGTTGGTGAGCAATGGGTTAGCTAAAGCGTCTTCGTTGGTAGCCCCAACCGGATTTGAACCGGTGTTTAATGGCTGAGAACCATCCGTCCTGGACCGGGCTAGACGATGGGGCCGTATGGAATAATATAACATATTTTATCCGATGGTCAATCAAATTTATTGACCTTTCCCACCTGCTGTTATATACTCCTATATATGATTGACATCGGCACCGGCGCCAGCATTGACAAAAACGATGTTGCCGCTGTTGAGGAAGCGATCCGGCATGCAAAGACAAAAAAGGTCAATAAAGAAAAAATCGACCTTGCCTTCGTCTTCCACAGCTCTGATCTGCCCGCCTCCGGCATCATCAAAAACGTCTCGGCATTATTGCCCAATGTGCCGGTACTCGGGGGGAACGCGAGCGGCTTTTTTGCGCATCAATCCATCTATAAGCGCGGCATCGCCGTTATGCTCGTCACATTCCCCGAAGGGGCGCTTTTTACCACCGGGGATATCCACAACATCTCTTCTTCCGGCGCGCTCGCCGCGGGCGAACAGCTCGGAGAAAAACTGCTGTCCGGATTCAAGAACGTGCCGCGAAGCCTCGCGCTTCTTTTCTTTGACAGGCTGACGCGGAATAACGCTGATTTTATCGGCGGTTTGCAGGAACGGCTCGGCAAAAGCTTCCCCTGCGTCGGCGCTTCCCTTTCGAGCCCCGACGACAGCAGCCGCAGCGGCCTGATCTTTAATAAAACCGCCCTGCGCGACGCGTGCGCGGGGATACTATTCGGAGGGAAGATCAGCTTCGGTCTTGGCCTGCGGCACGGGTGGAAACCGCTCGGCAAGCCGCATGTAATAACCGCCGTTTCCGGCAATGTGGTACACAAGATCGACAACGAGCCTGCGGTGCGGCTGTACGAAGAATACCTGGCGTACGATTTCCCGCGCATCAGAAAAGAACTGAAAAACCTTTCCGTGCTGTACCCGATCGGCATACGGATCGCCGGCCAGGACGAATATCTCCTGCGCAGCATCCAGACGATCAACAGCGACGGTTCGCTCGTCTGCCGGGGGGATATACCCGCCGGATCCGTCACCCGGCTGATGATATCGACAAAGGAAACGTGCCTGGAAGCGACGCGCGCCGCCGTGGAAGAAGCAAAAACCAATCTGGCCGCGCACGCGCTGAAGTTCCATAAAGAGAAATCCTCGCGGCTTGTTATCGTGTTCAACTCGTTCCCGCGCGCCGCCGCATTAGGGAAAGACGCGCGAACGGAACTTAAGATCATCGCGGAGTCGCTCGAGCCGGGGACCGGCATCATCGGCGTCAACAGCTTCGGGGAAGTAGCGCCGCTGGCGACGCAAAGCTATCACGGACAAACGTATTTTCAGAATCAAATGATCTCGGTTCTGATCATCGAGGGTTAAATGTCGGATATCGAATTGCTGATGAACGCGCTGGGAATGCTCGGCATTGTGTGCTCGATCGGGCTGGGCATCTGGATCGTATTCCTCCTGAGCGACATCAAGCAACTGCGTTTGTCCGTCGATAATCTCAAACATACGCTTGACGAGATGGACGAACAGGCAAAATTGGTCGTCCGCACCGATATCGAGCTCAACAAGGCCCAGGAAGAGCTGGACAAAAAGATCACCGGCCTCTATACCCTGCAGACGCTTTCGCGGCAGATCAGCGCCACCCTCGACGAAGCGCAGATATTCAGTAAGATCGAGCCGCCGCTTCTGGCGGACCTGGGCTTTGAAAAAGCCGTCGCGTTCGGCTGGGACGAGAGCCACCCCGGAGCCGTCATCCGGCTGTCCGCGGGATTTTCCGAAGCGGAAACTGCGGCGATCTCGTCCCTTATCGACGGGGAAAAAACGCATTTCAAACGGCTTATATCCGATGAGCGGGCGGTTTCCTCTATTTCGCCTTCGATCGACCAGGGGTTCAGGAACAAAGTCTGCACGATATTCAAGGTAACGGCATTTGTCATATCGCCGTATCTACCCAAAGAAGGCAATAAAGGGATCTTCCTGGCCGGCGCCGAGAATCCGGACACCGTGATCAACGAGGGCGACGAGGAATTGATCAAGATCCTGGCAAATCAGATCGGCCAGGCCCTTGACAATGCGCGGCTCTTCGAAAAAACCTGGCAGGCGCACCAGGAACTGGAAAGCCGCGTCGAACAGCGCACCCGGGAATTGTCCCAGGCCTTTGAAGAGATCAAACGTGTCAGCCAGCGCAAGAACGATTTTGTGTCCAACGTATCGCACGAACTGCGCACGCCGCTGACCTCGATCAAGGGCTACGCCTCGATCCTGCTCTCCGGCAAATTGGGCGTCATACCCGAAGAGGCTCACAAGCGCCTCGAGAAGATCAATAAACACTCCGACGAGCTCGTGCAGTTCGTCAACGAGCTGCTCGACATTGCCCGCATCGAAAGCGGGCGGATGACCCTGAAGATCGCGCCGGTCAATCTCAAGAATATCGTCGATGAGGTCGGGGACATGCTGACCGTGCAGATGAAGGAGCGGCAGATCGCTTTCTCTTCGATCCTTCCCGACGCAATACCGGAGGTCATGGCGGACTACGGCCAGATCAAACGCGTATTCATCAACCTCGTCAACAACGCGTTCAAATATACGCAGGCCGGCGGCAGGATAACCGTCCGCGTCCAGCGCGTCGATACCGGCATCCAGGTTGACATAACCGACACCGGCTGCGGCATGCCCGAGGACGCGCTCGATAAATTATTCACCGAGTTCTACCGCGTCGATACGGCCATCAACCAGGAGGTCAAAGGCACGGGCCTGGGGCTGGCAATGGTCAAGCATATCGTGGAGGCGCATAAAGGAAATATCTGGGTCAAAAGCAAAGTCGGCGCCGGTTCGACCTTCAGCTTCACGCTGCCGCAATCGGTTTAATACTAAAGGAGCATACGGTGGGGATCAAAATACTAATTGTCGACGATGAACCCGATATCAGGGACGTGCTGCGCATAACCCTCGAGGACGAGAAATACGAGGTGTTTGAGGCGGGCAACGGCGAGGAAGCGCTGGCGTTCATACAGAAGAAGCTTCCGGACCTGGTCCTGTGCGATTACAAGATGCCCCGCATGGACGGCAGGGAATTCTGCCGCCAGATCAAAAAAGACATCCTCCTGCGGCATCTGCCGGTCATCATGGTCACGGGCAAGGGCGAGATCACCGATAAGGTCGACGGTATCGAAGCGGGCGCGGACGATTATATCGTCAAGCCGTTCGAACCCAAAGAACTGATCGCCCATATCCGCATGCTTTTGCGCAGGTCAGGCATCGATCTCGAGGCAAATCCGCTCACCCGCCTGCCGGGGAATATCTCGATCCTGGACGAACTATCGCGCAAGATCGCCGGCGGAGAGCTTTTTGCGGTCTGCTACGTCGACCTGGACAAATTCAAGGCGTACAACGATACGTACGGCTTCGAGCGAGGGGACAACGTCATCAGGGAAACGGCGCGGATACTCCTGCGCGCCGCTCAGGAATTCGGCAACCCGGGGGATTTTGTCGGACACGTCGGCGGCGACGATTTTGTCGTCGTCACTTCCCTGCCGAAGGTCGATCGTCTCTGTTCAGCCATCATCTCCCAGTTCGACGCCGCAACGCCTTCTTTCTACAACGAAACGGACCTTGCCAACGGCTACATCATCGCGCACGACCGCCAGGGCGCGCAGCGCAGATTCCAGCTGCTTTCCATATCCATCGGCGTCGTGACCAACGAATTCCGCAAGATCGAGCATGTCGCGCAGATCGGCGAGATCGGGGCGGAGCTTAAGGCATTCGCAAAAAGCATGACCAAAAGCAATTATGTCATGGACAAGCGAAAGGCCGAGGGTCCGGAAGCCGAAGGCTCGGGGCCCGACGGCTCGGGGTCCGAGGCCCAAAAGGCTTGATTTTGCCGCCTGAATACTATATACTTATAACACGTTGACTGCCCTCTAGTGCAATGGTAGCACGACTGGCTCTGGACCAGTTAATCATGGTTCGAATCCATGGGGGGCAACCACAATCTTCGCAATCCCCGCGGGCATCGAATGGAAACATCCGCTCCGAACACTAATTTTATCAGGGAGATCGTCGAGACTGACCGGGCCGCCGGAAAGAACAGCGGCCGCGTCCATACCCGCTTCCCTCCCGAACCCAACGGTTACCTGCATATCGGCCATGCCAAAAGCATCTGCCTGAATTTCGGCATCGCGCGGGATTATGACGGCCTGTGCAATCTCCGGTTCGACGACACCAATCCGGAAACGGAGGATGTCGAATACGTCAACTCGATCGCGGATAATGTCCGCTGGCTCGGTTTCGACTGGCAGGACCGGCTCTATTATGCGTCGGATTATTTTCCGAGGCTGTATGAATATGCCGTTGAGCTGATCAAAAAAGGCAGAGCATTCGTATGCGACCAGTCCCTGGAAGAAATGCGCGCATGCCGCGGCACGATCACCGAGCCGGGGACCGACAGCCCGTTCCGCAGCCGCAGCGTCGAGGAGAATCTTGATCTTTTCAGCCGCATGAAAGCGGGCGAGTTCGACGAAGGCGCGCGGGTCCTGCGCGGCAAGATCGACATGTCGCACCCGAACCTGCTGATGCGGGACCCGGTCTTTTACCGCATCCGCAAACAGGCGCATCACCGGACCGGAACAGCCTGGTGCATTTATCCCACATACGACTTTACCCACTGCATCTGCGACTCCATCGAGGGGATCACCCATTCGATCTGCACCCTTGAATTCGAAGTGCACCGGCCGCTCTATGACTGGATCCTCGACGAGCTGGGCATCCACCACCCTCAGCAGATCGAGTTCGCGCGCCTCAATCTGAGCCATACGCTCCTGAGCAAACGCAAGCTTCTGGCGCTCGTTGAAAAAAAGCTTGTCGGCGGCTGGGACGACCCGCGAATGCCCACCCTTGCGGGTTTAAGGCGCCGCGGATACACACCCGCGTCCATCCGTAAGTTCTGCGACCGGATCGGCGTGGCAAAAGCCGACAGTATCGTGGACCTGGTCCTGCTTGAGAACAGCATCCGCGAGGAACTGAACAGGACCGCGCCCCGCGTCATGGCGGTATTGCGGCCATTAAAAGTTGTCATTGACAATTATCCCGCCGGCCAAACCGAAGAGGTCGCGGCGGTCAACAACCCGGAAGACCCGTCAAAAGGAACCCGCGCGCTGCCGTTCTCAAGGGAATTGTATATCGAACAGGAGGATTTCAGGGAGGAAGCGCCAAAACAATATTACCGGCTCTCTCCGGGCAAAGAAGTCCGGCTGCGCTACGGCTATTTCATCAAATACGCCGGAGTTTCAAAGGACAGTAACGGGAATATAACGGAAGTGCATTGCACCTACGATCCTGCCACAGCCGGCGGCAACGCCCCTGACGGCCGCAAGGTCAAGGCGACGATCCACTGGGTATCCGCCCACCATGCGGTCGATGTAGATGTGCGGCTCTATGATACCCTTTTTACCAAGCGGGACCCTGACGATGCGCCCGAAGGATCGGATTTTACCGCGAACTTGAACCCGAAGTCTCTTGAAACGCTCCGCGGCTGCAAAGCAGAACCGGGGCTTTTGAATGCGCGGCCCGGCGACTGCTTCCAGTTCGAACGCATGGGATATTTTACCGCAGACCCCCTTGATTCCCTTGCCAACAAGCCTGTATTCAACCGCACGGTAACCCTGCGGGATACATGGGCAAAGATCGAGAAAAAGCTTTAGATCAAGCCCTCCTGCGCCTCGTAATAATTTTTGAAGTCTTTTGCCCTGCGCATGCGCGATGAAACGACTTTCCTTCCGTTCTTGAATCCGCTTAAACCCAGATTCCACGCTTGCTGAACCGTATCAAAGACATCGGAAGGTTCTTTGCCTCCTTCGCAATAATCCCGAAGGTTCTTTATCAGCCAGTCGCAGAATGCCTGATTCGCCAGATCATAAAGGCGAAAAGAGCTTAAGAGGTGTTCCCAGCTGATCCGGCGGAAATACGGATACAACCGCTGGACATCCTGATATGCTTCCGGAGAAAATCCGTAACAGCCGAAACCTCTGCCGTCAGGGTGGATATATAACGGGGATACTGTTTCGGGGTCTTGCGCCGGCCGGGGGGATTCCAGATAATTCAACCCCTTGCGCAGGTATTGCCAGAGTTCGTCAGTGGCGTATTGAAAAACAGGATATTCCCGATCTTCAGGCAAACCCTGGCGCGCCATACCGATCTCTGAACCAAAACACGTGCCTGCGCCTATCACGATCAGTATGATGACGATGAATCCCTTTTGAAACGCCCGGATCGGCATGGTACCCCCAAAAACCAAAGGGGGCAAAATAAAACCCTAAAGCGTTGTGCCTTAGGGTTTTATAAACCGCGCCTTTGGCAGCCCCGCTGTCCCTGTGGGACCGGATGCTTTGCCCCGGGCACCGGTATGCCGGCGTCCGGGATCAGGTAGACGCGTAAAGCGCGCCCACTTGATGTCCCAGCATTACTGCTGGTTTGCCTTTTTCAACAGGCATTATCGAGAACCTGCATGGCTCTCACTGGTAAGTATGCACGATCGATGACGATTATGCAAATGTATTTTTGGTCGAATTAAATCTTGCCATACCGGCCTATACGTATTAGAATATACTACACTCGAAACCGAGCTGCATATTATTGCGAGGATGGCGGAATTGGCAGACGCGACAGTTTGAGGGGCTGTTGGTTGCATAAACTGTGAGGGTTCAACTCCCTCTCCTCGCACCAAAAATAACGGGGACGGTTCTCGTTGAGAACCGTCCCCGGTTTTTATTTGCCGCGCGCGCTTCGCGCAAATAAATAATTCTGACCCCGTTTTTTGCCTTTATCTAATAATACCCCGGCGTACCACTCCAGGTGCTGTTTTCGAGATTCAGCGTGACCTCATATGCCCGCGGCCCTTGCGGAGGCTTGCCGCCCCTGGTGCATCTGGTCGCGATCGCGTGGGTCCTGCTCAAACCGTACCTGAAATACTGCTCGGACCGACAGGAAGACGGAAACGCTTCGTGCGGCGTAAGATTCAGATCCCGAAAGGTCACGTCGTTGTCCCGGTAATTCATGATATATTGCCCCCATGCCACCCGGATCTCCCACAGGGCCTGCTTCGCGCTTTCCGCGCGCGCCTTTTCGCAGACGTGCGCATAGTGCGCAAAGCCGAGACGCGCGAGCACGCCGATGATCACAATGACAACGACCATCTCGAGGAAAGTCGCGCCCCTATTTAACCTTGACGGTGACATCAATGGCCCCTTTGTCGTAGGTAATATTATAGGTCATGTTGTTATATGTGCCGTCCCGGAAATCGCGCAGGTATCCCGGATCAACCGTCGTGCTCTTTCCTTCCGTCAGCCTCTTGGCGCGCACCTCCAGCTGGCCCGTGCTCAACGCATGGATAACCGCGTTCTGTTTTGCCTTGGCCATAAAATCGTTCTCGACAATAAAGCTGACGTTCGAAACGGCCAGAAAAAAAGCCAGCATGAGCGATCCGATCGTTACCAGCACTCCGAGGATGATTGCGACCATATCCGCCTGCCTTATTTGGGCCGAACCACGTCGATGAACCAGAACCGTATGCCTTCGGCCTTGACGAGTTTCTCGGGCAAACCGATGGATTTCGATTTGTCGCAGAACACCGAGATCACCACGGTCATAAAATCAGGTTCCGCGTCATGTTGTTCGCCGTGGCGTATGAATTCGACGCGAGGCCTGAACTTTGACTCGATCAACACCTCCGTCTTGACATTCGTCAGGTCCTCAAGAACAAGGGCGCCGGCCTCAACGCGGTACCGGTATATGGTATCACCCTGGTAGGGAGTGACGTCATACGGGTTGCTCGCGCCCTTGAACCGCATGGTCCTTTGTATTTCAAGCTCGCCGAATTTCGTAAACGGCGTCATGATCTCGCTCGCGCTGGGCAGCCGCAATGCCATATCATCCAACGCATACCCGATCTGGCTGTACGCATTATACCGCTCGATATAAATATGGACCTGCTTTCCGGCGATCGTGCTGACATGAAAGATCGCAATGAACATAATGCCGGCGAGCGACAATGCAACCAGCACTTCTATTAGGGTCATACCCCGTCTATGCATCATCGGCCCTCATTATTTATCCTTGTGCTCGACCGCGACCACCGTCACGTCATACGCGCGCAGCCATACCGCAACATTCGCATCCCAATCGGGATTTCCCGCTTCCTGGCACCACTCGATCTTTATTTTGTGCTGCCCGGCCGGCACATTCTCCACCTGAAGTATATTATTGATGAATCTCTGGGACCTGATGGGCGTCCGGGTAATAATGCCCTCTGTTTTGCCGTTATCAATGCGGCACCGGGTCATTATTGTTTGTTCGGCGCCGGGCGAATGGTCGGTATCATAAAAGATCGCAAGGTTATACATAATAATAAGGTCTTTGGAAACAGCATAATCAAAGCTCATAACTGCCGGCGTCTGAAGAATGTTGCCCCAATTATACTGCGCATCTGTCATGCCTGACACATATTCACGGGTGGTGCGCGGCGCTTTGTGGCTATCATCATCGATATCCCCCCGTGTTGACAGAATATGGATCAACGGATACGGCACAATGTTCGATAATTGGATGACGCGAGAATTAACCTGCTTGCCCTGCGGGTTGACCTCGGTATAATTCGTCTGAACCGTAACGTTCTTATACGGCACCTCGTTGGGAGCGTCTTTGGTCACGCCATCTTTAATGATAACCGTCCAGTTAAAATACGTATTATCCTGCGTCTCGACAAACGCATTGCTGATATTGCTTTCGTTGCCGGGAATAACGTCAGGCACCAGGCTGTCGAACGACTTTGCCAGGTACTCCTGCAGTTTCACGTGCGTGATGCTCATTGCCCGCGACTTATGTTCTGCCTGCTTGAGCATATAATACCCGCCGATCACCGCGGCTGACACGCACGCCGCGATGAGTCCGGTGATGACCAGGACAACGAGTATTTCGATCAGGCTTAAGCCCTTGCTGTTCTTCATTTGCTTTTCACGACCGGCACCACATTGACGATCATGTTGCGCATGCCGTCAGGACTGTGGACCCGCATCGACGTAAAATTCTCCCACAGGATCGTCAACTCGAGATTGCCGGGGATTTCTTTATCCGGGAAATCCTCCCGCGTTATGACATACGTGCCTGTCAGGGTCGGATCCAGCTGCTGAATCGGACCTGTGGTGCCCGCGGGCATCTGCATGACAACAGGAGCACTGATCACCCCTCCCTTTGTTTCCCCATTGCTCTTATAGGCGACTTTCAAGTATGTTTTAACGTCGCCGGCAGGACAATTGAACGTCAGCGTCCCGACCCAGGGCTCGCAGATGACATGACCGATCCCCCATGCAGGGCACACTCCTTCGATCCGGACGGTCCAGGTAACGAGGATTTTCGCGGTCTTGCGATATCCTACAGGGATATCTGCGTCCGTCAGTTTAATCTTGAGATCGGTTTCCTGCCTGCCGAGCTTAGCCGTATCCGCCCCAACCGGCTTGCCTGTTGACGGCGAAACAGTCGTTATAGGCTGCAGCGCCAGGGCCTTAAACACACTGCTGTCCGCTGTCTGACATCCGGGTTCTGTCGGGGGAATAACTTCAATAGGCTGAAATTCCGGATACAGCGCTGCCTCAAGCTTTATGGTACCCGAACCGGTCACTTCTTTGACGATCGGCTGCTGCGCCGCGGGGATATTCCCGCTTTCTACGGCATACACATACCCCGCTGCCGCAAAAAGAACCAGTGCGATCACTATGATCCGTTTCATATAACGCCTCCTTTTTGTATTCCTTCAAATGCGGCCTTTTATTGAACCGCCTTCGTGTACGGTATCACGTTGACGATCATATTGCGCATGCCGTCCGGACTGTAGATGTACATCGCGCCCTTGTGTTCCCAATACACCCTGAGTGTCATACCGGCAGGGATCCGTTTGCCGTTATCGGGGAAATCCTGCGCGGTGATCACATAGGTCCCGGTCAAAGTCGGATCTCTCTGCGTTGTCTTCGTGGTTGTCTCCGGCATTTCCATTATAACACGGGGCTTGAAATTTTTTTCGACGGTCTTGATGAAATTGCCATTCTCATCGAGCAGATCATATTTGGCGCGCAGCCAGGTTTCAACATTTTCTTTTTCGCACAGAAAAGAAATGCTTCCGTTATACGGCTCGCAGATAAAATGGCCGATATGCCATGCAGGACATTTCCCCTCGATCCGCATTGTCCAGGTCACTAATATTTTCGCCGTGTCGGAATATTTCGGGTTCAGCGCGCCGGCACCGAGCTTTATCTCCAAATCTGTGGGTTGAACGCCGAGCTTGGACAGGTCGATGATCCGCCCTGTAGGCCAGGGTTCCTCCGTCACCACGCGTTTCGGATTCGGGACCAATCGTTTAATAATATCCGGATTGGTATTACCATCGAACTCTTTGAGATTCTGAGAATTGGACTGTTTCCTGATATCCTCACCGGCTAAATAGTCAAATACTCTGCGGTTATTCGGCATACACCAGGGATCCGCGTCTCCAGGCGCTATATTTGTGAATTCGGGATAGAGCGCTGCTTCCAGAAAGATGGTCCCGGTGCCGGTTTTTTCCAGGATTATTGGCTGCTGCGATGCGGGGATACTGCCGCTGTCAACCGCGTGTACGTATCCTGCCGCAAACAAAAGGATCAAGCATGCCGCTGTCATGGCTCTCATACGCCACCTCCAGAAATTTATGAGCCTAATTCTTTGTTCTGTACAGAATCATCTGTAAAAGCGACACTTTTACGCGAAGACGAGTTTTTCCGTCCCAGGGCAAATAATAATACAGCCTAATCACATACGAGTGTCCCGGCTGAAGCCCGTGATCTTTCTGAGAAAATCCGGTTTGCGCGTTGATATAAAACGTGCTGCCGAGGGATTTTTGATGGATGATGCTTTCATACCGCTGGGTTTCTATCCCCGCGTTATCGACTTCAAAAACCTTGATCATGGTATAAAAATTATATTTATCCTTATCGGGATCGTTCTTCCCCGGCAGTTCCACGTCGCACAGAACCTGCCAGCCCGCCATATACCGCTCTCCGTTGCGCGCGACGAACGAGTATTTAAAAGACGGGTCGATCTCGCGGAATACCTTCGGCTTAAGGGCCAGCAGATATTCCTGAAGCTCTTTTTCGTAGCCCCCGCATTTCGCCTTTGTATAATCACTTGCGCATTTCAAAGCGATCTTCTGCTGGCACTTAGCCACATTGCAATGCCGCGTGAATCCGGCGGTACAATTTCCGTATTCGCCGCAAACGGCGCTGCCCAGGGTGCCGTTGTTGTATTTATAATAGGTATTTTCCCAGTTATTCGCCTCTTGAACGCACCGGGTTATGCAATCAAGGAACTGAGACCGCGCTTCATACCTGTAGCACTGCCCAGCAGGCACGGAGGGAGCACAGAGTTCCGGATCTTCCGGATGGAAAGGAACTATATATGCATCATTCGTCGTCGAATAATCGGTACAGTCCGCGATCAAGGAACTTGCGCAGGCGCGTCGTGGTTTTATCAGCCTTCCCTTGCAATACCAGACACGCGGATTATGCGGATCGGCTTTGCACGACGGATCATCCGGTGCTGCGGTATCCGGGCAGCCGCGCTTCTGGCAGGGCACGAAAGATTCCGGCGATTTCGCGCACGGCGCCGGACACGGCTTGCAATCCCGCGTAAAGGTATTGGTACAATCGATACACGCCGTATCGAACGGCCTTTGGTTCGGCTGCGGCCCCGGCTTCGGACATGCCGGATCAGAACTATCCTGACAGTGTATAAGGCTCAAGTCATTATTATACAGACAGCAGTCGGGGCATTGGGAAGAATTGCTTATATCCAGTACCCGGCATGCGCTGCAGATGTTGACCTTGGCTATCACCGCCTGAATAGCAGGATCCTTCGTTTCATCGACCACGATCGGGTTCGCCGTATGATCCTGGCTGACCATCTCGATATCATGGTCGACCGGCAGATATTTAAGCATGAGCTTTTCTTTAGCGACCGCAAAACCGCACATGCACACGATCGCCAGCACCGCGCAGGCCAGGGCCCCTTGCCATAATGTCATGCGTTTTACCATGCCGTGCATCCTTTTTTGTTAACCGTGCTGTTGTCCTCGGTCACACTCATCGCTTTATTGACGCATCTGCCGTCCTTCCTGACCGCCCGCGCCCGATACCCGTCCCCGGCTTTGCTGATACTATATTCAAAATACGCGTCTTCGATCTTGAGCGAAAGGTTTTGATTTATCGCAGCCAGCCGCTCGTCCGGATTTACGATATCGCCGTCGTCACATATAAAGTACTTACGCTCGCTTACCAGATACCGCTTCTGCGCGGAATAGACCGCTATCAGGTTAAATTCAGCGTTCCGGCCCCGGCTGCGCTCAAGCGAATTCCCCATCGACGGAAGCGAATATATGACCAGGATGCCGATGATGATAATAACCACCATGAGTTCCAGCAGGGTGAATCCTTTTGCCCTCATAGGAATGGAGCCCTCCATATAAGTATACGCGCGGGGCACACGCAAAACAATGCCAAAACAGCGTATTTGTGAAAGCGCTTTCTCAAAGAAAAAGCGCGGCATGGATACATGCCGCGCTTATATCACCAGAGATTATCCTGCAGCCACGCATCCGCTTTTTTGGCTGTTTCGTAATCCTTTTGTGCCCCTGCTGCCGCGCCCGCAGCCGCGCCGGATGCTGTATGGCATCCTGACATCAGGGCGCATGCCAGCAGCGCCGCAAGCACCAAGGCCCTGCTCATCTAGCCTCCTGTTTTGACCTGCTTCATGAGCCGCTCGATGGAGCGTTCTTTACCTAAATAATATATCACTTCGAACAGGCCGGGTCCAACAGTTTTTCCCGTCAGGGCAACGCGGACCGGATGGATCAACGCCTTTGCCTCGAGCTTCAATTCAGCCGCAAGCTGTCTGAACGCGTCCTCGATCGATACGATATCGAACCGCTCCAGCGCAAACAGCCGCCGGGCAAACTCGCTGAATTCCTTTGAAAGGTCTGCGGTGAGGAATTTTTCTCTGGCTTTCGGATCCATCGCCGGTTCTTTCATAAAAAAGAAATCCGCGCGCTCGGGAAAATCATTCAGCGTGGTCAACCGCGCCTGAAGCAGGCAGACAATGGAGCGGACATAGCCTCGGTCAACGGTCTTTTTATCGATCAGGCCCCTTGCTTCTAAAAGAGGCATCACCTCATCGATGAGTTTTTCCGGGTCCTCGGCTTTGAGATACTGGTTATTGATCCAGTTGAGCTTGTCCAGGTCAAGCACCGCAGCGGTCTTATTGATGTGCCTGATGTCGAAAAGCTTGACCGCCTCGTGGGGCTCGATGATCTCGCGGTTCTCTCCCGGGGACCAGCCCAGCAGCAGAAGGAAGTTCACGAGCGCTTTTGAAAGATACCCCATGGACCGGAATTCCGAAATGGCAGTGGCGCCTTTGCGCTTGGAAAGCCTGCCGCCTTCTTTTGCCAGGATGAGCGGCAGATGCGCGAACGCCGGCATCGCAAGGCCGAGCGCTTCGTACATGATGACCTGCTTGGGCGTGTTGGAAATATGGTCGTCCCCGCGGATGACATGAGTGATGCCCATGAGCGCGTCATCGACAACACACGCGAAGTTGTACGTCGGCGTGCCGTCGGATTTGATAAGCACCTGGTCCTTGATGACCGACGTGTCGAATTCGATCCTGCCGCGGATCAGGTCTTCGACCGCGATCGTTCGCGGTTCGATCTTCAGTATGACCGCCCGGCCTGCCGCGCCTGCGGCAGGAACCGCGGCCGGGGCCTCTGCGGGCTGTACCGCCAGCTTATCCGCTAAATACGCCCTGCCGTCCTTGAGCAGCTTATCGGCGTATTCCTTATATATTGCATACCGTTGGCTCTGATAATAGATCTCATCCCAATGGAAACCGAGCCAGTCCAGGCTCTGCAGGATCTCATCGACGTATTCCTTCTTTGACCTGAGCGCGTCCGTATCTTCGATGCGCAGGATAAATTTGCCTTTTTGAGACTGCGCGAAGATCCAGTTGAACAGCGCAGTGCGGCTGCCGCCGATATGCAGAAAACCCGTCGGACTGGGAGCGAACCTCACTCTGACCGCACTCATAGATCCCTTTCCTGCCGGCAAAGCCCGGCTCCGGCTTCCAATGCTTTTTTATTTAATACGGCGAGTTCCTTTTTCTGCGCAGGCGTGTTTTCTTCTATGATCTTCATAACCGTTTTCAGGTCAATAAGTTTTGTTCCGGCACAAAAACAGCCCAGGGCGACCATATTCGCGCACTTTTGATTTCCCATCTGTATTGCCATATCCGTGAACGGGAACCGCGCCCCTGCCTTTACCGGAACATTGCCTGAAACAAGAGAGCTGTTGATGAATGCCGTTCCTTTTTTCGACAACCTGCCGGCAAAGCGCACCAGGGACGGCTCGTTCATGATGATCAGGCTGTCCGCCTCCTGCACGAGAGGAGAACCGATCTCCGTATCCGACACGATGACCATGCAATTGGCCGTGCCTCCCCGCACCTCGGCGCCGTACGCGGGCAGATACGTCACCGACCTGCCCTCAGCCATTGCCGCCTCGGCAAGAACCTTGCCCAGCAGCATGATGCCCTGGCCTCCTTCACCTGCGATGATGATGCGATGCGTCATTTTATCCTTCCGAGGGGAAATTCTTTTACCATGGTATCCCTGATCCATTCCATTGCCGCTTTCGGGGATTTTCCCCAGTATGTGGGGCACGGGGAAAGCACCTCGACAAGAGAGAAGCCTGTTCCGTCGATCTGGTTCCTGAACGCGGACAGGACCGCTTTTTTTGCCTTGAACACTTCGGCGGGATTGAACACGGATACGCGCTCGACATATTTGACCGCGGGAAGCTGAGCAAGAAGTTCGGAGATCTTAAGCGGATATCCCTGGCTTGCCACATCCCTGCCAAGCGGCGTGGTCGCGGTCTTCTGCCCGGCAAGCGTGGTCGGCGCCATCTGGCCGCCGGTCATGCCGTACACCGCGTTATTGATAAAGATCACCGTGAGGTTCTCCCCCCGGTTTGCCGCATGGATCGTCTCGTTCGTGCCGATAGCAGCCAGGTCCCCGTCGCCCTGGTAGGTGAAAACGATATTCTCAGGCCTGACGCGCTTGATGGCAGTGGCGACCGCCAATGCCCTGCCGTGCGCAGCTTCGGTCACGTCGAAATCCCAGTAATCATACGCGAGAACGGCGCAGCCGACCGGCGCGACGGCGATGACCCGCTCGCGCATGCCCAGTTCATCCACCGCTTCGGCAACGAGCCGGTGGCAGATACCGTGGCCGCAGCCGGCGCAATAATGGGTCGGCGTTTTTTTGAGAGACCGGGGGTATGCGTATAATTTATCCATGGAGGAGCGCCTTTACCTGTGCGACGATCTCTTTTTCAGACGGCATCGCGCCGCCCGCCCTGCCGAAGAATTTGACCGGCTGCCTGCATTCAAGCGCAAGCTTCACATCCTCGACCATCTGGCCGTATGACATCTCGACGACAAGATATTTTACACCGCGTGATTTCTTCTTGCTGAACGGCGTGACGGGGAACGGCCACAGGGTCATGGGCCGGATAAGGCCCACGCGCGCGCCTTTTGCGCGCATCGATGTCACGATAGTTTTCGCCACGCGCGCCATAATGCCGTAGGCGACAATGACGACGCGGGCGTCGTCACAGCAATATTCTTCCCATCGCTGCTCTTTCTTCTGTATCCGGGCGTATTCTGCCTGAAGCTGTTTGTTAAGCGCCTCGAGCGCGCCGTCTTTCAAAAGAAGGGACCTGATAATGTTCGCCTGCCTGCCGCGTGCGCCGGTCAATGCCCATGGCTTGGGTATCGGCGCGCGCTGCTTCCCTGCCGCCTGCTTGAACGCAACCGGTTCCATCATCTGCCCGAGCATGCCGTCGCCCAATACCATGACCGGGGTGCGATATTGGTCAGCAAGATCAAAGGCGTCGAACATCATGTCATAGCATTCCTGCACTGACCCGGGCGCAAGGACGATGGTGCGGTAATCGCCGTGGCCGCCGCCCCTGGTGGCCTGGAAATAATCCGACTGCGACGGCGCGATATTGCCCAGCCCCGGGCCGCCGCGCATCATATTGACGATAACGCCCGGAAGCCTGCAGCCCGCCATATATGAAATGCCTTCCTGCTTCAGGCTGATCCCCGGGCTCGACGACGATGTCATGGCGCGGGCTCCGGCTGCGGAGGCGCCGAACACCATATTGATCGCCGCAAGCTCGGATTCCGCCTGGATGAAAACTTTGCCCCGCGCAGGCATCTGCGCAGCCATATATGCGGTCAGCTCGTTTTGAGGCGTTATGGGGTACCCCGCATAAAAGTCGAGGCCTGCCTGCATCGCCCCTTCGGCGATCGCCTCGTTTCCCGCCATAAGAATTCGTTTTGCCGCCATACGACCGCGCTCCTTGCGCTATTCCTTGATTATTTCGATGCAGCAATCCGGGCACATGGCCGCGCATAAACAGCACCCTGCGCATTCCGCCCCGGGCTTGAAGCCGACGGGCTTGCACCCTTTTTTATTCAGGGAGGGCTCGATGATCAGGCAGCCTTTCGGGCATGCGCTGACGCACAGATAACAGCCTTTGCACCGCTCTTGGTCGATCTCAACTTTTGCCATTTTTCTTTACCGCGTTTTTTATCCGCAGGGCGATGCCTGCGGGATCAAGTCCGTATTTCTCAAGAAGAAACTGCCGCTTACCGTGCACGATGAACTGATCGGGAAGGCCGATCCGCTCAACGCTTCGGCCAAGCGCTTCGCTGACCGCGCTACCGAACCCTGCATCGATGACGCCGTCCTCGACAGTGATGATCGGCGCGTGCGGACCAGCCTGCTGCACTGCTTTCGCGAACGCCCCCGGATCGAGCGGCTTGATGAACCGGGCATTGATACACATGCCGGACAGACCTTCTTTTGCGAGCAGGGCCTGAGCGGCGAGCGCATGCTCGACCATACTGCCCAGCGCAATAAGGCAATAATCTTTGCCCATGCGCAGGACATCCGGCCTGCCGAGCGCGAGCGGACTGCGGCCTGTTTCAAGCGCCGGGATTACAGATTTAGGATAACGGATAACGCACGGCTTGTCGAGCGATATTGCATACTCCAGCATCGCCTCCAGTTCCATCCCATCCTGCGGCGCCATCATGATAAGATTTGGAACCCCGCGCAGCATCGGGATATCGAACACGCCCTGATGCGTGACCCCGTCTTCGCCGACAATGCCGGCGCGGTCCAGACAAAACACAACCGCTGCCTTCTGAAGCGCCACGTCGGAGAAGACCTGGTCGAGCGCGCGCTGAAAGAAGGTCGAATAGATCGCCACGACCGGCCGCAGGCCGGCGAGCGCAAGCCCTCCGGCAAAACACGCGGCGTGCTGCTCGGCGATCCCCACGTCGAAGAAGCGCTGCGGATACGCGTCGCGGAATTTATCCAGCCCCGTCCCTTCAGGCATTGCCGCGGTGACCGCGACCACGCGCGGGTCGCGCGCCGCGATCCGGACAACCGCTTCGCCGAACACGTCGGTATAGGTCCGCCGGCCGGCAGTGCCGCGCGACGCAGGCTCACCGCTGGCGATATCGAACGGGCCGGTTGAATGGAACCGCACCGGGTCTTTTTCAGCAGGCGCATAGCCTTTGCCTTTTTTCGTGATGATATGCACCAGCCGCGGGCCTTTGACGCCGAGGATATTGCGCAGCGTGGGCACGAGCTTGCCGAGATCGTGGCCGTCAAGCGGGCCGAAATATCTGAAACCGAGCTCTTCGAACAATATTCCCGGGATGAACAGGCCTTTTAACCCTTCCTCGAGCTTTGCCGCAACGGCCTTGAGCCTTCTGCCCTTGGGCACGCGCGCCTCGAGGAATTTATCGAACGACGCCCTGAACCTGTTATAAATGGGCAAAGAGATAAGCTTGTTCAGGTACGTGCTGATCGCGCCGACGTTGGGCGCGATGCTGAGCTCATTGGTATTGAGCACCACGAGCAGATCTTTTTTCAGATGGCCGGCGTTGTTCAGCCCTTCAAAACACAACCCGCCGCTCAAGGATCCGTCGCCGATCACCGCGACCACCTTGAACGGGTCTTTGAGCCGGGCCGCGTCCCGCGCGCAGGCGATCCCGAGGGCCGCGGATACGCTCGTCGAGCTGTGGCCGCAGAAACACGTATCGTATTCGGACTCTTCTTTCGAAGGGAATCCGCTCATGCCGCCGTACTGGCGCAGGGTATCGAAGTCCTTGTTCCTGCCGGTCAATATCTTGTGCGCGTATGCCTGGTGGCCCACGTCGAACAGGATCCTGTCCCGCGGCGCATCCAGGCAGTAATGCAGGGCGACGATCAGCTCGACCGCTCCGAGGCTCGAGGCGATATGGCCGCCGGTTCTGCTCGTTACCTCAAGAATGCGCTGCCTGATCTCCTGCGCCAGAACAGGAAGCTGGTCAAGCGGGATATTTTTGATGTCGCGCGGAGAAGCGATCTTTTCAAGATACATTGTCTTCATCCAGCGGTTCGAGCTCGAAATCGCCCTTCTTGTTCTTCGCCAGCACATCGATCTTTTTTTTCGCGTTCTCCAGCCGCGCCGTGCACGCGCGCGACAGCTCGATGCCTTCCTGGTATTTCTTGAGCGCCTCGTCGAGGGACAGGTCTCCCTGCTCGAGCTCTTCGACGATCTTTTCCAGCTTTTTCAGCGCATCTTCAAACCTGATCTCCGCCATCGCCGTACACCTCCGTAACCGTGCTGATCAATCCGCCGTTCGACAACCGCGTCCGGATGCTCGATCCCTGCTTCGCGCCGACCGCGCTCTTCATAATCTTCTCCTGCGGCAGCAGATACGTCACGCTGTAGCCGCGCGAGAGAATGTTGAGCGGGTTGAGGCTTGCCATCTTTTCGACAACGCCGCCGAACCGGGATTCTTTGAGCGCGATGCAATGCTCCGCGCGCACCGCGATCTGCCGCGCGTATTCGCGCATTTTTTCGATATACTCCGGGATCACCAGCGCCGGATTCGCCCTGAGAAGCTTCTGCGACATCGATTCGCATGACTGCCGGTTCAATTGCCATATATGCTCCATGCCGGTTTTCAGGCGGCCCAGGGCATCCGCGCGCCGCTGCGCGGCGTCTGCATACAGGCCCTCGAACGAATTGGCCATGCGCATCGCCAGGTCCCGGACCTGGCCGCGCAGGTCTTCTTTGCGGGGGATGACGATCTCGGCTGCAACCGACGGCGTTGCTGCCCGCCGGTCAGCAACGAGGTCCGAAATGGTCACGTCGCGTTCATGGCCGACCGCGGAGATAACCGGGATCTTCGACGCGTATATCGCGCGCGCGACCGCCTCCTCGTTGAACGCCCACAGATCCTCGATGCTGCCGCCGCCGCGGCCGACGATCAATACCTCGATCCGGTCTCCGCGGGAACAGGCGTCGTTATACTCGTTCAACTCCCGTATCGCGTTCGCTATTTCTTCTTTTGCCCCGTCGCCCTGCACCTTCACCGGGGAGAGGATGATATGGACGTCCTTGAACCTGCGCTCGAGAACCTTTAAAATATCCTTGATCGCCGCGCCGGTCGCCGAGGTCACAACGCCGATGCGGCCGGGCAGGTACGGAATATCCCTTTTATGTTCCGGAGCGAACAGCCCTTCTTTTTCGAGCTTGACCTTCAGCTGTTCGAGCGCAAGCTGCAACGCGCCGACGCCTTTGGGCTCGATGCGCTCGATGATCAGCTGATAACTGCCTCTCGGCGCGTACACGTCGACGGAACCGAAACATACGACCTTCAGGCCGTCTTCAAGCTTAAAAGGCACGTCCCGGGCGGCGCGGCTGAAGATCACGCCGGACAGGACCGATGATTCGTCTTTGAGCGAAAAATACCAGTGGCCGGAGCTCGACGGCCGGAAATTCGAAACTTCCCCTTCCACCCATACCGAGCCGTACTGCCGGCTCAAGAGCAGCTTTATTCCCTGCGTGATCTCGGTAACGCTGAAAATATGACGTTCGCCGTTCATACCTTACGGGATTTGCGCCGCATCGACTTTTTCTGCCGCAGCAGGCTCACCCTGCATTGCATCGGGCTGAACCGATTCAGCCTGCTTCTCCGGTTCCCCGGCCTTCTCCTGCTGAGTTTCTTTGCGCTGAGCCGCTTCCTCAAGCGCTTTATCGATCTCCCGCGGACGCATCTCTTCTTTCGGCTTCTTGGTCAGCACAACAAGATTCACCGAATAGGGATTCAGCGTCATCGGTATCGAGACCGTACCGGCAGACGCCGACTGCTCGAGCGCGGCAGCGGACAGCTCACAGTTGGAATTACACGACGAATCGACCGTATACCGCTCGGCTGTATATTCGTCCTTAAGGTTCTTTATGACGAATTTGATGTTCCTGCCCGATGCGGAGAACCGCGCCGCGCTGTCATTGAGCTCCTGCGCTTTCTTGAGCATGGCCTTGACCCGCCCGGATACCGGCAGGGTGGCGGCGTCGAGCTGCCTGCGCAGGATCTTGTCCAGCTTATCGCTTTTTATGATCGAGAGCAGGGCGCGGCGCTCGCCTTCTTTCAGGAGCGCGATGTTGCGCGAGAGGTAATTCCGGAAGGTGTCCGGATCGATGTAGTTATACACCAGGAGCGCGATCCGGTCCTGCCCCCGCGTCGCAATGACGCCCACGAATTCGTCCGCGGTCCTGGGCGCGTGGACATACATCGAATCGCCCAGGAACGATATTTGGCGCCATACGTTGTATGTCGACTTTGCGCCGCCGTTATACGCGGCCGGGTCCGGCGTGAACCAGAACGCCCCGACGTTGCGCTCGATGCCCTCTTTATTGTACTGGAAGTCCTCGAGGGAAAAGAAAACCTGGTGGTCGATGCCCGCTTCATACATATGTTTGAGCCGCGCGGGGATATATGCCGCCGATACGAATACGCGGTCGCGCCGCTCCGCGGAAAGATTGACGCCGCTGTCGTAATTCCACTCGTCGACGATCAAGAGCACCCGCTCCTTCTTGAAATAACTGAGCCAGTCCCGCATGAGCGCGACCGCGGTCTTGTTGTACGACGTCATCTCTTTCTCGCAGCGGGGATCGGTCGAATACGCATGCCACGAGATGAAATCAAGCGGCAGCCGGTAATGATAACAGAACTTGACCAGCTCATACGCAAGGCTGCGCTCCGGGGTGACGTTGGTATTGCCCTCGACGCTGCGGAACCACCAGCTCGATGACGGGCCGCCGACCGGGATAGATATCTTGAATTCGGACTCGAGCTCCTTGACCGCCTCGGCGACCGCGCGGTACAGGTTCAAATATTCCTGCTGCCTGCCGAGGAAAAAATCGTCGAGGTCCGGCGCGGTCCAGACCTCATACCAGACGGTATAGCGCTTCAGGCAGCTGTAATACCGGATGAATTCCTTGACCGTTGATTTAAACGCCTTCAGGTCGACCGGCGAGCTTTTTTTGTCAAGGACCTTGCCCTGGCCCTGCGGGGTGCTGAATATGTTCAGGATCACCACGCCGCCTGCTTCATTCACCCGCTTGATCGTCGCCTCGTAATTAGCATGCAGCTTTTCATGGAGCGCGCGGTTACCCGACACCTCGCTGATCTCCCACAGGTTGTACTGAAGCCGATAGATGCCCCGGAAGCCGACATCTTTCTGCCAGATGTCGAGCACGCGCTGATGCGCGAGCGACTGCGGCCATGCCGGATCGCTGTTATAGCCGCGGCCGGACAGGTCCATGGCCGGCTTGAAAATATCGGGCAGCGGGACGGCGGTCGAGCTTGCATCAAGCACATACTCGATATCGCCGTCCTGGCAGAATGCCGCCGGCAGCCACAGGAACGCGCACAAAACCAGCGCTATAAAGGCCTTCGCATTATAATTAGGCATACATCACAATCGCTTCTGGATCCGCTCGATCGACCGGGCGCATCCGGTCTTTTCGTCGATATCGACGATCACCCCGTGCATCTGCACATTATCGCCGGCGACCTCAAAGCGCACCGGCACGCAGCCGAGGAACCGTTCAAGCACGTCCTCGACGCGCCGGCCGAGCACCGAATCGAACGGCCCTGCCATGCCCGCGTCGGTGATATACGCGGTGCCTTTGGGCAGGACCCGCTCATCCGCCGTCTGCACATGGGTATGCGTGCCCACGACCGCGGACACGTCGCCGTCAAGGTACCAGCCCATGGCGATCTTTTCCGATGTCGCTTCGGCGTGTATATCGACGAGGATGACGTTCGTCTCTTTTCGGATCTGCTCCACCGCGGCCCTCACCGCCCTGAACGGGCAGTCGAGCGGCTCCAGGAACACCCGCCCGAGCACGTTGACGACGCCGACCTTGATCCCCGATGCTGACCGAAAGACCCCGAACCCGCGGCCCGGAGCGCCGGCGGGGAAATTCGCCGGCCGGATGATCTTGGACTCAAAACGGATGAGCTCGAAGATCTCTTTGCGCTTCCATATATGGTCGCCCGCCGTCAGCACATCGACGGACGCGTCAAACAGCTCTCCGGCGGTCTGCGGAGTGATCCCGGACCCGCCGGACGAATTCTCTGCATTGGCGATCACGAAGTCGATACCCGATGCCGAGCGCAGCGCAGGCACCAGCCCGGCCACTGCCTCGCGGCCGGGCTTTCCGACGATGTCCCCGATAAACAATATCTTCATGCGCGCTCCGCCTGTCCGGCTGTGCCGATTTTATTTCGCATATTCGATCGCCCGCGTCTCGCGGATGACCGTGACCTTGATCTGGCCGGGGTATTCCATCCCTTCCTCTATCTTTTTGCGGATCTCCCGAGACATGTTCACCGCATCGCCGTCGTTGATCTTCTCCGGCTGGACGATGATCCTGATCTCCCGGCCCGCCTGGATCGCGTAGGTCTTATCGACGCCCTTGAACTGGTTGGCGATCGCTTCAAGCTTCTCAAGCCGCTTGATATACGTCTCGAGCGTTTCCCTGCGCGCGCCGGGCCGCGCCGCGCTGATGGCGTCCGCCGCGACCGCAAGCACCGCATAGGCGCTGACGAGCGGCGTTTCCTCATGATGCGCCTCGATCGCGTGGATGACCTCGTGGGATTCGTTGTATTTTTTGGCGACGTCCGCCCCGATCTTCGCATGCGTCCCCTCGACCTGGTAATCAAGCGCCTTGCCGAGGTCGTGGAGCAGCCCCACCCTGCGGGCAAGCTTGAAATCGAGGCCGAGCTCCGACGCCATGACGCCCATCAAATAGGACACTTCCTGGGAATGCTGCAACGCGTTCTGGCCGAAGCTCGTGCGGTATTTGAGCCGGCCGAGGAGCTTCACGATCTCGGGATGCAGATTCTCGACCCCGGAATCGAATGCCGCGCGTTCGCCGACCTCCTTGATCTTCTCATCCATATCCTTTTTGGTCTTCTCTACGACCTCCTCGATGCGGCCCGGATGTATCCGGCCGTCGCCGATGAGCTTCTCCAGGGAAAGACGCGCTATTTCGCGCCTGACCGGATCGAAACATGAAAGCGTGACCGCCTCGGGCGTATCGTCGATGATGACATCGACGCCGGTCGCCATCTCGAGCGCGCGTATATTGCGGCCCTCGCGCCCGATGACACGGCCTTTCATTTCATCATTGGGCAGGTTGACGACGCTCACCGTCGATTCGACGGTCTGTTCCGCCGCACAGCGCTGGATGGCCAGGCTGATGAGCTCGACCGCTTTTTTATCCACGGCGCCGCGTATCTCCTCCTCCTGCCGCTTGATGAGGACCGCCTTCTCGGTGTTCAGCTCTTCGCTTAGGCGCGAGAGCAGGATCTGGCGCGCCTCGTCCATGGACAACGACGCCATTTTCTGCAACCGCTCTTTTTCCTCCGCGATCAACAGATGCAGGGTGTTCTCCTTGGTCTTCAGGCCGTCCTCAAGCCGCCTGATGTTCTCGTGTTTCTGCTCGAGGTCTTTTTCCTTGCGCTCCAGAAGATCGAGCCTCCGGTCGATGTTCTCTTCTTTCTGCGACAGCCTTTTTTCAAGATTGGCTATTTCCTGCCTGCGGTCCTTGGTCTGCTGTTCGAAATCCTGGCGCATGCGGTAAAGCAGGTCCTTCGCTTCGAGCTCCGCGCTGCGATGGCGGTCCGCGGCTTCTTTTTTGGCCTGTTCGATAACGTATTTTGCCTGGGTCTCTGCGTCATGGATCTTCTGTTCGGCGAGGAATTTGCGCAAGGCATATCCGCCGAGCAGGGCGGCCGCGGCAATGCCGATCATAAGCATGATGGTAAGCATGGTGCGGGAACCTCCTCTATTTTAATGACTCTTGATTTTACCGCCGGACGGAACGGTCAGGCGGCGATGACCTTCTGGACGCTGACGTCCATGGCATTGGTGGGAAGATCGGGCAGCACCTGGAAATCGAATCCCAGGCCGATGATAGCAGCGCGGTGCGATACGCGCGATAAGAAGCGGTCGTAGTATCCTTTGCCTCTGCCCAGTCGTTTGCCGTTTTTGGTAAACGCGATACCCGGCACGATGACCAGGTCGATGGAGCGCAGGGGCACGGATCTCTTGATTGCAGGTTCCCCTATCCCGTACGGGCCGCGCAACAGCCGCGCTCCGTCCTTGAGGATACAGGGAATTAATGTTCTATGTTCGCCGCAAACAGGAACTACGACGATCTTGCCTGATTTTTGAGCTGCTTTGATCATGCTGTCGGTATCGACCTCACCCGTAAATGCCTTGTAAAACATCACTGTTACAGCCTGCTTGAACGCCCGGGTCCGGAACAGCCTCTTGGAAATAACGGCGCTTTTCCGGGCCCTTATATCCTCCTTCTGGGTTTTAAGTCTCACTAAGATTTTATTACGAATTGCTTCTTTTGTCAACGCTATGTCGTTGCGTTTGCGTGCCATATATTATTTTACTGCGGGTTGGTTCACGATCAGCGAATGAGGCCGTACGGTTTTTTTATAGTCCCGCGGCGGCTGTATTTTATTGAGCGCCTCTGCCTGCTGTTTTTTTTCGGCTTCCCTGTATATAAGCACCCATACGCAGTCGCGTTCTGAGTCAAGCTCGCACTTCCCCTTGTTCATGCCGCCGCACGGCCCGTTCAAAAGGCCTTTCGGGCACAGCGCAACAGGGCAGATGCCGGCGGTCTTCCCGAGCACGCACTGGCCGCACATGGCGCATTTCTCCCAGAGATTGCCCTGGCCGTCAAGCACTGCGCCGGAAAGAGAATTACAGCCCGGCAGAACCGTTAACCTGAGCCGGTCATTGTCTTTGAACGACTGCACGCCGAGGCCGCAGCTGAATACAACGACCGCCTCGGACTGCCGCAGAGCCGGCAAATGGCCGGCGAGGGCGGTTTTCAATTTTGCCGCAACGCACGTCGCATCGGGGATGCATATCCCGGTAACAACTTTGCCCTTCTCTTCGAGAAGCTTTTTCATGTCCAGCATCTGCGCTTCACCGCCTGTCCTGCACGCGGTCGCGCAATCCCCGCAGCCTGCGAGAAATATCTTCGTTTTTCCGGCGAGGCTTTCGAGGATCTCTTCCAGCGGCTTCTGTTCCGTGATGATCATATGGTCTCCGAAATAATAGGGACGGTTCTCACGGGCGGGGCTGAGCCTCGTCGGGGGCCTGCCCCCGCCCGTGAGCACCGTCCCCCTGTTTTAGCTTCTCCATCCGCGCCTTGATCTTCGCTTCATAGCCGATGTCCGTCGGGAAATAGTACTTAACCGGCAGCGGCGTGTATTTCTGGTCAACGTAATGGCCCGGATAATCGTGGCTGTATTTATACCCTTTGCCGTGGCCGAGCTTCGCGGCCGCGGCGTATGCCGTGCTTTTAAGATGATCCGGCACTTCCTGCACCCTGCCCGATTCGATATCCCCATACGCCTTATCGACGGCAAGATACGCGGCATTGGATTTGGGCGCGCACGCGACATAGGTGACCGCCTGGGCAAGCGGTATGCGCGCTTCCGGCATGCCGACGAACTCGGCGACCTGCAAAGCCGCATTTGCCAGAACGAGCGCGAGCGGGTCTGCGTTGCCGACGTCCTCTGCGGCGAGGATGCACACCCGCCGGGCGATGAACCGCGGGTCCTCTCCGGCATACAGCATTTTCGCCATCCAGTAGATCGCAGCGTCGGGATCGGACCCGCGCATTGATTTGATGAACGCGCTGGCGGTATCGTAATGGCCGTCCTCGTCCCTGTCATAGACGACGGGCTTTTTCTGTATGGACTCGGCAGCGGTCTCGAGGGAAAAACGGATCGAGCCGTCTTTCCTCTTTGGGGTGGTCAGAACGCCCAGCTCGAGCGCATTGAGCGCCCTGCGCGCGTCGCCTTCACAGACCTTCGCGAGGAATTCAAGCGCCTTGTTATCCATCCGCACCTTGAACGCGCCAAGGCCGCGCGCTGTATCCTTCAATGCGGCCTGCATGATCTCGATTATCTGGCTGTCCTGCAAGGGTTTTAATTCCAGCACCAGAGAACGGGATACCAGTGGGGATGCGATGTAGAAAAACGGATTATGGACGGTCGCGCCGATGAGCACGGGGTTGCCCTGTTCGACGTCGGGAAGAAGAACGTCCTGCTGGGCCTTGTTGAACCGGTGTATCTCGTCGATAAAAAGGATCGTCCGGGCTCCCTCGTTTGCGCGGCGCAGTTTTGCCTGCGCGATCGCTTTTCGCATCTCATCGACGCTGGAGGTCGTCGCGTTGATGGCGGCATAAAAGGATTTCGTCACGCCGGCAATGCATACGGCCAGCGAGGTCTTGCCGCATCCCGGCGGGCCGAACAGGATGATCGAACTCATGCGGTCCGCCTCGATCGCGCGGCGCAGGAGCTTGCCCGGGCCCAGGACATGTTCCTGTCCGATAAAATCTTCAAGGCGCTGCGGCCGCATGCGGGCGGCAAGGGGGAGGGCCTTGAAGTCTTTTTCCGCCTGCTCTTTGGAGAAAAGGTCTGTGTCTAATGAATTTTTTTTCATAGGTACTCCCGTGCGATGCAAGACATCGCACAGGATTATTTTTCCGAGAACAGGGCGGGCTCGAAAAAAAAATCCCCGCACTGTGTCGTTGGCGCTCGACGGCTGAACCTTACGGTATCAGGTGGGTGCTCTCTCTTTACGCCAAGGCGTAGAAGAATCGAAGCTCCCATACATATTGTGTTGGTTCACCTATTGTCAAGCATTGCCAACGAACACGGCAGGGATATAAAAGAGCGTTATTGCAACCAAAGTATACCACGCCGCAACGGCCCTTGTCAAGCAGCTACCGGATCGCCGCCTGAAACCGTTCCTTGAGGCGCTCGATGACCGCGTGGTGCGCCGCATTCACTTCGTCTTCCTGCAGCGTCCGCGCGGCCGAGCGGTAAAAACAGGACACGGTCAGATTCTTATGGCCGTCGGGTATGGGCTTGCCTTTGTAAAAATCGCTGATTGCCACACGCTGTAAAAACTCCCCGCCGTGCTGTTTGATATGTTCGACGACTTCCGATGTCTCGACGCTGTCCTGAACGACGATGCTGATGTCCCGGCAGATGCCCGGATACCGGCAGAGCTGTTCGAACCGGCACTCGCGCCTGCCTGCGCCGAGGATGCCGTTCAGCGACAGTTCAACCGCATACATATCCCTGTTCTTGACCGCGAGGCGGTCGAGAACGTCTTTGCCTATCCTGCGCATCGTCCCTAATGCGCCGTTCGGGCCCATGATATCGACCCGGCCCGCATCAACGGCGGCGAACCGGTACGGCCCGACGCGGCAGCGGTCGAACAGAACAGCCGTGATCCCTTTCAGGTGCAGGAACGCCGGGCTGTCGGCCATGCGGCGCTTATCCTGCTCGAGCCACACCGATTTCCGGCCGCAGAGCGCGGCGCAGACATGATAATTCTCGTGCAAACGGCCCTGCCGCAGCTGATACGTCTTTGCTATCTCGAAAACCGATATATACTCCTGCTGCTGCCGCAGATTGTAAGCGGCGCTTGCGACCACGCCGGGCATGAGCACGGGCCGCAGGAATTCCTGTTCTTCGCTGAGCGGATTCGCTATCGCGGCCAGCGCCGCATCATCCCCCCAGAAACCCGCAAGCGACTGCTTGTCAAGCATGCTATAGGTGATGACCTCGTCAAGGCCAAGGCCCGTCAATATAGATTTAACCCCGCAGATGCGGCGGTATGTGTCGTCGCCCGCGGCCTGCAGCTTCACTGCCGCAAGGCTTGAGGGGATCCGGTCGAACCCGTATATGCGCGCCGTTTCTTCGATCAGATCGATCCCGGCGCAGACATCCTGCCGGTGCGTGGGCACGGAAACCGCAAGGCTCCCCGTGCGTTTCGTCCTGACAACGAATCCCAGCGACGAAAGAATGCTCTTTATGCGGGACGCGGGAAGCGAAACGCCCAGGACTTCGCTGACAGCCGTTTCGGACAGCGCAACGGTCCGGGGCCGGCACCTGACAGCAGGCGAGCTTGCCGCGCCTTCGATACTGCCTGCGCACAATTTTTGGATAAGGCCTGCGGCACGGTCCGACGCTATTGCGATAATGCCCGGATCGATCCCCCGCTCGAACCTGTACGACGCTTCGCTCTGAAGCCCGAGGGACTGCCTGCCGCGCCTGACAACAACGGGCCTGAATATGGCCGCTTCCAGAATAACGTTTTTTGTCCGCTCCGTCACCTCGGTCGCTTTGCCTCCCATGACCCCTGCGGCCGCGACCGGCTTTTGGGAATCGGCGATGACCAGCACCGACGGATCCAATGCCCGGTCCTGTCCGTCGATCGTCGTTATCTTTTCGCCCTGCTTTGCCCGGCGCACGACGATCTCTCCCGGGGCAAGCGTATCCGCGTCGAACGCATGCAGCGGCTCTCCCATTTCATACAGGCAGTAATTCGTAATATCGACGACGTTGTTGACGCTGCGGCATCCGACCAGTTCGAGGCGACGGCGCAGCCAGTCCGGGGAAGGGCCGACCGCCACATGCGACAGGATCCTGGCCGTGTACAGCGGGCAGTCCTCGCGGTCTTCGATGCGGACCTGCCACGGGCACGCCGCCGTGCCGCGCGCCTGCGCCCGTTTCTTGCCGGATACAGCCGCGCGACGCAGCGCAGGGACCGGCTTCAGCTTTTTCCCCGTCACCGCCGCCACTTCCCGGGCGATCCCCAGCACGCTGAGCCAGTCAGGCCTGTTCGAGGTGATCTCGATCTCGAACACAAAATCGCCGTGCCTGGACTCAACGGCCTTGACCTCGATGCCCGCCATGGTCAGCTTATCCGCGAGTTCCTCCGGCGGCATATCGACATCGACGAATTCCCTGATCCAGTTATAGGTGGTCTTCATGGTTTAAAACTGCCTTAAAAAGCGCAGGTCGTTCTCATAAAAAAGCCGTATATCATTGATGCCGTATTTGAGCATGGCGATGCGCTCAACGCCCATGCCGAACGCAAAACCGGTATATTTTTCCGGGTCATACCCGACATTCCTGAATACATTCGGGTGGATCATGCCGGACCCGAGGATCTCAAGCCATCCCTTCTTGCCGCACACGGAACAGCCCTTGCCTTTACAGATGATGCATGAGATATCGATCTCGGCCGAGGGCTCGGTGAACGGAAAAAAGTGCGGCCTGAACCGCATCCTGATATCCTGGCCGAACACGGCCCGGGCAAAGAATTCAAGCGTGCCCTTCAGGTCGGAGAACCTGACCCCTTTGTCCACCAAGAAACCTTCGATCTGATGGAACATGAACGAATGCGACGCGTCAACCGCATCGGGCCGGTAAACCCGCCCGGGCGCGACAACCGCAAGGGGCGGCTTATTCTCTTTCATGACCGATATCTGCACCGAGGAGGTCTGCGACCGTAAAAGCAATTTTCCGTCAGACGCGGGCCTGCCGAGCGCGGATGCACCGAGGTCTTTAAGGTAGAACGTGTCGAACGCTTCGCGCGAGGGATGTTCGAGCGGAATATTCAGGCCCGTGAAATTATTGTATTCCGTTTCGACCTCAAGGCCGTCGACGATCAAAAATCCCATGCGGGTGAATATATCGCATATCTCGTTGATGACCTGCGTCAGCACATGAAGCCTGCCCACGTCCTGGGCAATACCGGGCATGCCCATATCGGGCTTTTCTCCGGCGCGCGCAACGGCATCGGCCCCGAGCGACCGCTGTTTCTCATCGAACATCGAGGCAAGCAGCCCCTTGAGCTCGTTCACCCGCTTGCCGAATGCGCCGCGCTGGTCCGGCGGCAGCGACGGTATCGATCCGGTCAGGTCGGCCAGGACGCCTTTTCTGCCCAGATACCTGACGCGTAACGCATCAAGGTCGGCGTTCGAGGAAACATTACCCAGCTCTTGTGTCACCGAGTTTTTAATAGCGTCAATATCCATACGATCGCCACAACTCCTAAAAGTTTGATCACCCAGTCTTTTTTTACTTTGTTCAGGCTGCAGGTCATCCGCGGCGCTCCGGGGCTCGCCACCTTCATGACCTGCGCGTGAATATCCATATCCCCGCCGTGCTCGACGCAGGCGCGGTTGAACGTCCCTTCGATCTCTACAATATCTCCCGAATGCCTGAAATTCCCCGCATGGGCGATCCCGCGGGCCATTGCGGCAGCCGCCCACACGCCGATCGCAGCCGTGCCGTCATGGACATTGATCCACGCATATCCGCCGCGTATCATGATATCGCCGATCACCTCGCCGCGGAACACGACGGCCGTGCCGTCGAAATCCTTCGGCCGTGCTATCAGCTCTTCGCTGGAAACCGTTTGCGCCGCGCACGCTGCCGCGCCGGCAAAGAGCATTGCCGCGCACATCGCCGCGCAGACGCGCATCCTCATCGCTTCCCCTTGACCGCGGCGACGAGGAATCCAAGCAGCGTCAACACGGACATGAACTCGAGCCTGCCCGCCCACATCTGCACGATATACGTGACTTTTAATCCTGCGGGCATGGCGGGAGCGGTAATACCGCATGATAAACCCACGTTCGCCGCCGCAGACGTGGACTCAAACAGGGACTTCAGGAACGGATAGCCGTACAGCATGCCGACGAGAGAACCGAGCCCGTAAAGAACGATGTACGCAAAAGTGATGATGAGCGCCGTGCGAACGATCTTATCATCAAGAAAAACCTCCCTGATGTGATGGAACTTTTGCTGCACGACCGCCCGTTCAGGCAAGAGGATGCGCTTGACGTCCTGTATGAACGCCTTTGAGATAACGCCGAGCCTGACCATCTTGATGGCGCCGGTCGTGGAACATACCGCGCCGCCGAATGCCATGGCGATAATGATGCCGACGACCGCCAGATCGTTCCAATCGGACAGGAACTGCCCGGGATAGATCGTTTGAAAGCCGGTGCCCGTATGGCCCGAAATAAGCTGATAAAAGCCCTTACGGAATAAAACGCCGGCCTGCGGATACATCCCGGCCGCGCGCAACCCCGCGGCGACAATAAAAAAAACGATGAACACGCTGATAAAAAAAGTGCGGCTCTCGATATTGCTCAGGATCTCCCTGCGGCGCCCGGTCCACAAATGATAGTGCAGCTTAAAATTAATCGCGCCCATGATCATGATGACAACGGTAATGATTTCATAGGCGGCGCTGTGATAATACAGGATGCTCTGCGAGTGCGGCGCAAAACCGCCGGTGTCGAACGCCGTGATAAAAATACAGATGCCGTGAAAAAAAGCGTTGAACGGCCGCATACCGTTCAGCATTCCGGCAATCCCCAGCACCGCGGTACCGATGACAAGGAACACAAAGCTGACGAGCCAGATGAAGCGGCTCGACTGGATCACGTTGGGCAGGATCTTTTCATCGCGCGCCTCCCCGACGTACATCTTGAACGCGCCGGAAAGGCCCTTGACAAAGAACGACAACGCAACGATCACGATGCCCTGGCCGCCGATGAACATGATAAGATGGCGCCAGAAATTATGTCCGTATGACATGTGGTCGAGGTCCTGCGCGAGGGCCAGGCCGGTCGTTGCGAAACCGGACATGGTATCGAAGCATGCGTCGAGAAACGATGCCCAGTGGCCGCTTAAATACAGCGGCACCGCTGCGAGGAACATGGCCGCGACCCATGACAAAGACACGACGATCATCCCGTGCATCCAGCGCAGGTCCCGGTCGGTCCGGCAGACCCGCTGCATCGCAAGGCCGCAGATAAGCGCGATCTCGATGCCGATGGCGAAATCGGCGGCGGGGCTGAATTCCGCCAGGGCAAGGGACACGGCCAGGGGCAGCGCCATCGACGCTCCGAGCGCGAGGATGATCTTGCTCAGATAGAACCCGATCAGCTTGACGTCTTCGAGGCGCGGCTTCAGGATCATGGCTTTATCAGGGAGAACGCCAGGCAGACCGCAAGCGCGGACAGCATGATGGCGGCGGCATACAAAAGCTCGGCAAATATCCCGAATGCGGCGTTTAAAATAACACCCGGCTTCAGTTTCATGGCACTACAGCTTTCCGTAGAACAGCGCCAGCAACTGCGATTCGTTCCCTACGCCGGTGATCGCGATGATATCGTCGCCCGGCATAAAGACGGTATCGCCCTTGGGCACGATGACATCGTCGTGCCTGACGATCGACACAAGCACGGAATCCCCGGGAAGGCGCACGTCCTTGACCTTTTTATTGGTCACGGGCGAATTCGCAGGCAGGTCGATGCGCACGATCGACAGCTTCCCCCGCTTGAACGACATAAGGTTCACGAAATCGGCAAAAGAAACTTCCCCCTCGATGATCTTGCCGATGATCATGGTGGCGTCAACCGGAACGTCCACCCCGAGCTCCGCAAACGTGCGTTCGTTATCGGGATTGTTCACGCGGCCGACCGTACGGTTGACCTTGAACAACTCCTTGCAGAGCTGGCAGATGATAAGATTATCCTCGTCGTCCCCGGTCACCGCGGCAACGACCTCCGCGCGCTTGATCCCTGCTTCCTCAAGAATGACGGGGTCGCACCCGTCGCCGTTGATGACCATCGCCTCGAGTTCCTTGGCGATCTCTTCGCACAGCGCCTTGTCCTTCTCGACGATGCTGACCGTATGCCTGCCGGCGATCAGCCGCTTGGCAAGGAAATATCCGACTTTACCCGCGCCGACGATTATGATGTACATGGCGATCACCCGCCTGCAAGGTTCAGTTTCTTCTTTATCTTCTCGAGCACGTCGACCTTCACGACGGCCATCAGGACGTCTTTTTTCATGACCGCGGTCTTCGGCTCCGGGATCGTGACGCCGGCAAGCCTCCGCACGGCAACGACCATGAATTCTCCGGGGATGTTTATATCCGCGATCGTCTTGCCGGCAAGATCGTCTTTTACCTCGACCTCAAGCACGCCGACATCTTTTGATTCGATAAGATAGCTGGAAAAACGGCTTTCCACGATCTTGTCGCGGATCATTGAAGCGAACAGGATGGTGCCGCTGAGGATATCGAGGCCGAGCGCCGAATAAATATTCGCCCGGCGCGGGTCGTAGATGCGGGCGATGACCTTCGGGACATTGAATATCTTGCGCGCCACCTGCGCGGAGATCAAATTCGTATTATCGCCGTTGGTGACCGCGCAGAACGCGTCGGCCTTTTCGATGCCTGCCTGGCGCAGAAGTTCGAGCGAAAAGCCGTTGCCGACGAACGTCAGTCCGTTGAAGGTATTGCCGAGGCGCTCGAACGATGCGGGGGAACGGTCGACGATGACGACATTGTGGCCCTCTGCCGAGAGCAATTGCGCCAGCTCAGATCCGACCCTTCCGCACCCGACGATTATGATGTACATGACCCGCTTTATTTCCTGGCGAGCTCGATGAGCTTTTTGAATACCGGCTCATCGGATACCGCGATCGCCGCAAGGGACTTGCGGTCAAGCGCGACCTTTGCTTTTTTCAATCCCGCCATGAATCTGCTGTACGATATCCCTTCCTGCCTGCACAACGCGTTGATGCGCGCGATCCATATCCCGCGGAACTCGATCTTGCGCTTCTTGCGGTCGCGGAACGCGTAGGTCAGCGCCTTCATGACCGCGCGGCGCGCGTGCTGGAACTGCTTGGACCGCTTGAGCCTGAAGCCCTTGGCGCGCGCGAGGATCCTCTTTTTTCTTCGTTTTGTTGCACCGCTGTGTTTGATCTTTGACATGCTCGAACTCCTTATCCGTAAGGCAGCATGCGCCGCAGCTGCTGCTCATCCTTTTTGTTGGGAAGCGTTTTCGCCTGGCGCAGCCTGCGCAGCTTATCCGCTTTCTTGTTCGTGTTCAAATGGCTTTTGCCCGACGGGCGGAACTTGACCCTGCCCTTCTTCGTCAGTTTGAACCGTTTTGCAACGCCTTTTTTCGTCTTCAGTTTCTTCATAGCCGCAATTACCTTTCGTTTATTTTTTCGGCGCGAGCATCATCGTGATCAGCCTGCCTTCCATGGAAGGCTCTTTTTCAAGCAGGGCGTCGTTGCGCGTATCGGCGATGAATTTGTCGATCAGCTTCCTGCCCAGGTCCATATGCTCGATCTGCCTGCCTCTGAAAAACAGGTCGACCTTAACCCGGTCCTTCTTTTTTATAAAACCGAGTGCCTGTTTTACCTTTATCTGAAAGTCATGTTCGTCGATGTTGGGGTGAAGGCGGATCTCCTTGATGCGGCCGGCCTTCTGATGCTTCTTGGCCTCCCGCTCTTTCTTTTCCTGGTCGTACTTGAACTTGCTGAAGTCCATGATCCTGCATACCGGCGGGACCGACTGGGGCGCCACCTCGACGAGATCGAGCTCGCTTTGCTGCGCTATTTCCCTTGCCTTGTCCGTCGAAACGATACCCAGCTGGTTCCCTTCCGCCCCGATCAGCCGGACCTCGGGCACGCGGATCCGCTCGTTGACACGAATGAACTTTTTTATAACCCCACCTCCTGTTTGGCTGCATGTACGTACGCCGCCTTTCCGGCGCGTCGCGCCGGACTGGCCGCACTACTTACTGCGCCCGGTCCATAATCTCGCGGCCGACCTGCTCGATAAAGGCATCGAGCGCCATCGAACCTTTGTCGCCTTCGCGGCGCTTGCGCACCGATACCTGCTTCGACGTCAGCTCGCGTTCACCCACAACCAGAATATAAGGAACCTTGTTGACTTCCGCCTGGCGGATCCGCTTGTTGAGCGTTTCGCTGCGCGCATCCATGTCCGCGCGTATGCCGCCCTGCACGAGCGCATCGACGACCTCTTTGCCGTACGCGCTGAAATCCTCCCTCACCGGGATCACCGTTGCCTGCACGGGCGCAAGCCACACCGGGAACGCGCCCGCATAATGCTCGGTAAGGCAGGCGGTAAACCGCTCGACGCTGCCCAGCAGCACGCGGTGGAGCATGATCGGCTGTTTCGCCGTTCCGTCCGCGTCCACATATTCGAGCGAAAAGCGTTTGGGCAGATTGAAATCGCACTGGATGGTCGCGCACTGCCACGACCGTTTCAGCGCGTCTTTTAATTTGATGTCTATCTTGGGGCCGTAAAACGCGCCGTCGCCCTCGTTGACCTCATATGCCAGGCCGAGGCCTTTGAGCGAATCCTCGAGCGCCGCCGTTGCCGTGTTCCAATCCTCGTCGGACCCGATCGATTTCGCCGGCCGTGTGCTCAACTCGATATCCATATGCTCGAATCCGAACACCTTCATGGTATCGAACACGAATCCGACCGCTGCCTTGATCTCGTCGCGGACCTGCGCCGGCAGGCAGAATATGTGCGCGTCGTCCTGCGTAAAGCCGCGCACGCGCAGCAATCCGTGCATGACGCCGGCTTTTTCGTGGCGGTACACGGTGCCGAGCTCGAACAGCCGGATCGGCAGATCTTTGTAACTGCGTATCTTCGATTTATATATCAGGATATGGCCCGGGCAGTTCATGGGCTTGAGGACGAATTCCCGGTCCTCGATCTTGAACGTGTACATGTTCTCTTTGTAATAATCGTAATGGCCGGAGGTCATCCACAGTTCCGCCTGCATGATATGCGGGGTCACGACGAGCTGGTATCCGCGCTTGAGATGCTCGGCCTTTTCATAATCCTCGATCAGCTTGCGCACGAGCGCGCCTTTGGGATGATAGAACACCAGGCCCGGGCCTGCGATATCCTGATAAATATCAAAGAGCTCCAATCCGGGGCCGAGCTTGCGGTGGTCCCGCAGTTTTGCTTCTTCGAGCGATTTAAGATGTTGATCGAGCTCAGGCTTCGTCTCAAAACAGGTCCCGTAGATGCGCTGGAGCATGGGATTGGTCTCGATGCCGTGCCAGTACGCGCCTGCGACCGACAATAATTTGAACGCCTTGATCTGGCCGGTCGAAGCGATATGCGGGCCGCGGCACAGGTCCACGAAATCAGGGCCGGTCCGGTAAATCGACACTGTCTCGTCGGGAATAGCCCTGATCAGCTCGACCTTGTAATCCTCGCCGAGTTTCGTGAACAGATCGATCGCGTCTTTTTTCGACAGATCCTCGCGCACGAAGGACTCGTTCTTTTTGATGATCTCTGCCATGCGCTCTTCGATCCGGGCAAGGTCATCGTCGGTAAACGGCTCTTTCTTGTCGAAATCGTAATAAAACCCGTCCTCGATGGACGGGCCGATCGCGACTTTGGCGCCCGGCCAGAGCTGTTTGACCGCCACGGCCATCACGTGCGAGCATGAATGTCTGAGTGTATCGAGGTTCATATCTAAAAATATGGTGGGCCCAGGAGGACTTGAACCTCCGGCCTTTTCCATGTCAAGGAAACGCTCTAACCAACTGAGCTATGAGCCCGTATCTACTGTAATTGTCAATAGCTCATAGCGAACTCCTTAAAACCAACGACGAGGGATGCGCCGGCATCCCGAGGAGTCCCGCGCCAAAGGCGCGGGGCTGAGCTATGAGCCCGTATCTGCTGTAATTGTCAATAGCTCATAGCGAACTCCTTTAAACCAACGACGAGGGATGCGCTGTGCATCCCGAGGAGTCCCGCGCGCTTTTTGCGCGGGGCTGAGCTATGAGCCCGTATCTACTATGATTGTCAATGTGCCGAGGGAGGGAGTCGAACCCTCATGCCCTTGCGGACGGTGGATTTTAAGTCCACATTGTCTGCCAGTTCCAACACCTCGGCAAGTTTATTAATGGTTCAAAACCGTCTTGCTTCTCCCCCAGCCAAAACGCGCGTTAACACACTTTCCTGCCAAGACGATCTTTCTGTTCAAACCAATGCACCGAGGATAATAGCATCGACGGCATATTTCACGAGCAGCCATTTTCCCGTATTTAAGGATCCAACAGGGATTGGCTTTGGTATCATTTACATGCATACTGCCCGTGACGCTGAATTGCTGCGTGACCATATCTCTCAGCCACAGAAGGAATCTTCGGGACCCGGAATAAACCCGCAGGCTCCATTGCTTGCCATGATTTGTCGGGTGTATCCATGTGCGTATGCAGCCATCTCCGTCTATTACGCCCCTTAAAAAATCGGCAAAATATTCGCGCGGAACGTCAATGGGACCGAGAATCAACGATTTATTCGTCATCAGTCCTACGGAAAGCAAGAAATCATAGAATTTTCGATTTGCAAGCCCGATACGATAGGACTTTTGTCCACGGCCGTTATACTTATCCGTTATTTTATTTGTCAAAGAGGCGGCGGATTTAACTGCTTTGAGCAGCTGATAATCCTTCGACGTAATATCAATATGCCGATGATCGTTTGACAAACAACCATCTGTGGTAATAAGACCTACAACATACCAAAGATTAGAACCTGTCAGGCGTAACTCTTTATATGCCCTGGGCATATTGTGTTTCCCGACAATGCTATCTGGAGGCGACGAGCGGACTCGAACCGCTGAATAACTGTTTTGCAGACAGTTGCCTTACCACTTGGCTACGTCGCCAAATCTAATTATGCAAGAAGCCGCCGGGCTTCCTTGACAATGGCTTCGACCTCAGCCAAGCAGCCGATTCCGGCTTTGCCGCAGGCAAGATTGCCTTTTCTGGGCTGCACAAAACAGTATCCCAGCTTCTGCAGCTTCTCTATGTTCGCCTGCGTGATCTTGTTCAGGTACATCCGGTCGTTCATCGCCGGGCAGATCAGGACCGGCGCTTCAGTCGCGCACACGACGCACGTCAAAAGATCGTCGCAGATACCCGCCGCTATTTTTGCGATGACGTTCGCCGTTGCCGGCGCGATAAGCACAAGGTCCGCTTTTTGCGCCAGCGAAACGTGTTCGATATCCCATTCGACCGCTTCCTCGAACATCGCGCTATACGCTTTGTTCCCCGACACCGCCTCGAACAGCCGCGGCTGTATGAATTGCTTCGCGTCCCCGGTCATGACCACGGTCACGCTCATGCCCGCGTCCTGAAGCCTGCGCACGATCTCGCACGCCTTGTAAATGGCGACGCTGGCCGTAACGCCGAGAACGACCTGTTTATTTTTTGGCATCGTGTTCCTTCGCCTTCGCAAGCAGCTTGTTCGCTCCGATCTCCTGCAGGGCGATGATCGACGGTTTCGTGGCTGTTGAGGACCCCTCCACCAGCTTTGGCTGCCCCTCGGCAAGCTCCAATGCGCGCCGGGACGCAAGAACGACCAATTTATATACCGACCCCTCGGTTTTATCCAGCAGTTTCTCCAAAGCCATATGCGCCATTCCTCTTTCTCCTTAGCTATTTCCCGTCGTTTTCAGCCATTGCGCGCCTGACGATCCTGACCAGGCTGCTGATCGCCTTTTTCAGATCCTTGTTTTTCACCCGAAAATCGTATCCGCGCGCCGCTTTAAGCTCGTCCTGCGCAACGGCAAGCCGCCGGCCGATCTCCGCCTCAGTGGTGGAAGCGGCGCGGGCCCGTATCCTGCGGGACAGTTCCCCCAGCGACGGCGGCAGTATAAAAATGATGACCGCGCGCGACGGGAACATCCGTTTGACCCGCAGCGCGCCGTTAACGTCCAGACAGAGCACGATCCCCGCGAACCGCTCGAGCCGCGCTTCGACGAGATCCTTATCTGTCCCGTAATAATAACCCAAATACCTGGTCCATTCAAGGATTTTTTTCGCCCGGCGCCTGCGCAAAAACTCCGCTTCGCTTATGAAAAAATAATCGCGCCCGTGCCGCTCGCCGGTGCGGCGGGGCCGCGTGGTGACCGAGATCGACCGGCACAATTTCTTCCTGAGCGCGGCATGCCGCACGAGCATTTCCGCCAGCGTGGTCTTGCCCGAACCCGAAGGCCCGGATAATACGATGATCGCGCCCTGTGCTTTCAATGCGCCCCTGTTTTTTGCGACACCGCTACACGATATTCTGCAGCTGCTCGCGCGTTTTTTCAATACTGCTTTTGATCTGCACGACCCTGCCGGAGATAAGCGCGTCGCATGACTTGGCGCCCATGGTATTGGCCTCGCGCTGCATCTCCTGGGAAATAAAGTCGAGCTCCTTGCCCACCGGGCCGCTTAATGACAGCTTGCTCTTGAAATTATGCACATGATACTCGATGCGCTCGAGCTCCTCGTTGATATCGGATTCCTTCAGGAACGCGGTGCGCTCCGAATCCGTCGGAAATTTCGCCGCTTTCTGCTTGACGACCTTGACGAAACGGTCCTTTACCATCGCGATATCGCCTGCGATCTGGTCATTGCGCTCACACAAAAACTTGACGATCGCCTGGCCTTCTTGCCGGCGCATGCGTATCAGCTCCGACACGGCTTTTGCGACGAGCGCCTTGATCTGCGGCAGGATCTTCAGCACGGGCTTGCGGTTCTCGGTCAGGGACAGGACCCCGGGCATGTTGATGAGATTATTGATATTCACCGCGCCTGCGATATGGTATTTGCCGCTGATCGATTTGATCGATGCGAGGTATTTTTTCAACAGCCGCTCGTTGATCACGACGTCGCGGCCGGACCCGCCCGACACGGTGACCACGCAGGTGATCCTGCCGCGCTGGACCCGCGACTCGATCTCCTTCTTGATCTTGTCCTCGAGCGACAGGAACCCCTCGGGCACATGCACCACCGTCTCAAGGAACTTGTGATTGATACTGCGGATCTCGACGGTGATAAGCCCGAACGGTTCTATTTTCTGTTCGCTTCTGCCGAACCCTGTCATGCTCTGGATCATGTGCGCCCCTTGGTTTATGCCCAGCTTTTTATATGGACTTCTTTTTTGACTTCGTTCTTCACCGGATACAGGTCGACGATGATCTCGTCGGGGGAAAACCACAGCCTGATCTCGCGCTGTGCCTCATCCTCATTCGACGAAACATGGATCACGTTCTCGTACAGACCCTTGGTCGTGATCCTGCCGTATGAGCCCCTGATCGACGTGGGATCCGCCTCTTCGGGATTGGTCGCGCCCGCCATCTCGCGGCATTTCTTGATCGCATCCCTTCCCCAGTACACCAGGGCCATGACCTTCTTCCTGTCGTGCAGTTCGCCCTTCAGATATTCGATCAGCTCGGGGAAGAACGGCTTGTCCTTGAGATGGCAGTAATGCTCTTGCGCCAATGTATCGGTCACGCGGACCATTTTTGCCGCGACGATCTCCAGCTTCGTCTCCGAAAGCCGCGTCAGGATATTGCCGGTCAGGGATTTTTTCAAGCCATCGGGTTTAATAAGAATAAGCACTGACTGCATCATGTGTTCGTTTCTCCTCGTAGTTTGTCAACGATGCGCTCCAGGTCCTCCTGGGAATAAAACTCGATAACGATGTGGCCCCTTTTTTTCCTTTTGACGATCTTCACCTTTGTCGCCAGGGCCTGCTGCAGCTGGGTCTCAAGCACAGCCACTACCGGATCAACAGTGCCCATCTTCACGGTAAGCTTGTTTTTGCGCGGCCGTAAATTCTTGATAAGACTCTCTAACTCTCTTACAGACAACGACTTAGAAATGGCTATCTGCGTCAAAAATCTCTGCCTGTTCTCATCGTTCACTTCAAGCAATGCCCTGCCGTGGCCGAATGAAATGCGGCCGCTCTTGATCTCGTCCTGTATCTCCCTGGGAAGCTTGAGCAAACGAAGCACATTCGTTACCGATACGCGCGCCCTGCCCATGACCTGGCTCAGCTCATCCTGGGTCATCTGATATTTGTCAATGAGATACTGGTATGCGCGCGCTTCTTCGATCGCGTTCAGGTTCTGCCGCTGAATATTCTCGATCAATGCCAGCTCCAGAGAATCCTTGTCATCAACATCTTTTATGATCGCCGGGATCTCCTGCATATTAAGCATCCGGGCAGCGCGCAGTCTGCGCTCTCCTGCGATCAACTCATAACCGTCAGGCCGCGCCCTGACAAGCACGGGCTGTATAACACCCTTTTCCCTGATCGAACCGACCAGCTCAGCCATTTCTTCCTGGCTGAAATTCTCTCTTGGCTGAAACGGATTTGGCTTGATCTGAGTAACGCTTAACGTTAAAACGCGCGATCCCTTTTCCTGCGGCGATTCCGGTATCAAAGCATTCAGGCCCTTGCCAAGCGCTCTATGTTCCATGATCTTCAAGCCTCCTGTGACTGTGGTTCATGCATAACCGTATCAAAATTTTTATCTGATGATACGGTTGTGCTTCCTAAAATCTCCATTGTCAATTGCTCGTATTTTTTAGCGCCGATGTTGTCTTTGTCGTATATCGCTATTGGCTTGCCATAACTCGGAGCTTCGCTCAGTCTAATGCTCCTCGGTATAACCGTATCATATACGTGGCCTGGAAAATTCTTTTTGACTTCGTTGATGACTTCTTTTGTCAGGTTTGTCCTGAAGTCAGCCATGGTAAGAATAACGCCTTGTATGGCCAACCCCTGATTCAGATTGTTTTTCACCAGGTTAAACGTGTTATTCAACTGTGTCAGCCCCTCGAGCGCGTAATATTCGCATTGCACAGGGATCAGGATCGAATCAGCTGCGGAAAGCGAGTTTATGGTCAGAAGGCCCAATGACGGCGGAGAGTCGATAATGATAAAGTCATATTCGGCGCGGACCGCAGCAAGGGATTTTTTAAGACGGTATTCGCGGCCGAGAGCGCTGACCAATTCGACCTCGGCTCCGGTCAGATCCAGGTTTGCCGGAGCAAGGAATAGATTCGGGATGGCTGTTTTTTGGATTATCTCCCCGACGCTGAGTTCCTCGAGAAGTATGTGGTATGTGCTCTGCTTTATCTGATGCCGGTCAATACCAACGCCGCTTGTTGCATTCGCCTGTGGATCAAGATCTACAAGCAGCACCCTCTTTCCTGCCAATGCCATATAGGCGGCAATATTAATTGCCGACGTTGTTTTGCCAGTGCCGCCCTTCTGATTACAAATCGCAAATACCTTACTCATTATCTAGTGTGACGTTTATAAACCCTGCTCTTTGAATTCGCCTGAGACAAAGAATCGGCGAGCCTCCTAATCGTATCATAATCAATATCTCGATAATGATCTTTCTTATAAATCACCATTTCGCGCCAAATCTTGTAGGCATCTCGCTTTTTTAAGCTTTGCAACGGATATTTATCAAAATGAGCGATTATTTCCTGGAGTTCTTCGTTTTTCGTCACCCTATAATATATCGCTGGTTGTGTTAACCCGCTATTATGTGTTGGCGCTGCTCCTTTAGAATAATATAAGCGCCCGACGTAGTTAAAAAACTGGTGTATTTCTTCAATTATTTGAGCATTATCTGCCCGTTGTCGTAATCCAAAATAAATGGCGTAAGAAGCGCCTGCACGACTAAATGTAAAAGCAGCTTCTCCGTCACAAAATCCAGTCACATACCAAGGGTCGATCATTTAAGCACTCCTTAAAATGTGCAATATTGCACATTTTCACGGGGAACCATGCGGAGATATCAACCCTTATTATGTGGCCGATGCTTAATTTTGTCAATACATTTTTTTGTGAAAATGTTCAAACGCGCACATTTTCACGGGGAACATTGCGGCTATTTCTGCTTCAGACTGACCTTCACTTTTGCCATTTTTGCGCCTTCCATACCAAAAAGGCCTTTTTCTTCTTCACAAACAACCTCAATATTAACATCGTCCCTTTTTGCCTTAAGCTGTCTCAGGGCTTTTTTAATCGCCTCTGCTGTTGTTTTTCCCTCAGCTTCTATTTCGCCAGTCTGGTCTGTCATTTTGATCTCATAACCTTGATCTGATACAAAAGCATCAGCGTGCTATTTAAAAACCAATACATGACCAACCCTGAAGGAACATTATAAAACATCACGCCGAACATGATCGGAAAAATTATAACCATCATCTTCTGCTGCTCTGCAGCCTGTCCTGTTGCATTTGCAGACGACATTTTTTGCTGGATAAACATCCCAATAGCCATTAAGATCGGCAAAATATTAAAATACTCTCCGATGAAAGGTATTTCAAATGGCAGCTTAAAAAGCCTGTCTGGCTCAGAAAGATCTTTTATCCAGAGAAATTTCGCTCCCTTAAGAGCTATTGATCGTGACAGCACCTGGTATAATGATATAAATATTGGTATCTGAAGCACCATTGGCAAGCACCCGCCAAGCGGATTGACTTTATGCTCTTTATACAGCTTCATCATCTCTTCGTTCAATTTTTTCTGATTATCACCGTATTGCTTGCGCAACTGCTCCATTTTTGGCTGCAATACTTGCAATTCCTTCATTGATTTCATTTGCTTAATTGAAAGCGGGAATAATATCAAATAAATAGCTATGCTCAACAAAATTATAGCAACGCCCCAATTCTTTACAATAGTAAATAAAAACTTTAATAATCCGAGTATGACCTGCGCAACAATATCGAACATGCCAAAATATACAATTGCTCCCCAGCTTGGATTGGCCTTGCTCAGAGCATCGATGTCCTGCGGGCCAAGGTATATTTTGAAACGTTGAATGATCTCGCTTCCGGGCTGAATGCTTATCCGATCAGAAGCTATTCCAATATCAAAGACTTTATCAGAAACTTTATTCACAAATCCGGAATAACCTGTGGATTCAGGCTGTATAATGGCACAGAAATATTGATCCCGCATGCCAATGAATTTAATATCCTGGAATGTCGCTGGTTTTTTAAAACTCGGGTGTGATATTTTGCTTTGGTCGCTGACAATAATGTCGTCAAAACGCTGGTCAGCGCCATTCTTTTTTTCTAAGTCAAATCTTCCCAATATGATAGGAATGTCTTGTTGAAGAGAAGAAGAGGAGAGGTTGGTGATTTTTATCTCTAACTCCATGACATAATGAGAGTTAGTTGAAATAAGCGTTTTTGTTATGCGTTTGGCTGTATCTTCATAAAAATATGAAAATCCGTCATTTACGCTTATTTTTTGATCGAACTTCACTGCGGGATCTGCTAAATACAGTCCGTTATTTAAAATATATTTATTCTTCTTATATTTATCAAAAACTGCCTGTTTTATAGCAGCGTCCGGTTCAGAAACCTCAATAACAGCCCCGGGTATGGTATACGCTGTAACTACCTGTTCGGTTTCTGAAGCAAGAAGGGGGGCGGTAACCGGTGTTATGCGCTCCTGCCTTGGCTCTGAGCTGATAACGCTGCCGGACGACCGCATCTGCGACTGTTCCGGCTTGTAGACGAACTTCGACCAGAAGAATATGACCAGAAATGATAGTGCGATCGCGAGTACTGTTCTTTTTTCCATAGTTATGTTAGAGGATCAAAACCGGAGCGACCGGAATAGGGGTGGCAGCGCATCAGGCGGCAGACCGCTTTATATCCGCCCTTGATCAGGCCGTATCGCTGCAATGCCTGCTTGGCGTATTCCGAGCAGGACGGCCAATACCGGCAGCACTGCGGGAACAGGGCTCTGCCGTATTTTTGATATACCGTGATAACGGCTGTGAGTATGCTGACTCCTAATGCGTGCAAAGCGTTTTTCTGCCTTTTGCCCGTCGGCGATTCAGGGTTTGCCTGCCGGCCTTGGTGGCCATTCTGGCGCGGAAACCCTGACCGCGCTTGCCGACGAGATTCGAACGGGTCTTCAGATGTTTTTTCATGGTGCCTGTTCACTCCTTGTATGCGGTTGGTGTTTTCTCGGATTTTTTATTATAACACAAAGGAAACCCAAGTCAACACTTAAGGTTAACAATGAGATTGAGATTTTAACACAGGAGAGGATTTTGTCAAGTGTTGCGTATCAAATACGGCGCGCGGCAAAAGATGCGCGTGAATACGCAGCCCGGTTTTTTGTTGACTGCGGTTAAAATTACTGTATAATAAGGCTATCGTGAGTCTCGGAAATTTTTTATTATGAAAAGTTTTCCACAGAGTTATTCACTCTGTGAATATTCTGTGGATATGGTTGATAACACAATGTCAGACGCATCTCGCATCTGGGCAGACGCCGCAGACCTGCTCAAAGGGACCCTCGGCGAAACCGCGATCCAGACCTGGATCAACCCGCTCAAACCGAAACAGCACACAGGCCTTCAGCTCGTCCTCGAGGCGCCCGATGCCTTTTTCAAGGATTGGGTGGAACAGCATTACCGCAAGGACATAGAAGACGCGGTGCGCAGATCGTCCGGTAAAAACATGACCGTGGCGATCGAGGCGCAGGAAAAGGCGTCCGCGGGAATGAAGCCGGCGCTTGACATGACCCGACTGCGCAATGCCGAGCCGCGCGACAGCCTGTCCCTTAATCCCCGCTACACGTTCGAAAATTTTGTCCTCGGGCCGTCGAACCGCCACGCGCACGCGTATTCCGTCGCGGTCGCCGAGGCGCCGGGCAAGAATTACAATCCGCTTTTCATATACGGCGGCGTGGGGCTGGGCAAATCCCATCTCATGCAAGCGATCTGCCATCACGTCCGGCAGGCGTCGCCGCAGATGCGGATTTGTTATATGCCGTCCGAACGGTTCACCAATGAATTGATCGACGCGATCCAGCACCATTCGACCGCCGCGTTCCGCCAGAAATTCCGCAACGTCGACGTGCTCGTTCTCGACGACATCCATTTCATCGCGGGCAAGGAATCGACCCAGGAAGAGTTCTTTCACACATTCAATGCCCTGTACGACAGCCACAAACAGATCATTATTTCGTCTGACCGGACCCCCAAAGAGATCGCCAATCTCCAGGAACGGCTCGTGTCGCGCTTCAGCTGGGGGCTGACGACGGACGTGCAGCCGCCGGACCTTGAAACGCGCGTGGCCATTCTCAAGAAAAAGATCGAACGCGAGCCGGTGCGCATCCCCGACGACGTGATATTTTTCATCGCGTCCCTCATCAAGACGAACATCCGCGAGCTCGAAGGCGCGCTCGTGCGCATCATCGCGTATGCGCTCATGGAAGAAAAAGTGATCACCCTTGACCTGGCCAAAGAAGTGTTCAAAGACCTGTTGCGCGAGCCTAAAAAACTCGTTACGATCGATTTTATCCAGCGCTGCGTGGTCGAGGAATTCGGCGTTTCCCTGGCTGACCTGAAACAAAAAAAACGCAGTAAAACCATCGTACTGCCCCGTCAGGTCGCGATGTATCTATGCAGGGAGTTGACCGAACAGTCGTTTCCCGAGATCGGCGAGCATTTTGGCGGTAAAGACCATACAACCGTGCTTCATTCATACAATAAGATCAAAGAGGACCTGCTGGTCAATTCGGCGTTAAAAGAAAAGATCAATAGGATTATACAGGTTATCCAGCAATAAACACACTGGTTATCCAGTGGTTGATTTTTTATAACAGGGTTGAATATATAGGGATTACAAAGATTTCCACATAATCCACACACACTAAGAATATAACGATTATTTAATATATATTAGATTATAATAATAACAGAGAGGAGTGAAATGAAATTTAAAGTGGAAAAAGATGTTTTAATACAAGGGCTTGATACCATTCAAAATGTTATCAGCGCCAAAGCCACTTTACCTATATTATCGAATTTTTTAATAGAAACCCAAAAAGACGGTTTACGCATGACCGCAACCGATCTTAATATAGGAATAAGCTGTGTAATACCTGTGGAGATCCTGGAACAAGGGTCAATAACTATTCCGGCACGAAGATTTAGTAATATTATACGGGAATTATCCGATCCGTTAGTGCAGATCAATACTAAAAAAAATCACATGGTCCTTATCGAGGGTAAAACATGTGAGTTTAAAATTATCGGGCTCCCGGCAGAGGAGTTCCCAAAATTACCAGAATTTAAAGATAAAGAAGTGATCCAGTTGGAGCAGTCTGTTTTAAAACAAATGTTGAATTTAACGTCATTTGCCGTATCGGCGGACGAAAGCAGGTATATCTTAAACGGTATTTTGTTTAAAATTAACCAAAATAATTTTTCGCTTGTGGCGACAGACGGAAAACGCCTTGCGATCGCGACCCGGAAACTCAAACAACCCAGCACGAAAGAGATTAGGATCATCATACCGATCAAAACGATCCAGGAATTGATGCGAAATCTAAAAGACGAAGGAGAGTTGTCTTTGGTGATCGGGCCGAACCAGGTTTTGTTTGATTTTCAAGATACCATGATCATTTCGCGCATCATCGAAGGCGAATTTCCCGATTATCAGCAGGTCATTCCGCCGGCGTCGGAGAATAAAATAAAGGCCGACCGCGAACAGTTGATGCTGGCGATACGCCGCGCCGCGCTCCTGGCAACGCCCGATTACCAGGCGGTCAAGATGGAGATATTCAAGGATAAAATGGTCGTGTCGAAATCCACGCCCGACGTCGGGGAGTCGCGCGAGGAAGTGCCGATCCAGTATTCGGGCAAAGAGATGGTGATCGGGTTTAATCCGGCATATCTTATCGACGCGCTCAAGAATATATCCGCCGAGACGACGGAATGGGAAATGACGGGAAGCGAAAAGCCCGGCGTTATGCGCGGGGACGGCCATGTTTATATCGTGCTTCCCATGCGATTGGGTTAAATGGATGATATCCGAACAACGATCGCGGCGGTCCTGAAAGACCTCGAAACGCGCAAGACAAAGACGGCGGCAAGCGATCCGGCGCAGTATTTCGCAAAAGTTTTTGCAAAAAAAGAATTACGCCATGTCCGGCTTGCGTATTTCCGCAACGGCATCTGCGCGATCGCGGTCGATTCCGCGCCGTGGATGTATCACCTGAGCCTGCGTAAACGGGACCTGCTGGCGAAATTGCGCGAATACTCGATGGACGTCAAGGATATCAGGTTCGTGATCGGAGAGATAAAAGTTGCAAAGACAAAATAACGTGGTAAAATTGAATTTCTTTAAAAAAGGACGACGATGAAAAAGGAACGGGAAGCAAAAAAATCATCGCAGGAAGCTCAGGCAGCCGGTCCGGGCGCGGGCGGCAAAAAATACGATGCGGGCGCGATCCAGGTGCTCGAAGGCCTTGAGGCAGTGCGCCGCAGGCCTGCCATGTACATCGGCGACACGTATTCGCGCGGCCTCCATCATATGGTGTACGAGGTGGTGGACAATTCCGTCGATGAAGCGCTTGCCGGCCATTGCACCAAGATCGACGTCCTGATCCACGAGGACAACAGCCTCAGCGTCTCCGATAACGGCCGCGGCATCCCCGTGGACATGCATAAGACCGAGAAGAAGCCGGCGGTCGAGGTCGCGCTGACCGTCCTGCACGCAGGCGGCAAGTTCGACCACAATTCGTATAAAGTGTCCGGCGGCTTGCACGGCGTGGGCGTCAGCTGCGTCAATGCGCTTTCGGACTGGCTCGAAGTCGAGGTGCGCCGCGACGAAAAGATCTATCACCAGCGGTATGAACGCGGCAAGACCGTGTCGAAGCTCACCGTTATCGGCAAGTCAAAATCCACCGGCACCAAGATCACTTTTAAGCCGGACAAGACGATATTCACCCGGTCAACGGAATTTTCCTACGATATCCTGGCAAACCGCCTCAGGGAGCTCGCGTTCCTCAATAAAGGCCTTGAGATCAACCTGAAGGACGAACGGAACGACAAGGAAACACAGTTCAAGTTCAACGGCGGCATCGTGTCGTTCGTCGAATACCTGAACAAGACCAAGGCGCCTTTGCATAACAAGGTCGTGTATCTCGAAAAAGAAAAGGAAGGCGTTGCCCTGGAAGCGGCGCTGCAGTATAACGACGGGTATGCGGAGAACATATTCTCGTTCGCCAACAATATCAATACCATCGAGGGCGGCACGCACCTGTCGGGATTCAAATCGGCGCTCACGCGCGCCGTCAACCAGTATGCAAAAGGCAAGAATCTGCTCAAGGATGATATTGCCATCAGCGGCGACGATGCGCGCGAAGGCCTGACCGCGGTCGTATCGGTCAAGATCGCGAACCCGCAGTTCGAGGGACAGACCAAAACGAAGCTCGGAAATTCCGAGGTCGAAGGCCTGACCGCCTCGACGGTATTCGACGCGCTGAGCGGTTATTTTGAGGAAAATCCTTCGGTCGCGAACAAGATAATCGACAAAGTCATCCTTGCCTCGCGCGCGCGCGAAGCTGCGCGCAAGGCGCGCGAACTCACGCGCAGGAAAGGCGCGCTTGATTCCGGCGGCCTGCCCGGGAAACTCGCGGACTGCTCGGAACGCGACCCGGCGCTGTGCGAGCTGTATATCGTGGAAGGCGACAGCGCCGGCGGTTGCTGGGCGGGCGACACAAAAGTCGCGCTTGTGGACGGCAGAAACCTGTCCTTTAAAGAGCTGGTCAAAGAACATCGGCAGGGCAAGCAGAACTTTTGTTACACCATGCTCGACAACGGTCATATCGGTATCGCTCCCGTTTATAATCCCCGCATGACCAAAAAGAGCGCGTGCGTAATCAAAGCCATACTGGATAACCAGGAGGAACTTGTTTGTACTCCCGACCACTTATTCCTGCTCCGCGACGGCACCTATATTCCTGCTGAACAATTAACCCCGCAGCACAGCCTGGCGCCGTTTTATAGGAAATTTATCGTTAAACCCGAAGGGAATAGTCTGCAGAGCGCAGAAATAGTTTTTGACTTTCAATTCAACGAATGGCTTTATGTTGACGAATTGGGTGAAAAAAATAAGGTTAAAGAAAATTATGCACTGGCGGGAGCGCCGTATAACCACAAGATCGTGCGCATTGAAAACCTCGCGTCTAAAATCCCGGTGTACGATATTGAGGTGCCCGATACGCACAACTTTGCTCTGGCAAGCGGCATATTCGTGCATAACAGCGCCAAGCAGGGCCGCGACCGCAGGTTCCAGGCGATCCTGCCCATCAAAGGCAAGATCCTGAATGTCGAAAAAGCGCGGCTTGATAAGATTTTATCGAACGAGGAGATCCGCACCATCATCACTGCGCTGGGCACAGGCGTGGGAGAGGAATTCGATCTTGCGAAGCTGCGCTATGACAAGCTGGTGCTTATGGCCGATGCTGACGTTGACGGCTCGCATATCCGCACGCTTTTGTTGACCCTGATCTACCGTCAGATGCCAAAGCTTCTGGAAGAGGGCCACGTGTACCTTGCACAGCCACCGCTGTACAAGGTCAAAAGGGAAAAGCGCGAAGAATATATCCAGACAGAACAGCAGATGAACGATCTTATCCTGGATTTGGGCAGGGAAGGCCACATATTTGAAAAGCTCAAGGATAAGCAGGTTTTTACTGATCACCAGTTCAAAGAATTGCTGAACTGCCTTGTCGAAATGGAAAAACACGGCAAGCTTTTAGAGAAAAAGGGAGTGAATTTAACAAAATACCTTACTTTTAGACATCCAAAAACCAAAAAATTGCCAATTTATAGAATTAGAGTGGATGGAAAAGACCAATTTTTGTATTCTGACGAAGAATTGGCTAAATTGAGCGAGAAAGAAGGCAAGGAAATAGAAGATGATGTCCTTGAGCTTTACGAGGCGCCGGAAATAGACCAGCTCATAGCGAAAATAGAAAAAATGGGCGTTGATATCTCATTGTATTCTCCTGAGATACAGGCACAAACAAAAGATTCAGGCGCAGTTGATGTTGCGAAGAAGGCCAAGGGTTTGTTCAAGATAACCGATGAGAATAAAGCGCACAAAGAGTGCGCGTCGCTCAGGGAAGCGCTTGTATATATAAAAGAGCAGGCGACCAGAGGCATGCACATTCAGAGATATAAAGGTCTTGGTGAAATGAACCCGCAGCAACTCTGGGAGACCACCATGGACCCGGAAAAGCGGACCATGCTGCAGGTCACGCTGGATGACGCGGTGGAGGCCGACAAGATGTTCACGGTGCTCATGGGAGACCAGGTCGAGCCGCGCAGGGCATTTATCGAAGAGAACGCTCACCTAGTCAAGAACCTGGACGTGTAATCATGTATACGCAAAATGAAAAAATAGTGCCGATACCGATCGAAACAGAGGTCAAGGACGCGTATTTGAATTATTCGATGTCCGTCATAGTGGGCCGCGCTTTGCCCGACGTGCGCGACGGCCTGAAGCCCGTGCACCGGCGCATCCTCTACGCCATGCAGGAGTTGGGACTCGAGCATTCAAAGCCGTATAAGAAATGCGCGCGTATCGTAGGCGAGGTTCTCGGGAAATATCACCCGCACGGCGATACCGCGGTGTATGACACGCTCGTGCGCATGGCGCAGGATTTTTCGCTGCGGTATCCTCTCGTCGAGGGTCAGGGCAATTTCGGTTCGGTTGACGGGGACAGCGCTGCGGCCATGCGTTATACCGAAGCGCGCCTGGCATCCGTCGCCGACGACATGCTGGGAGATATCGACAAGGACACGGTCAATTTCGGGCCGAACTTCGACGCATCCCTGAAGGAACCTTTATTGCTGCCTGCCGCGTTGCCGAACCTCCTGGTGAACGGCTCAAGCGGCATTGCCGTCGGCATGGCGACCAACATCCCATCGCATAATCTCAACGAGGTCGCAGACGCCATCATCTATCTCCTTGATAATACCGACGCCGAGATCAAGGACCTGATGAAATTCATCAAGGGCCCGGATTTCGCAACCGGCGGGGTCATCTGCGGCAAGACCGGCATCAAGGAAGCGTACACGACCGGCCGCGGCAAGGTCACGGTGCGCGGCCGCGCAAGCATCGAGCATCAGAAAAACGGCAAGGATATGATCGTCGTGACCGAGATCCCGTATCAGGTGCAGAAGTCCGGGGTCATCGAGGCCGCCGCGGCGCTGTGCGACGAGAAAAAGATCGAGGGCATCTCCGATATCCGCGACGAGTCCGACAAGGACGGCATGCGCATTGTCTTTGAATTAAAGCGCGACGTCGAACCGCAAATAATCCTGAACCAGCTGTTCAAGCATACCCAGCTTGAAACAACATTCGGCATCATAAATCTCGCGCTTGTGGAGAACAGGCCGCGCGTGCTGAACCTCAAGCAGATACTCGACTGCTATATCGGCCACCGCAAGGTCATCATCCGCAGGCGCACGCAGTTCGAGCTCGATAAGGCATTGAAGCGGGCGCATATCCTCGAGGGCTTGAAGATCGCGCTCAAGTTCATCGACAGGATCATCAAGGTTATCAAGGCGTCCAAGACCGTTCCGATCGCCAAAGAGAACCTGATGAAAGAGTTCGGCCTGTCCGACCTGCAGGCGCAGGCGATCCTGGAAATGCAGCTCCAGCGGCTGACCGCGCTTGAAAAGGACAAGATCGAGGCTGAGTATCTCGAGCTCTTGAAGAAGATCGAGGCATGCCGCGCGATCCTCGCGTCGGAAAAAAAGGTCGAGTCCATCATCAAGGATGAGCTTGGCGAATTGAAGAAGAAATACGGGGACGAGCGCCGCACTGATATTGTCGGAGAGGTCGAAGAGCTTGAGATCGAGGACCTGATCGCGGACGAGGACGTTGTTGTCACGGTCAGCCACGGCGGCTATATCAAGCGCCTGCCCGTGAGCGCGTACCGCAAGCAGAAACGCGGCGGAACAGGCGCGACCGGAGCAGAGGTCAAAGAGGAAGATTTTATCGAGCATTTGTTCGTTGCCTCGACCAAAGATTATCTATTAGTATTCACCGACCAGGGCCAGGTGCACTGGCTTAAAGTCTATGAGATCCCGCAGGGGAGCAAACAGTCAAAAGGCAAAGCAGTGGTCAATCTGCTTGAGCTTAAGGCTGACGCAAAGATCAGTTCGACCATACCGGTCAGGGAATTCAGCGCTGATAAATTCCTCGTCATGGTGACCAAGCTCGGCCAGATCAAAAAGACCCAGCTTGACGCTTACAGCAACCCGCGCAAAGGCGGCATCATCGGCATCACGCTTGAAAAAGACGACGAGCTGATCGGCGTTCAGTTGACTGATGGCAAAAAAGAGCTTTTGATCGGCACCAGGCAGGGCAAGGCAGTGCATTTTCCCGAAACGCTCGTGCGCGACATGGGCAGGTCAGCCAAAGGCGTGCGCGCCATATCCCTGGCCAAGAAGGACGAGGTCATTTCCATGATCATTGCCGAAAAGGATTCCACGGTCCTGACCGTTACCGAGCTTGGCTTTGCAAAACGCACACCGGTCAAGGAATATCGCTTGACCAATAGAGGCGGAAAAGGTATTATTAACATTAAAGTTACGACAAAAAACGGCGACGCTGTCGGCCTTAAGGCGGTCAGCGATAATGACGAGTTGATGGTGATCACGCAGAACGGCATTTTCCTGCGGTGCGCCATCAAGGATATCAGGACCACCGGCCGCGCAGCGCAGGGCGTGCGCCTGATAAAGCTGCAGGACAAGGACCGCGTTGCGTGCATCGCGCCGGTCATCGCCGAAGATTCCGAATAGATTCTCATATAGATCTGTCCCCATCGTCTAGCCTGGTCCAGGACAAAAGCTTTTCAAGCTTTCGACCGGGGTTCAAATCCCCGTGGGGACGCAAATGAGGCCACGGCTTACGGAACAAAGTGAACGTAAGCCGTTTGGCCGAATTTATGGTATGCGGCGAATAGCCGCATACCATATATCCCACAGTTCCACAACGCGGGCAAAATCCCATGTGCGGCATAGTCGGCTACATCGGCAATCGCCAGGCCCAGCAGCTGCTTCTCACCGGCCTTCAGCGCCTTGAATACCGCGGATACGATTCCAGCGGCATGGCGCTTATCCTTTCGAACAAGCAAAAGATATCCCTGCGCAAATCCCCGGGCAAGATCAAGGTCCTTGAAAGCATCCTCCAGAAGAAACCGCTCGTCGGCACCATCGGCATAGCGCACACACGCTGGGCAACGCACGGCGCGCCGAACCAGGTTAATTCCCATCCCCATTTGGACTGCAAAGAAGAGATCGCGATCGTCCATAATGGTATTATTGAGAATTATGTGCGGCTTAAGGCCGAATTGCAGGAAAAAGGCCATAAATTCGTTTCGGAGACCGATACGGAAGTGTTAGTTCATCTGATCGAAGATTATTTAAAGGACTCAAGCCTTGAGGACGCGGTGCGCAAAACGCTCATGAAGGTCGAGGGTTCTTTTGCCATCGGCGTCATATCGAGCAAGGAGCCGGATAAGCTTATCGGCGGCAGGTTCGGCAGCCCCCTTATCGTGGGCCTGGGCAAAGACGAAAATTTTATCGCTTCGGATGTTCCGGCTATTCTCGATTCGACCAAGGAAGTCATTTTCCTCGAAGAGAACCAGATGGTCGTTCTGACCAAGGATAGCTGTAAGATCACAGATCTGTCCGGCACAGAAGTGCCGCAAAAAGTATCTCATATCGCATGGGACATTGCCGCTGCCGAGAAGCAGGGATATAAGCATTTCATGCTCAAGGAGATCAACGAGCAACCGCATCTTCTTGAAACATTCCAGTCAGCCCGAATTAAGGAAAACAGCCGTATTGAGTTCCAGGAACAGCATATCCCCGAAAGCAAGCTCAAAGAGATCAAAAACATTTCCGTTGTCGCCTGCGGAACCGCGTATCACGCGGGCGTTGTGGGCAAATACATTATCGAATCGGTGTGCGCGATCCCTGTTTCCGTTGATGTGTCAAGCGAGTTCCGGTATCGCGACCTGCTGATCGACAAGGACACGCTTGTAATCGCCGTGAGCCAGTCAGGCGAGACCGCCGATACGCTTGCAGGCGTGCGCAAGGCGCGGGAATTGGGCTGCCCGATCCTGTCGATCTGCAATGTGCTTGGCTCAACGCTCACGCGCGAATCCAACGGAGTGATCTATACGTATGCAGGCCCGGAGATCGGCGTAGCATCCACCAAGGCATATACCCAGCAATTGGCGGCGTTTTATCTCATTGCGTTCTATCTTGCCGAGATCAGGCATATCATGCCGCAGGAGATGATCACCGGGTATCTTGATACATTCCGGAAGATCCCGGCGTTACAGGAAGCATTGCTGAAAGGGCAGGAAAGCATTGCGACGCTCGCAAGCCGCCACTCGCATTTCGGCTCGTTCCTGTATCTGGGCCGCAATATCAATTATCCGTCTGCGCTTGAAGGCGCGTTGAAGCTGAAGGAAATCTCGTATATTCCCGCAGAAGGGTATGCGGCAGGGGAGATGAAGCACGGCCCGATCGCGCTCATCGACGAATACCGCGCTGTCGTGTGCATTGCGCCCGAGTCAAAGGTGTATGACAAGATGGTCTCCAATATCCAGGAGATCCGCAGCCGCAACGGCAAGCTCATTGCGATCGCCACCGAAGGCGATACCAAGATCAAAGCGCTCACCGACGAAGTTATCTATATCCCGCAAATAGACGAATTCTTCTCGCCGCTTCTCGTCGCATTGCCATTGCAACTTCTGGCTTATCATATCGCCGTTAAACGCGGCTGCGACGTAGATCAGCCGCGGAACCTTGCGAAATCCGTAACAGTCGAGTAATCGTGAGCCTGCTGGGGATATGTCTCCCAGCGAGTTCCGCAGCCCCGAAGGGGCGAGGACTGTTCGAGCTGGGAGACATATCCCCAGCAGCATCCCACTGCTCAAAATGTTATATATTGTCGCAACTCCCATAGGCAATCTCAAAGACATAACGCTTCGGGCGATCGAAACGTTGAAGTCCGTTGATATGATCGCATGCGAGGATACCCGCCATACGAAGATTCTGCTTAACGAATACGGAATAACAACTTCGACTACCAGCTTTTTTCAGCATAACCGCATAACAAAGGCAGATGTACTCATCAAGATGCTCAAGGACGGCAAAGATGTCGCGCTTGTGTCCGATGCCGGCACTCCGGGCATCCTCGATCCGGGGTATAATCTCATAAATCTGGCCATCGAGAATAATATCCCAATGACCTTTATTCCCGGGCCCACAGCGTTCATCCAGGCGCTCGTTTTATCCGGAAAACCGGCGCACAAATTTATTTTTGAAGGGTTTCTTCCCAGCAAGCCGATTTCCCGGCGCAACCGTTTGAATGAATTATCGAAGCTCGATTACTCGATCATTTTCTACGAATCGTGCCATCGGATCGTTGAAACACTTGAGGACATGGCTGCTGTTTGGCCGCAGAAGCAAGTCTGTGTAGCCCGTGAACTTACCAAGAAATTCGAAGAGATCCTTCGTGCGCCCGCAGCAGAATTAGCCAGCCGTTTTGCCGCATCCCGTCCCCGCGGCGAGTTCGTCGTTATTGTGTAAAAAACGAACATTGTGATGGCTGCAAATGAAACCGCTTTCATCTACCTGCCCCTTCGGTCTTGAATTCCAGCCTTTATAAGACATACTTTGTGTAAGGTTGATAAGCCATTCTCAAGCGTTTTCTATTTTATAGCCACGGGGGGATGCATGTTTAAGAAGATTCTCGCGCTTTCCATTTCTTTCTGCCTTATCTTCGAACAATCAGGTTTTGCGCAAGTAGCCGGCAGCATGCATATCCCCGGATACATGGCGGGCCTTATGCCTTCCGAGATATTTAATCCTGTTCAGTTGCGGGCGATCTCGTTTGATCCTTCTTCTGAGAAGCTTTCGCTTTTCCTCGACAGCGGCGATACGAAAGCCGAACTCGCTGCAAAAGATACGGCCACCGCCTCTGAATTATACAAATATTTTCAGATCGCATTGCGCCTGCCCAATAATCTGTTCTGGGTAAATTTACGGCCTGACTCCCCGCAGGACATCATCGATCCATATCTTGAGAAAACCGATGTCGGCAGGATTTTGCTCGCCGCAGACCTTCAGCTGAAAAAAGACCTTGCGCTTTTTACCTCTCCTGACCGGGCTGAGGGAAAACGGTATTGGGATAAGTTATACGCCAAAGCGGAAAGCCTGTTCGGTCAAGCGGACA
>JAGOOP010000035.1 GCA_017992455.1 Candidatus Omnitrophota bacterium | reverse complement strand
GATGCCGGCAAGGATGAGGTACGGCGTTTTATCGGGTTCCTGCTGCTTCCGAAGGACAAGGTCCCCGAGGACCCGCAGCAGTACCTGACCGATCAGGGAGTGCGCAATATCTCGGTCGGCAAGATATCGGCCGCGATCGCCGCAGGGGACCAGTCGCTTGTCAAGAGCGCCCTTGATGCCGTCGATTACCTGTCCGTGTACGAGAGCTCTCTCGATAATGTCTCGCAATCCATCGACAATATCCTGAGCGATAAAGAGATGGACAATGCGGGGCTGCGCCTGGGGGTATCCAATGTCATGGAATCGCTCGCCGGCCGTTATCAGGACCTTTTGAAGCTGACGACCGTCAAGCGGTACGATATGACGACATTCGTGCATATCATGAACGTTTCGATCCTTGCCATGTATTTTTCATCAAAGCTCAATTTCAGCAAAGACGATATCCTTGATATCGGCACGGCGGCGCTGTTCCACGATATAGGAAAATTATACATTTCGCGTTCGATCATCAGGAAAGAAGGCAAGCTGACGGATGAGGAATTCGCGCGCATCAGAAGCCACAGCGTGCTTGGCGCCGAAATACTCCTCAAATACACGCCGACGCTCGGGATCCTTCCGGTCGTGGTATGTTTCGAGCATCATCTCAAGTACGACCTGTCGGGATATCCGCGGCTTCCGTTCCGCCACGAGCAGCATGTCGCTTCGATGATCGTCGCCATCTGCGATGTCTATGATGCGCTTCTGGCCCGCCGCAGCTATAAAGCGAGTTACGCTCCGATGGTCATCCATGACATCATGACCGGCGATCGCGGCAAGGGGTTCGAGCCGGATCTGCTCGACAGGTTCTTTCAATATATGGGGGTATGGCCTGTCGGGACCCTGGTCGGATTGAACGACGACCGCGTGGCGGTCGTGCGCCAGGCCAATGAAGACGAGATATTCCTTCCCGTGGTCGAGATCCTGCACCCCGAAAAAGGGCAACAGATCGACCTGCGTACGACGCAGGGGAGCGTGTTCATAAAAAATTTCCTTGATCCTGTCCAGGAAGGGAAAGCTTATTTACCCCTGGTCTGACGCAGGAACGCGATGACCGCCTCCGCCGCCCGTCCCCCTGCGCCGGGGCTGCCGAGCGCATTCTTGAGCATGGCAAGTTCCCGCCGTAATGAAGCGCGTTTATCCGCATCACGGAGGACCGCCGTACAGTAGGATGCGATCCGCGGCGCCGCCGCGTCGAACTGGATGAATTCTTCCGCGATCTTCCTGCCCGCCACGACATTCACGAGGCCGATATACGGGATCCTGATCAGCATCCGCATATAAAGCCACGTGAGGAAGTTCACTTTATAGAGGATGATCATCGGCGTTCCCAGTATCCCTGTCTCGAGCGTTGCGGTGCCCGAGCATACCAGGCACAGGTCGCTTGCGGCGATACCGTCATAGGTCCGGTCATGAACGATCTTCACCGGCACGGTGTGTGAAGCGGCGATGCCGTCGATGAGCTCCCGGGGGACGCTCGGCGCAGCGAGGACAAGGAACTCAACCGGCGCCGGGCATGTTTTTTTGATCATTGCCGCCGCGTCGAGCATGACCGGCAGGAGCGTTTTGATCTCTTTCGTACGGGAGCCCGGCAGAAGGCTGACGGTGAGCCGCGACGGTTCGAGAGAGAGCGTTTTTCGGAAATCTTCCGCAGCCTGGCGGGGCCGCACATGGTCAAGGCATGGATGGCCGACGAAAACGACCGGGACATTGTGTGCGCGGTAGAGGGCTTCTTCGAACGGGAAGAGCACGATCATGAGGCCGACCGTTTCGCGTATCGTCCTGATGCGGCCTTTGCCCCACGCCCATATCTGCGGGCTGATATAATACATCACGGGGATGCCGCGTTTTTTGAGGTCTTTTGCCAGATGGAGATTGAACCCGGGATAATCGACGAGGATCGCGGCGTCCGGCTTCCGGGCGTCGATATCCGAGAGCAGGCGTTTATAGACGCTGCGGATCGTGCCCAGGTGCTTGAGCACTTCAAAAAAACCGATCACGGCGCAGGAGACGAGGTCTGCGCGCACGTCGACCCCTGCGTCCTTGAGCCGCGCGCCGCCGAGCCCCCAGAAACGGATGTCCGTGTCGCGGCGTTTGATCTCTTTGACGAGGTTTGCCGCGTGCTGGTCCCCGGATGCCTCTCCGGCGATGATCAATACCGTCTTGGTTTTTTCCATATTTGATCGCGGATCTTCAGGGCAACGCTGAGCGCTTCCCGGGCGACCGGGCCTGAGACGAGCGGCTGCGCGCGCTGTCTGACGCAGTCGAGAAACGAGGAGAGCTCTTTCTGGAGCGGCTGTTCTTTTTCGATAGGAAGGTCTTCTTTGGCAATGCCTCCGGCTGATCTGCGGTAGACGGACGCGTGCTCGTTCTTGTAGTCGAGGGATATATACGAGTCCTTGAGGAAGATGCGGATCTTGCGCATGGTTTCGTCTGAAATGCGCGATGCAGTCAGATTGCATACGCAGCCGTTTTTGAACGTGATCCGGGCATTGGCGATGTCCTCGAACCCGGTCAATACGTTAACCCCAACGGCTTCAATACGTTTTATGTCTGATCTGACCAGCCCCAGGACGATATCGATGTCGTGGATCATCAGGTCCAGTACAACGCCGACATCAAGCGACCGGTGAGGAAAGAGGCTGAGCCTGTGGCATTCGATGAAATACGGGTCCTGAAATAACTTCTGGCATGCGCTGAAGGCGGAATTGAAGCGTTCGATGTGCCCGACCTGGAGTATCCGGTTGTTCTTTCGTGCGGTCCGGATGAGCGAATCAGCCTGCGCCAGCCGCTCGGTGAACGGTTTCTCGACGAGCGTGTCAATGCCGTTCTCCAGGCATTCTTTCGCGATGCTGAAATGGTGTTTGGTGGGCACGGCAATGCTGACACAATCGACCGCGCCGAAAAGCTGGCGGAAATCGCCGTACCCTTTCACTTCCAGCGAGCCGGCGATCTCGTCCAGCCGCGCGCGATCAACGTCGCAAACCGCTTCAAGCGAACATGTTGGGTCTTGTTTGTATATCCGGGCATGGAGAGCTCCCAGATACCCGGTACCGATGACGGCGACTTTGACCTTTGGCATGATTCGATGATAGCAAATGGCTCGACAAAAGTCAATATATATGATACCATAATGGGCTATGAAGCAGTATCTGCGCTTGTTCAAGTTCATCTGGCCGCACAAATTCCTGTTCCTCGGATCCGGCATCTGTATGGTGATGTCCGCGCTCTTTGACGGGGTGACCCTCGGCATGATCATGCCCCTGGCGGATATCGTTTTTACCGGAAAGAAGATCGTCGTGCCCGCTTCGCTTCCGGGCTTTCTGGCGGATTTTGTCGGGAACCTCAACAGTATCCCGCCGTTCGTCCTGTTGAACTATATCGCCCTCGGCGTGATCGTTCTGTACCTGCTCAAGGGCCTTTTCGGTTTTCTGCAGAGTTACTTCATGACCGATATCTCGGCCCTGGTCGTGCGGGATATCCGTTCGACCATCTACACGAAGTTCCACGCGCTTTCGCTCGACTATTTCACGCACATGCGCGGAGGCGAGCTCATGTCGCGCATCACCAACGATGTGGGGCTTGTCGGCAACGCTATTTCGTTCGGGGCGACGGACCTGTTGTACCAGTCGCTGCAGGTCGTCGTGTTCGCCGCCATGATACTGCTCATACACCCGCGGCTTGCGTTGTTGTCGCTCATCATCCTGCCCCTGATCAGCTTTCCGATCCTCAAGGTCGGAACGGTCCTGAAGAAGATATCGCGTCAGACCCAGGAAAAGATGGCCGATATCAACGCGCTGCTCTATGAAACGATACTCGGCATGCGGGTGATCAAGGGGTTCAATATGGAAAAGGCCCAGGTGAAGAAGTTCGTCGATACGAACAATTCTTTTTATAAGCTTTCCATGCGGGCGACCAAGCGGATGCTGCTTCTCAGCCCCTTCACCGAAATGATCGGGGTCATCGCCGCGGTGGTGGTCCTTTTCGTCGAAGGCAAAGAGGTCCTTGCCGGCAGGATGTCGTTCGGGACGCTCGGGGTATCGCTCGCCGCGCTTTTATCCATGCTGCGGCCGTTCAAAAAGCTTTCGCAGGTCAATTCCATCATCGCGCAGGCCCTTGCGGGCAGCGAGCGCATCCATCATGTCCTCGATACGGTGCCGACGGTCGGGGAAAAACCGGATGCGCGGATCATGCCCCTGTTCGAACGGCATATCGTTTTCGAACACGTGTTCTTCAGCTACGGCCATGTTCCGGTGCTCAAGGATATCCATATGACCGTGAAGCGCGGGGAGATCACCGCCATCGTGGGGCCGAGCGGCGCGGGCAAAAGCACGCTGCTGGACCTGGTCCCGCGTTTTTATGACCCCGATTCGGGGCGCGTCCTGATCGACGGCGTCGATATCAGGGAATTCACTTTTAATTCGGTCCGCAGCCACATCGGGATCGTGACCCAGGAGACGATTCTGTTCAACGACAGCGTCGCCAGCAATATCGCCTTCGGCATGCCGGATGCGACGGCGGCACACATTGAGCAGGCTGCGAAACAGGCATACGTGCACGATGTCATCATGAAGCTGAAAAACGGCTATGACACGTTCATCGGCGACCGGGGAGTGAAATTGTCAGGCGGGGAACGGCAGCGCATCGCCATCGCCCGCGCAATGCTCAAGAACGCGCCGATCCTGATCCTCGACGAAGCGACGTCCCAGCTTGATACCGAGTCCGAGCGCCTCGTGCAGGATGCGTTGAATTTCCTCATGCAGGGGCGGACCGTCTTTGTCATAGCGCACCGGCTGTCCACCATCAGGCATGCGACCCGCATCATTGTCATGAACGAGGGCCGTATCGTGGAACAGGGCACGCATGAACAACTGGTGAATACGGCCGGCGGACTGTATCAGAAATTGTGCCTGAACCAGCTTGTCGAATAGATCCCTGCGGCTTGCGTTGCCGGTCATTTTGTGGTAAAGTTAAAAAATATGAAACAATACATCTCATACATATCCCGTTTCTCCCGCGCACGGGTCCTCGTCATCGGCGACCTGATCCTTGACGAATACGTGCAGGGTTCTGTCGAGCGGATCTCGCCCGAGGCTCCGGTGCCGGTCGTATGGGCAAAGGAGCGCACGTTCGTACCCGGGGGCGCCGCGAACGTCGCGAGCAACCTCAGGGCGCTCGGCGCCCGCGTCGCGCTTGCCGGCGTTGTCGGCCGGGATCATTACCGGGATATCATGCTTTCGGAACTGCGTGCGCGCGGCATCGATACGGCCGCGGTGATCGAAGAAAAAGGCAGGCAGACGACGCTCAAGACCAGGCTTTTTGCAAGCCACCAGCAGATCGTGAGGGTCGATTGGGAGCATGTGGGGCCGATTCTCAAGGCGACCGAGAAGAAGCTCGACGCATACGTTGCCGCCGCGCTCAAACGGTTCGACGCGGTCATTATCGAGGATTACGGCAAAGGGGTTTTTACCAATGCGCTCTTGAGCAGGATCATCGCCCGCGCGCGCTCCCTGGGCACGATCATCACGGTTGATCCGAAAGAAGACAATTTTGAGTCATACGGCGGCGTCACGGCGATCACCCCGAACCGCAAAGAAACGCAGAACGCGATCCGGTACCTCAAGATGAAAGATACGAACAACGCCTTTAAGATATATCATGACGAGTTGGAGCGGGATGCCGACATCCGCAAGGCCGGGTATGCGATCCTGCAGCATCTGGGGCTTGAAAGTCTCCTCGTCACGCTCGGAGAGAACGGCATGTGGCTTTTCGAAAAGGGGCGCGACGAGCATATCCCGACGGTTGCGCAGGAAGTGTTCGACGTGTCGGGCGCGGGCGACACGACGATCGCTACCTTTACGCTCGCATTGTGCGCCGGCATGCCCCGGCACGCGGCTGCGGTCGCGGCGAATGTCGCCGCGGGCATTGTCGTGGGGAAATTAGGGACCGCGACCGTAACGCGGGAAGAGCTGATCGAGAGGATGCGTGCATAGATGAAAGAAGAGAACGGCAGGAAAGACGTGATCGGGGTCATCCCGGCGCGCTATTCGTCCACACGGTTCGAGGGCAAGGTCCTGGCGGATATCGGCGGCAAGCCCATGATCCAGCATGTCTGGGAGCGGGCAAAACAGGCCAAGCTGATCGACGAATTGATCATCGCCTGCGATGACGAGCGCGTCGCCGCGGCGGCAAAGGAATTCGGGGCCGCCGTTGTCATGACCGCAAAACAGCATACCTGCGGCACTGACCGGATCGCCGAGGTCGTCAACCCGATCGAGTGCAGGGTCGTCGTCAATATCCAGGGGGACGAACCGCTTCTGCATCCCACGATGATCGACAATGTCGCCCGGGTGCTCCTTGATGATCCGTCCGTTTCGATGGCGACCATCGTCAAGCGGATCGACGATCCGGCAATGATCGCCGATCCCCATGTGGTCAAGGTCGTGGTGGGAAAGAACGATTATGCTTTGTATTTTTCGAGGGCGCCCATACCGTTCGCCGCGCACAGTTCTGAGGTGAAGGACCCCGTGTATTACAAGCATATCGGCCTGTACGGCTACACCAAGGATTTTCTTTTTACGTTCAAGAACCTGAAGCCGTCCCCGCTTGAGAGGACCGAAAAGCTGGAACAACTGCGGGTCCTGGAAGAAGGATACCGCATCAAGGTCATCGAGACCAAATACGATACGATCGGCGTGGATACCGCCGAGGACCTGGAAAAACTGATGACATTCATGCGCGGCAGGGAGAAGTCATGAGAAAACTGAGGATCGGCGGCCGTGCCGTCGATACGGCCGACGGCATGCTTCTTATCGCCGGCCCCTGCGTGATAGAATCCGAGAAACATTGCCTGACGATGGCCCGGCGTCTTGCGGACATCGCGCGCCGCGCCGGGACACCGTTCATCTTCAAGGCGAGCTATGACAAGGCGAACCGCATGTCCCTTGATTCGTTCCGCGGACCGGGCCTGCGCAAAGGCCTCGATATCCTGTATACCGTGAAACAAAAAACAGGCGTGCCCGTTTTAAGCGATGTCCATAGCACGGCAGAGGTCCCGTATGCCGCCCAGGTCCTTGACGTCATCCAGATCCCCGCCCTTTTATGCAGGCAGACGGACCTCGTCGTTGCCGCAGCAAAGGCCGGCAAGGCGGTGAACATCAAGAAAGGCCAGTTCATTGCGCCATGGGATATGCTGCCGATCATCAGGAAAGCGGAATCGACGGGCAATCATAACATCATCGTCACGGAACGCGGGTTTGCGTTCGGGTATAATAATCTGGTGACCGATTTCAGGTCGCTTGCGGTCCTGGCGCAGTTCGGATATCCGGTCGTCTACGATGCGACGCACAGCATACAGCTGCCCGGGGGCAAAGGGAGCTGTTCCGGGGGCCAGCGGGAGTTCGTCGCCGGCCTGAGCAGGGCCGCGGCCGCGTTCGGATGCGACGGATTGTTCCTCGAGGTGCATGACCGGCCTGACCGGGCATTATGCGACGGCCCCAACATGATCGATCTGCGGATGCTGGAGAAGCTTCTGAAACAGGTAAAGGAAATACGGAAATGTCTATGAAGATCAATGCGGTCGCGCGCGCGCGCGAGGTCATCGATATCGAAGCGGCAGCGGTGAAAGCGCTCAAAAAAAGGATCGGCCCGTCGTTCGTGCGGGCGGTGGAACTTATGCTCAGGGCGCGCGGCAGGGTCGTGGTCAGCGGCATGGGAAAAACGGGCATCATCGCTCAGAAATTCTCTGCGACCCTCGCCTCGACCGGCACGCCGAGCCTTTTCCTGCATCTTGCCGAGGCCTCGCACGGAGACCTCGGAAAGGTCACGCAGGATGACGTTGTGATCGTCCTGTCGAATTCCGGTTCGACCGCCGAGGTCAAGCAGCTGCTGCCTTTTCTCAAAAAGATCGGTTCCAGGATCATCGCTTTGACCGGCAATACGGCGTCGGCGCTCGCCCGGTATTCGGATGTCGTCCTCGACGTATCGGTAAAACGCGAGGCGTGCCCCCTGAACCTCGCGCCGACCGCTTCGACGACCGCAACGCTCGCCATGGCCGATGCGCTTGCGGTATGCCTGCTTGAATTAAAGGGATTCAAGGAACGCGATTTCGCCCTGTTCCATCCGGGCGGCGCCCTCGGAAGGCGCCTGTTATTGACCGTTGCCGATATCATGCGCACGGGCAGGATGAATCCGCAGGTCGCTTCCGATAAGACCGTATCGTATGTTCTGCTTAAGATCACCCAGGCGCGCGCGGGAGCGGCGCTCGTCGTCAATAATTCCGGCCGGCTCCTCGGTATCTTTACCGACGGTGACCTGCGCCGCCATCTGGAGTCCGATCCGGACCTGCCGCATCGGCGCATCGCCGACGTCATGACCCGGGATCCGCTCGTGGTCAGAAAGGATACGCTCGCCGCGGAAGCCCTGCATTGTATGGAAGAGCGCAAGATCGACGAGCTTCCCGTTGTCGACAACCGCGGCCGGGCGGTCGGCCTGCTCGATGTCCAGGACCTCCTGCGGGCCGGGATCGTATAATCCATGATCGACCAATCGGTTCTTCACAGGGCACAGCGGATCAAGGTCCTCCTGCTTGATGTGGACGGCGTATTGACCGACGGCAGGATCGTGTACGATTCGCGCGGCAGGAACTCGAAGTTCTATGACGTCCACGACGGCATGGGGGTGCATCTTTTGCATACGTGCGGCATCCCGACCGTATTGATATCCGCAAAACAGTCGGGCGCGATCGGCCCGCGCGCCCGCGATATGCACGTTGCCCGGGTGTACGAGAATATCAGGCCCAAGACCGCGGTGCTTGACGATATCATGAAGCGGTACGGGGCGGATGCCGGCGAGCTCTGTTTTGTGGGCGATGATATCGTCGATATATGCCTGATGCGCAAAGTCGGCCTGCCGGTGGCGGTCGCCAATGCCTGCGAAGAGGTCCGGGCGGCGGCCGTATGGATCACGTCGAGGCCGGGCGGCAGGGGCGCGGTGCGCGAGGTCAGCGAGATGATCTTAAAAGCGCAGAACAAATGGAATGGGGCTGTGCAGGCATATGAGGTTTGATCTGCCCGTCGCCGGCGCGGTCCTGTGCTGGATCGTTTTATCCGTTTCTGCGCATCCCGCGCAATGTTCCGGCGAAACGGCTCAGTCCCCGGCGGATACGCAGGAAATGTCGGACTTTTCCCTGTCCGGTTTCGGGGATAAGGGCGTTAAGGCCTGGGATGTCAGGGGAAAATCGGCGGATATCGGCACCGAGATCATCAAGCTGGACCGGATCGTGAGCAATTTCTACGGCGAGCAGGAGACCGTTCAACTGACCGCGCGTACCGGCAGCTTCAACCGCCGTGAAGGAAGCATCCATTTGCAGGACGATGTCGTGGTCACCACGTCCTCGGGCGCGCGTCTTGAGACCGACGTCCTCGATTGGGACCGCAAGCGCCAGCTCGTCAAGACGGACCGGCAGGTGAACGTGTATAAGGGCAGCATGGCGGCCACGGGCCGGGGCGCAAAAGGTTTTCCCGATCTGAACAAGTTCAACCTCGATAAAGACGTGAAGGTGGTGATCGATGAGCCCGCCGGGCCGGGGAAGGCGGGGGCGCAGAAGGTCGAGATCACCAGCGACGGGCCCCTGCAGGTCGATTACCAGAAGAATATCGCGACGTTCAACGATCATGTCAGGACGGTAACGGCGGACGGCGTGATCACGTGCGATCAGATGGAGTTGTATTTTAGCGCGAAGCAATCAGCCGGCGCAGCCACGCGCCGGGATATCGACGACATATCCGGGGCGGGATCGAAGATAGAGCGGATACTGTGCTTCGGCAATGTCACGATCACGCGCGGCCCGAACGTCTCGTACAGCGAATCCGCGGTCTATTCGGCGCCCGAGAACAAGATCACGCTGCTCGG
>JAGOOP010000034.1 GCA_017992455.1 Candidatus Omnitrophota bacterium | reverse complement strand
CTGGCGCGCAACTTCCTGCATGGGGTGCCGCCGTTGCCGGCGCTCTTGATCGCTGCCCTTTTGAGCATCGCCATCTGCGCTATGACACTGCGCTCCAACAAAACCGGAGCTGTTGTACTGGTGATGTGCGCGGGGCTGTGCGCGCTCGCTTTTTATGCTTTGTTCATGAAGTTGAACGTCATACTGCCGCTGTTATATTTCGTCACGGTCTGCATTGTATCCTACGTATTCTCCTTTCTTTATAATTTCGTCGTGTTCCAGCGCGAAAAAAGAAAGATCACCGCCGCGTTCAAAAGCTATATCTCGCCGCATGTCCTGCAGAAGATCCTTTCGCAGAAGATCGACCTGACCGTCGGCGGCAAGCGCAAGGACCTGACAATGCTTTTTGCCGATATCAAGAGTTTTACCGTATTTTCCGATACTCACGGGCCTGAGGAGGTCCTTGATTTCCTGAAGGCATACTTTAGCGAAATGAACAAGGTGATCATCGGGCACAACGGCATAATCGATAAGCTGATGGGCGACGGGATCCTCGCGTATTTCGGCGATTTTACGGATTCTGATACCCATGCCTATGACGCGGTCAGCGCGGCAATAGAGATGCAAAAGAGGATCCCCGGATTGCAAAAACGCCTGGGCTTCGATTTTCAGATCAGGATAGGCGTGCATACCGGCCCTGTCGATGTGGGGAACATAGGCTCGACCGAACATCTCGATTACACGGTCATCGGCAGGAACGTGAACCTTGCCCAGCGGCTTGAAGCCAATTGCGAGCCCAGCAAGGTCTTGATCTCCGACGCCACGTATCAGCTGGTCAAGGAGCGCGTTGACATCGCCGATACCCGGGAGATCCCGCTCAAAGGCTTTACAGAAAAAGTCAAGGTGCATATACTCAGGTGAATCATTTTCTACTGTCAGGAGACGGTTGCGGACTGTGTCAGTCGCTCGAACAGGCGAAGCCTTTCAGGCTTCGCATACCTGACGTTAAATAGGTTTTACGTCAGTATCCCGCTTCTGCGGGAACTCGCTTTGTGACACAGTCCGCAACCGTCTCCTCCTATCAGAAAAGGAATCTCGATGAGAATATTAGCATTGTTTTTGATGTTATGCGTGGGTGCGGTGTGTATCCCGTTTGTGGGATGGGCAGGCGAGCTTATTGACCCGGGTTCTTATATGGGCGCGGGAGCGATGAGCATGGAGAGCCCGTATAAGGGCGTGGATGACAGTGTTTACGCGGTGCCTGTGTTCATCTTCGAGTCAAAGAGGTTTTTTATCGACAGCTCGACATTCGGGTATTATTTCAATGACAATACGGAACCGGTGCGTTGGGCGGTTATCGGTTCCCTGCGTTCGCAGGGATATGAGGCCGATGACAGCAGTGATCTTGCCGGAATGCAGGACCGGGACTGGGCGTTCGATGCCGGTTTGAGGCTCAGCTGGAAAAATAAGATCGTCGATACGTACCTTGAGGCAGTCGCTGACATATCCGGCGCGTATGAAGGCCAGGAGGTCCGGTTCGGGGTGTCCAAAAGGCTTTTTGACGGATTCCTGACCCCCAAGGCCGCGGTCAAATGGCAGAGCGATGACCTCGTTGATTATTATTACGGGGTCAGGCCGAACGAAGCGAGAGCAGGGCGCCCTGAGTATTTTGCCGATACCTGCCTGGAGTATGTCGCCGGTATCACCATGGGCGTGCCGCTCGGGGACGCATGGGCGCTGTTCGGAGATATCGAATGCACGTTCCTCGGGCATGAGGCAAAGGACTCCCCGATCGCCGCAGACGATGCGCTCATGCGCTATGTCGCAGGCGCAGTGTACCGGTTTTAATGAAAGAGGCAAACAGATTTTTTCTTGACAGCCGCTCCCTGTGTGCTACAATCATTATGAACATATGTTCATAATGAAAGGCATGGTATGAGGCCCCAGAAAACGAGATGGGTGAAGCGGGCGCCGGGGGAGCGGTGTTTCAAACCATTGTGCAAGCCCTTGAGCAAATGCGAGGGCGTGTATCTGTCCCTTGATGAATTCGAGGCAGTGCGGCTTGCCTGCTGCGAGGACCTGAAACAGGCCGTTGCGGCAAAACGCATGAAGATCTCCCGCCCCACGTTCTCCCGCATACTTACCTCTGCGCAGCGCAAGATCGCCGACGGGCTCGTCAATATCAAAGCCATCCGCATCGTGGGCGGCTGCTGCCGGGTCGGGAAGCAGAGCATGGCCGGCACAAGGAGCAAAAAATGAGCGAGTGGAAGAAATTATTATATATCGCCGCTGCGTTCGCCGCGTGTTTTTATCTTCCGGTCGAAAGCCTGCGATTCAATAACGCGGTCCTGGAGGCGCTGGCGCTTGTGAAATGGTATGCGCGGGAGCACGTGCTTTTGTGCCTGATCCCGGCATTTTTTATCGCCGGCGCCATATCGGTGTTCGTGAGCCAGGCGTCCGTCATGAAATATTTCGGGCGTCAGGCGAATAAATTCCTTTCATACAGCGTGGCTGCGGTCTCGGGCACTGTCCTGGCAGTGTGTTCCTGCACGGTCCTGCCGCTTTTCTCGGGGATCTACAAAAGGGGAGCGGGGCTCGGGCCGGCGAGCGCGTTCTTGTATTCGGGGCCGGCCATTAATGTCCTTGCGATCATCCTCACCGCGCGCATCCTCGGCTGGCAGCTCGGCCTTGGCCGTGCCGTCGGCGCGATCGTGTTCAGCGTCGTGATCGGCTTATTGATGCACCTGATCTTTTATAAGGAAGAATGCAGCCGGCAACAGTGCAATGGCCTTGATCTCAAGGAAACGGCTGAACCCCGTTCTTTAGGCAAGACCGTTCTTTATTTTGCCGCCATGGTGGCGTTCCTCGTGTTCGCGAATCTTGCCCGGCCGCTCGAAGGCGATACAAGCGCCTGGGCGTTCCTGTATCTGTATAAATGGTGGATCGCGGGTTTTGCGCTTGTGAGCCTCGCGCTCATGCTTTTCAAATGGTTCAAGAAGGATGAATTGCAAGAATGGACCTCTGCGACATGGGGATTCGCGCTTCAGATCCTGCCCCTGCTTTTGATGGGTGTATTGATCTCGGGATTCCTCCTGGGACGGGTGGGCCATGAAGGCATTATTCCCTCGCGATTCGTCGAATCGCTTGTCGGCGGGAATTCCCTGGCAGCGAACTTTTTTGCATCGGTTGTCGGGGCGTTCATGTATTTCGCCACCCTGACCGAAGTGCCGATCCTGCAGGGTCTCATCGGCGCAGGCATGGGCAAAGGGCCTGCGCTTGCGCTCCTGTTGGCAGGCCCGGCGTTAAGCCTGCCGAGCATGCTCGTATTGCGCAGTGTCATGGGCTGGAAAAAAACCGCCGTCTATGTGGCGCTTGTCGTTATCATGGCCACGACTAGCGGCATGATATTCGGCTTCATCGTCAAATAAAAAGAAGGGATCCATGGAAAAAGACGCAAAAGATATAAAGCGGATGGTCAAGGAAGGGTATGCGAAGGCCGCAAAACAGGGCTCATGCTGTTGTTCGTCGAGTTGTTGTTCATCGACCGGCACTGCCAGGAACATCAGCAAGGCCGTCGGCTATACCGATGCCGAGATGACCGCGGTGCCTGAAGGGGCGAATCTCGGGCTCGGATGCGGCAATCCCGTGGCGCTGGCGTCTTTAAGACCAGGCGACACGGTGCTTGACCTGGGCAGCGGGGCAGGATTCGACGCGTTCCTCGCAGCGCAAAAGGTCGGGACAACGGGCCGCGTCATCGGCGTGGATATGACGCAGGAAATGCTCGATAAGGCCCGTTCCAATGCCGCAAAAGGCGGCTACCAAAACGTGGAATTCCGGCTCGGCGAGATCGAGAAGCTTCCCCTCGAAGATGATTCCGTCGATGTGATCATATCCAATTGCGTGATTAACCTGAGCCCGGATAAAGAAACGGTTTTCAAGGAAGCGTTCAGGGTATTGAAGCCGGGCGGCAGGCTTATGGTATCCGATCTGGTCCTTGGAAAAGAACTGCCGGAGGCTGTCAGAAATTCGGTCGAGGCGTATGTGGGCTGTGTGGCCGGCGCTATAAAGAAGGACAAATATCTCGGATTTATCGCCTCAGCCGGATTCCGCGATGTGAAGGTCATGAGCGAATCAGCGTATCCGATAGACGCGATGTTCGCAGGCCTCGAGAGCGCGCAGGACGCTATTCTGAGCATCAAGGTGTCCGCGTTTAAAAAGTGAACGGAGGTTTGTGATGAAGATAGAGGTCCTGGGCATGGGATGCCCTAAATGCAGGCAGTTGACGGCCAATGCCGAGGCTGCCGTCAAGGAATTGAACGTTCAGGCCGAGATCGCCAAGGTCGCCGATATCAACAAGATCACCGATTACGGCGTGATGATGACGCCGGCGCTTGTCGTCGACGGCACGGTCGTGTCTGCGGGCAAGCTGCTCAGCAAGGACGAGATCAAGAAGATCATTGCGATCGCAAAGGGTAAAAGTGAAAAGACTTCTTCTGCTCATCCCGGCAATTGCTGCGGTTGTTAGCGCAGGCGCGTGCGTTGTTGCGGCGCAGTCTTCATCCGCCGCGCAGGTGACCGCGTATTACTTTCACGGGACATTCCGGTGTTATACGTGCTCGAACATGGAGAAATTCTCCAAAGAAGCGATCGAGACGAACTTCAAAGACGCGCTCGGCGCAGGAAAACTCCGGTTCAAGGCGGTCAACGTGGAAGAGCGGGGCAACGAGCATTTCATAAACGATTACAAGCTTTACACCAAATCGCTCGTGCTTTCCCTGACAAAAGACGGCCGTGAGGTCAGATCGAAAAATCTCGAAAAGATCTGGGAACTTTCCCGCAATAAACAGCGGTTCATCGATTATGTGACCAATGAGGTGAACGCGTTCATGAAGGATGAGGAATAATGGAGGTCTTCGTCGCGTGCGGCTCGGCGCTGTGGTTCGGCATCTTGACCTCGATAAGCCCATGCCCGCTGGCGACGAACATCGCCGCGGTTTCGTTCCTCTCGAAAAAGATCGCACATCCGGTCATGGTCTTTCTTTCCGGCTTGAGCTATACCCTGGGCAGGATGGCGGCATATGCCGCGCTCGGCTGGTTCATCGTTAATTCTCTTTTAAACGTGCCGCAGGCAGCCCGATTTTTGCAGACATATATGCCGCGCGCTATGGGGCCGCTGTTGATCCTGACTGGATTGTTCCTTCTGGAAGTGCTTTCTGTCAAGCTGCCCGGCGTCGCATTATCCCATACACAACATAATAAACTCGTTGAGTCAGGTGCGCCGGGCGCGTTCATCCTGGGATTTATTTTCGCGCTGGCGTTCTGCCCGGTATCCGCGGCGTTGTTCTTCGGCAGTCTCATCCCGCTGGCGCTCAACAGCAGGGCGGGAACCCTGCTCGCGTTCGTTTATGGGGTAGGCACAGGCCTTCCGGTGCTTGTCCTGGCGGTTGCGATCGCGCTCGGCCTGACTTCACTGAGCCATTGGTTCCATCGCCTGGCGAGGATCGAGTATTACACGCGCAGGATTACCGGCGGCATTTTTATCCTTGTCGGAATATACTATCTCTGGAGTTATTTCCCTTTGAGCGTTGTTCATGCGGCGCAGGCGAACAGCTTGAAGTCGGACAGTGATGCTCCGGTCAGCCGCATCATCGCGATCAACGCGCCGGTCGAGCTCGATTACAAGACCAAGGCAGAAATATACGCTTTGCGCAAATCGCTGGTTGCCATGCATCGTGAGATGATCTCGGGCGAATATCAACCTTCAGAAGCGGTGTTCGGCCAGATCGAAGACAAGAAGCCGTGGTGGGGTATTACCGGCCAATTCTGCAAAGGGGACGGTCAGCACAGTATCGACGGAGTGTCCGAAGAAGCGCGGTTCATACTCAATCCGTTCTTGCTCCTGGCGGTTGATGAGACGCAGTCGTGGAAATTGGATGGATCTTGCACCCCGGCATATCCCCGGCCCGTGTCTTTACAGTGGTTCGCGCGCGAGCGCCGGGCCGTGGCGACCTATGCCATGACCGAATTCTTCCGCCAGAGGATCGCGGACGGTTTCCCGTCGTTCGCGGTGGAAGGATCGACGTTATATCTCAATAACCTCAACGCCCGCGATTTCGGGTATGAATTCCTGCATTTGGATGCGTTCCGCTCGCGTAATATCAATCGCGTCGATAACGCCGGCATGTTTGCGGACAGCGTGCAATTATTACATTTTCTTCATCGCGGCGGAAGCTGCGGTTATCCCGGCGGCTGCAACAACGGCAGTCCGCGCGAACCGGATCTGCATTTCACCGTGAACAAACTGCCTGCGACCCTGTGCTGTAAACTTTGGAAAATAAAACCTTCCAGTTATCAGGCAGAGGCGGATTTTACCTTTGTCATAGACTTGAAATAGGCCGGCACTGATTTCCCTCAGCAAAATTACGATCATCGTTCCTGCCTGCAACAAAAAGGCCATAGCCTTTTTTGTTATATCGCTGCGGAAACCCGTAAAAACAATCTATATTAGTAAAATATATTGACAATATCAACTTTTTAATGTATACTTTGGCTAATGAAGAAGATCATTGAAGCAAGAAATAAGGTACTTAAGACGCTCGCAGGCAAGCTTGACGGTTTTTATCTTGCCGGCGGCACTGCTTTGTCACTTTTTTACTTTCAGCATCGTGAGTCTTTTGATCTGGATCTTTTCACCAGAGACTTCTTAAAGAAAAAGATAGAGGATGTTATATCTGTTTTATCGGGTGCAGGGTACCAATGCAGATTGACCGGAGAACAGACCAGGGACAAAGCTGCAAAAATGGCCAGGTATTCACTCTCCATTGATAACGAACGCAGCCTCAAGGTCGATTTCGTCGAGGACTTCTATGAGCTGCTTGAACCTTTTAAATCGGTCAACGGCATCGATGTGCTTTCTATTTCGGATATTTATCTGCGCAAGATCTTTACCGCCTGCGGCAGTATTCCGGTCATTGATGCAGCCGGCAGGACCACGTTTGCCGGTGGACGGCAGGAGGTAAAAGATTTCTTCGATCTGTATTTCCTGTCGCACACGTACAAACGTTTATCTGATTTTGTCCTGGAGCATTGCAGCGATCCCCAAATCGAAAGTATTGTCGTCTGGTACAGGACATACGACCGCTCCGCGATGAAGCTGGGATTACACGATATCATTACCGATAAGAAAGTTGAATTTCAGGAGATCGAGCGCCATTTTAGATCCGAAGTGGAAGAAATAGTGAAGAGGACTATCGAATGACCGAGGCCGCTGAGATATACTGGGATAAAAATTTCGGCAAAGAAGAGGCACGGCGCGTTCTGAAGAACGGATCAAACCCGCGTTTCATCGAATTTGCCGCATTTTTACTTTCCCGGACCAACCAGCCCGGCGTTGTATTCAGGGATTATCTGGATAAGGCGGCATTCTGCAACAACTGGCGCAGGATCAAGCTGCGTATGCGCAAAGATAAATGGGGCGACAGCCGCATTATGTTCTGGGACGAGGTTTACCGCGTCGTGCGCCAGACCATAGACAAAAAAGAGCTCAAGACCGCGCTTGAGCGCAACCTGAGCGTCGATCCGGATATCAAAAATCTTTGCGAACAGATCCGCGAAGCCAGGAAAGCGAAGGGCCTGACCCAGGGCGACCTGGCGCGCAAAGCCGGCCTGTCGCAGCAATCAATTTCCTTCATGGAGCAGGGGTACGTGAACATCTCTTTGCGCACCCTTAAGAAGATCACTGATGCCTTGGGGCTGAAGATCGTGCTTCACCAGAGCGGTTGAGTGATAATTATTGATCGGTAAACAAAAGAAAGGCGAGCCATGAGTGAGCACCAGGAGCAGGATCTGCTGACGATAGTTTTAAAGATGCAGGAGCGATTGTCAATGATGGAGCAGAAGATCGACACGCTGTTGGTCCGGTCACAGCAGGTGCAGATGGCACCGCGGGGGCCGTTTTCGGAAGGCGGAGGCCATGAGCATAGCCGTCATTTCGAGAAGCGCGGCGGCGGAGAGAACCGCGGATACCAGAAACGTGACAGGGGATATGGGAGAAACGATCGCAGTGAGCGTTTTGAAGGACCGAGGGAAGGCGGTTTTAGCAAATTCAGGAAGCATCATCACGGCGGCAAGCCTGGTTTTGGAGGCAAGAAGCCGTTTCCGTACAAGAATAAGCACCGCAGGTAGAGTTTTGTGAATGATGCGTCCAGGTACCGGATAAATAATCTTGTTGCGCTATCGCTTTTCTGTTATAATACCTGCCATATCGTCACTTACAGCCCTCATTAAAGGAGATTGTGGATGCCACAAGCCAAGGATAAGCCCATCCATCACGTAACCAGCGAAAAAGACCGTATTTCTCTGTTCCAAAAGATCATGTATAGCTTCGGCGGGTTTGCCAATACCGCTCAATCCGCGTTTATCGGCCAGATGGTCATAGTCCTGAACCTCGGATTAGGCGTAAATCCCGCTCTGGTAGGTTTGGTAGGGGCTATTCCCCGGCTCGTGGACGCAGTTTCAGATCCTGTTACCGGATATATCTCCGATAACCTGCGGACCCGGTGGGGCCGCCGCAAACCGCTTATCATACTGGGCGCCATTACCGGAGGTATTTCTTACATTTTGATGTTTCAGCTTTTTAAGGGGCACAGCGAGCTTTATTATTTCTGGTATTTTCTTCTGTTCCAGATCATCTATTTCGTCTGTTTTACCTGTTTTTCGATCCCCTGGATCGCGCTCGGGTATGAGATGACGCCTGATTACCATGAACGGACGCGGCTGCAGGCAGCGAGCAATATCGCCGGCCAATTGCCCTGGCTTATCGCTCCGTGGTGCTGGGCTATCATGCATAACCAGAAGTGGTTCCCGGATATCGTGGTGGGCGGACGGGTCCTTGCTGTTATCATCGGCGCCACGATAGTCGCGTGCGGCGTCCTGCCGGGTATTTTTAACAAAGAATTCTTCCACACCCTGCCCAAGCCCGACGTGCAGGGCGCATGGAACGTGACCCGGAACTTTTTCAAAGGCGCTTTGATCACGCTCAAATGCAAGCCGTTCGTCAAGCTGTGCGTTGCGACTTTGCTTATCTTCGGCGGATTCATGTGCGCGTCCGCGTTCACGCTCTACGTGGTATTCTTTTATGTTTTCCAGAACGCGCCGGTTCTGGACCAGGCCTATTCGCAGGGAGGCAGGCTGCTCGGTTTCTACGGGACATTCAGCGCTCTCTGCACCCTGGGCGTCATATCGATCACCGCATGGCTGTCCCGCAAGATCGGAAAACGCAACACGTTCTTCGTGACGATCCCGCTGTCGATCTTCGGTTACGCTTTAAAGTGGATCGGGTATAATCCCGATCATCCGTATTTGCTGTTTATCGCAGCGCCGTTCATCACGTTCGGCCTGGGGTCTTTGTTCACGCTCATGAGCTCGATGGTGGCTGATGTGTGCGATATGGATGAGCTTCAGACATCAACCCGGCGCGAGGGCATGTTCAGCGCCGTGTACTGGTGGATGGTCAAACTGGGCGTTGCGCTCGCGTCGCTTGTTTCAGGAGTTCTCATTAATTCGACCGGCTTCCGCCAGGAGCTGGGCCTCGGGCAGTCGACCGAAGCTTTGCTGTGGATGAGGATCTACGATATCGGCATCCCCATTGTCACGTCGCTGCTGGCGTTATTGGTCATCTGGAGGTTCGAGATCTCGGAGAACAAGGCGTATGACGTGCGCGCGCAGATAGAGCGCCGCAGGGACGAAAGACGCAAAGATGAGGAAAGACGGGCTGAAGAGCGGCGCCAGGAAGAGCGGCGCAGGGACGAACGACGCGGCAACGGCAAATAATACTGCCGGAGATCGGGATCGATATGAACGAGACGCTCAGGTCCATCAAAGAGCGCCGGAGTGTCAGGATGTTCCAGGACACCCCGGTCAGCGAAGACGATCTTAAGACCATCCTGCAGGCGGCAAACCAGGCGCCCTCGGCGCATAACCAGCAGTCATGGCGGTTCATCGTGTTAAAAGGCGGGAAGAAGGCCGAACTTGTCGAGCTTATCTCGACAAAGGCAGGCAATTTTCCCAAGCCCGCATCCGTGCTTTTGCGAATGGCATCGC
>JAGOOP010000002.1 GCA_017992455.1 Candidatus Omnitrophota bacterium | reverse complement strand
CGCGGGCCCATGGCGCTTGAGGAACTGACGACGTACAAATACATGATCTTCGGCAACGGCCAGGTGCGCCAGTGAGGACCGGCATACTCGGCGGCACGTTCAATCCCGTGCACATCGGCCATCTGATCCTTGCCGAGGAGATCAGGGAAAAACTGCGGCTTGACCGGGTCGTGTTCGTGCCGACGTACATACCGCCGCACAAAGCGTCGAAGAACATCGCGCCGGCTGCGGACCGGTATGCGATGATCAAGGCGGCGATCAGGGCCAATCCATGCTTTGACGTGTCTGACGTTGAGATCAGGCGCAAAGGCGCGTCATACACGATCGATACGCTGCGGGAGCTTAAAGAGCGCTATCCGCGCGACGAGATGTATTTTATTACCGGGTCCGACCTTCTGAATTATCTGGACAAATGGAAGGACCTCAAGCACGTCATCGCGCTCGTGAAGTTCGTCGTTGCGACCCGGCCCGGGTATCCGCTTGAGGACATCCCTTCATACATCAAAACCGTCGCGATCCGCGCGGTCGACGTGTCGGCATACGAGATCAGGCAGTGCGTCAAGAAGGGCTTGTCGTTCAGGTATCTGGTGCCCGACCCCGTGTTCGCGTATATCAATAAAAGAAAGCTTTACCGATGAGCATACAGGTTGCGCCGTCGATATTGTCCGCGGATTTCAGCCGCCTGGCGAGCGAGATCCATCAGGTCGAGAAAGCAGGCGCCGACATGCTCCACGTCGATGTCATGGACGGCCATTTTGTGCCGAACATCACGATCGGTCCGGTCGTGGTCAAGGACATCCGCCGCATCACGGCGCTTCCGCTTGAGACGCATCTCATGATCGAGCATCCTGAAAAGTATACCGCGGCGTTCGTCAAGGCAGGGAGCAACATGATCACCGTTCATATCGAGGCGGTGACCAGGGAAAGGGCCGTTTTCATCAGGAAAGAGCTCGATGGCGCGGGCGTCAAACTCGGGTTTTCGCTCAACCCTCCGACACCGCTCGACGCGCTCATGCCGTATCTGGACCTGGCTGATTTTGTCCTCGTCATGTCGGTGAACCCGGGGTTCGGCGGCCAGGATTTCATTCCCGGCTCGATCGATAAGATCCGCACTCTGCGCACGGTCTTTTCGAAGGATATCGCGGTGGACGGAGGCATCAACGCCGAAACCGCAGCGCGTGTTATCGGCGCGGGGGCGAATATCCTGGCGGCAGGTTCGTATATTTTCAAATCAACCGATTACGGCAAGGCGATAAGGAGCTTACGATGTGCGACGCAGTGACAAAGATCAAGTTCGGCACCGACGGCTGGCGCGGTGTCATCAGCGACGATTTTACGTTCGCCAACGTCCGCAGGGTGGCGCAGGCGGTGTCGGATTATTATCTGGCGCGTAATCCCGATAAAAAAGTTTCGATCGCGGTCGGCTACGACTACCGTTTTCTTTCCGACAGGTACGCCCGTATCATGGCCGGGGTATTCGCTCATAACGGTATTCATGTCTGGGTGTCCGATCAGGCAATTCCGACCCCGACATTGAGCTTTGCGGTCAAACAGCGCGGTTGTACCGCCGGCATCATGATCACCGCAAGCCATAACCCGGGCGAATATAACGGCATCAAGATCAAGACCGCCGAAGGCGGCGCGGCCGGCGCGGATGTTACCGGAGAGGTCGAGAAATTCCTCGATCTTCCCGCCGAGCACCGGCACGGCCCTGAAGGATCAATTACGACCGTCGATATGACCAAGGAGTATGTGAGGTTCCTCCGGTCGTATGTCGATCTTAAGAAGTTCAAGAACGCGAGGTTCCGGATCCTCGTCGATACCATGCACGGCAGCGGCAGGGATTTCCTTGCGCAGGCGCTCAAAGGCACTGCGATCAAGCTTGAGTACACCCGGCTCGACCACAACCCGTCGTTCGAAGGCCTGCGGCCCGAGCCTATTCCCGAGAACCTGCAGCAGACGCTTGCGAAGATCAAAAAGGGGAAATACGACCTGTGCCTGGTGCTTGACGGGGACGCGGACCGCATCGCCGCGATAACCGGCGACGGAGAATTCATAAGCCCCCAGAAAATACTGGGACTTCTGATCCTGCATCTGATCCAGGACCGGAAGATGACCGGCGGCGTGGTCAAGACGCTCGTAGGCACGAACCTCATCGACAATGTGACGAAAAAACTCGAACTCAAGCTTTTCGAGACGCCGGTCGGGTTCAAATACATATCCGAGCTCATGATCAACGACGACATCCTGGTCGGCGGTGAGGAAGCCGGAGGCATGGGGTTCAAGGAGTATGTTCCCGAGCGCGACGGTTCCCTTGCGGGGCTGCTCTTGATGGAGATGATGGTCATGCGCAAAAAATCCATCACCAGGGTGCTTGCGGATATGGAGAAAGAGTTCGGCAGGTATTATTATTTGCGCGAGTATATCACGGTCCAGGCGCTCGGCGGTTTTAAGATGGAATCGGTCACGTCGATACGTCAGGTCCTGGACAAGCGGGTCGTAAAGGTCAACGATATCGACGGTGTGAAACTTATTCTCGAGGATGGGTCATGGTTGATGCTCCGGGCATCGGGAACCGAGCCGATCATACGCATATATGCCGAGTCAAAGTCATTGAAACGGACCAGGGATATGCTCGCGTTCGGCAGGAATCTTATTTTAAAAAATGCTGTATAATCTGGGCAGGTTCTTGTCTCTTGTTCTTTTAAAAATATTCTGCAGGTTCACGGTTTCGGGTCAGCAATCCGTGCCTGCGGCCGGAGGGTTTATCCTTGCGACGAATCACGTCAGCAATGTGGATCCGCTGGTCATCGGCGCCGCAAGCCCCAAGCCTTTGCATTTTATGGCCAAGGTAGAGCTGTTCAGGAAGCCGTTCTTTGCGGCGATATTACGTGCGGTCCATGCATTTCCCGTGCGCCGGGGCAGGGGCGATATCCACGCGATCCGCGAGGCCATACGCCGCGTTCGCGCTGGCGGCGGATTGCTTATATTCCCGGAAGGAGCCCGGTCGTCCGACGGAAACATCGGCCAGGGACACGAAGGCATAGGTTTTTTAGCGGAAAAACTCAACGTACCGATCGTGCCGGCGTATATCAGCGGCACGGAAAAAGTAATGCCGAAAGGCTCGGGCAGGGTCCATCCTGCCAGGGTCACGGTGCGCTTCGGCGAACAAATCCTCGTGGAAAGGAGGATGGCTCATCAGGCTGTAGCTGACAGGATCATGGATGAGATCAGGCGGCTTTCATGCGCGTCAAATTAGCAAAACACATCGGCTTCTGCGCGGGCGTCAAGCGCGCGATCAGCATCACCGAGAAGACCCTTGCGAAAACCAAAGGGCCGGTGTATTGCCTGGGAGAGATCATACATAATTCCCAGGTCATGGCGCGGCTCAAGGGCCGCAACCTTGTCCAGGTGGATTCGCCTGCGAAAGTTCCTGCGGGCGCGATCCTCATTCTGCCGTCGCACGGTTCTCCGCATAAGGTCCGTATCGAGGCGCGCAGGCGGCGCATCCGTCTTATCGACGTCATGTGCCCGTATGTCGCTTCGGTCCATGACATCTGCTCGCGCATGCGGGCGGACGGGATGAAAGTGGTCATCATCGGCGATAAGGACCATTCGGAAGTGCGCGCGCTGGCGGAACTGGCGCCGGACCCTGTCATCATCAGCGATATCGGCGATATCAGGCAGAACGAGTTTTCCGGCCTCAGCGTCGGCATCATCTCGCAGACGACGCAGTCGCGGGAGAAGTTCTCTGCCATGGTCAACGCGCTCATCGAGAACAATCCGAAGGTGCGTTCGATACATATATACAACACGATCTGCCTTGACACTTCGTGCAGGCAGGAAGAGGTCAGGGAGCTTGCGCGCAGCGTGGACCGGCTTCTGGTCATCGGCTCGCGCACGAGCGCGAACACCAACCGGCTGTACAATATCGGCCGGAGGATCAATTCGAATACATATCTGGTCGAATCAGCCGACTCGGCCATTTTTGCAAAGCTGGGCAAAAGCGGGACGGTGGGTATCATCAGCGGGGCATCGGCCCCTGACTGGCTCGTCGGCCAGATCGTGAAGAAACTCAAAATAGCCGCGAAGGAAGACGGCCAATTACAAACCAGTAGGGAGGTAGCGTAATGTCAGAAGACAGAAGCACGATGGAGCAGTTGTACAACGAAAGTATCAAAATGATCAATGAGGGAGCGATCGTGAAGGGCAAGATCGTGTCCTTGAAGCAGAAGGAAGTCCTTATTGATGTCGGTTTCAAATCGGAAGGCGTGGTATCGATCACCGAATTCAAGCCGGACGAGCTGGTCGTGGGCAATGAGCTCGACTTTTTCGTCAATTCGATCGAGGACGATTCGGGTATGATCTCGCTTTCTCATGAGAAAGCGCGCTGCATGCAGGGATGGGATTCGATCGTGGCGCATTCGGTTTCGGGCGAGCTTATGGACGGCAGGCCCGTGAAGAAGGTCAAGGGCGGGTTCATCGTCGATGTCATGGGCATGGAAGGCTTCCTGCCCGCGTCATTGTCCGCGTTCAAGGGCATGATGGACAAGGACATCCTCGGCCGCACGTTCAAGTTCAAGATCATCAAGATCAACAAGCTGCGCTACGGGATCATCCTGTCGCGCCGCGAGGCCATACAGAAAGAGCGCGAAGAGGCGCGGGAGCGGATCTGGAAAGAGCTTAAGATCGGCAATATCTACCCGGGCAACGTGAAGGCGATCACGGATTTCGGCGCGTTCATCGACCTGGGCGGCGTGGACGGGCTTCTGCATATCACCGACATGTCCTGGTCGAAGATCTCGCATCCGTCTGAGGTCGTCGCGGTCGGGGATAAGATCGAGGTCATGCTTTTGAACATGGACCGCGAATCGGGCAAGATATCGCTCGGCCTGAAACAGCGCCTGCCTGATCCGTGGCAGGATATCGCGAACAAATACGTCGTCAGGTCGCAGGTCAAGGGCAAAGTGGTCAATATCCTTCCCTACGGCGTATTCGTCGAGCTTGAGAAAGGGATCGAGGGGCTGATCCATATCTCGGAGATCTCCTGGACCAAGAAGATCAATAATCCCGGAGAGGTGTATGCCATCGGCGATATGGTCGAGGCGATCATTCTGACCGTCGACAAGGACGCGCGCCGCATCGCGCTGTCGATCAAACAGATGGAGCAGAATCCGTGGATCGACGCTGACGCGAAGTTCCCTGCCGGCACGCATGTTTCCGGCAAGGTCAAGTCGTTCACCAAGTACGGCGTGTTCGTGGAGCTCGATTCGAACCTGGAAGGCATGATCCATATCTCGGACCTTTCGTGGACGAGAAGGATCGCCAATCCTCAGGACGTGCTCAAAAAGGGGCAGAAGGTCGATGTGACCATTCTCTCCGTGGACGCGCAGAACCAGCGTATCGCGCTCGGCCTGAAGCAGCTGCAGACCAACCCGTGGCCCGAGATCGCGCAGAAATACCCGCTTGAGACCGTGCTGGAGACCGAGGTGGTCAGCATCACGGACTTCGGCGTGTTCGTGAAGATCAACGAGGAGCTCGAAGGTCTCGTGTTCACGAACGAAATAGAGCAGGACAGGCTCAAGGCGCTGAAACCCGGCGACAAGATCCGCGTCAAGATCATCAAAGTCGACGTCGACCAGGGCAAGATCGGCCTTTCCGCCAAGCTGTAAAGCCGGAAACGAAGCTTAAAACAAGGCTAAAAACGGGGTCAGAATTATTTATTTTCCATAATTCTGATCGCGGGGAAAATAAATAATTCTGACCCCGTTTTCAGCCCTTTAAAGAGAAGCGTCTATGGATATTCAAAAACAGATCGAGGTAATTAAGCGCGGGGCGGCGGGGATCGTTTCCGAAGAGGAACTGGCCAGGAAGCTGGAGGCAGCGCGCAAGGAGAACCGGCCGCTGCGCGTGAAGGCCGGCTTTGACCCGACCGCGCCGGATATCCATGTGGGCCATACGGTCCTTTTGAGGAAACTGCGCCAGTTCCAGGACCTCGGCCACGAGGTGTATTTTCTGATCGGGGATTTTACCGCGCAGATCGGAGACCCGACGGGCAGGTCGGTGGTGCGCAAGACTTTGAGCAAGGAAGAAGCCAGGAAGAACGCAAAGACCTACCAGATGCAGGTGAGCAAGGTCCTGGATATCGACAAGATCAAGGTGGTTTTCAACAGCGATTGGTTCGAGAAGATGTCGGTCGCGCGATTCCTTGGCCTTACCATGCATGCGACCGTGGCGCAGATGGCCCAGCGCGAGGATTTCAAGAAACGGCTCGACAGCAACCAGGACGTTTCCCTTCTGGAATTCATGTATCCGATACTCCAGGGGTATGATTCGGTCTTTCTTCACGCTGACGTCGAGCTCGGCGGCACCGATCAGATATTCAATCTGCTCCAGGGCAGGGAGATGCAGAGGGATTTCGGCCAGGAGCCGCAGGTCGTCATCACCATGCCGCTTCTGGAAGGCACTGACGGCGTGAACAAGATGAGCAAGTCCCTGGGCAATTACATAGCCATCAACGACCGGCCGCAGGATATGTTCGGCAAGATCATGTCCATATCCGATGAGCTCATGATCAAGTATTATACGCTCCTGACCGACGACGATATCAACGGGGTCAACGCCATGCATCCGAAGGAAGCCAAGGTCCGCCTGGCAAAGTCGATCATCGCGCAATATTACTCTCCGCAGATCGCAGACGAGGCCGCGGCGGAATTCAGCCGGGTATTCGCCTCGAAGGAATTGCCGCAGGATATGGCGGAATACAGGGTATCCGGCGAAACGAATATCGTGGATATCCTGGTGGCAGGCGGCCAGGTCAAGAGCAAGAACGAGGCCCGGCGCTTGATCCAGCAGGGCGGCATTGAATTCGACAACGTAAAAGTGATCGACGTCAACGCCCGGATCAGCTCGTCAGGCGTGCTGAAGATCGGATCCCGGCGGTTCCTCAAAGTTATCGCGTAATATGGATATCATCAGGACCAGGATCACCAAGCAGGAAATCATCGAGAAATACCTGACCCATTTCGAAACTGCGAGCAAGGCGGTTATCGACATTAAAAGGGGCGTGTTCGCGCTCGATGCTGAATTGCACGCCGACCTTGAAGCTGAGCTGATCAAAGACGGCTCTTGCCAGGATGATCTGTGGGGTATCAATCTGTACCCCCATAAATCCCGCGCGGATTTTATCGAATACACGTCGCTGATCAATATCCGTCCCCATCAGGGCAATAAAAGCATGGTCGTCAACGACGCGGGCGTGCGGGAACGTATATCGGGCCTCATGGATACGCTGGTCGACTATGGCGCTTAAATATCATTCGACGCTGACTCCTGAACGCTGGCAATCCTTTGGGTTCACCAGCCAGGTCCTTATGATCGCCAATGAACTGAACAGGGCAGGGGTGTGGATCGGGAAATCCGACGCGGATGAGGCCAAACGCTGCTATGAGCGGGCGCTCGAATTGACGTGGCTGACGATCGGCCTGCAGACCGAGTCGGGACGTATCAGGGAACTGGCGCGTTTTAATGAAGTTCTTGCCGGGCTTTATGCCGAAGCATCGCCGAGGTTCGAGGATAACGCTCTGCTGCTGAACGCTCTTATTATGCTGGATCGCGGCAGCTATGCGGCATTGAATAATTCCTGAAAGGACGGTTGATGGCGAACCATAATTTTGCTGTGCTGCTGGCAGGCGGACAGGGAAGCAGGTTCTGGCCGCAGAGCAGGACGCTCGAGCCAAAACAGTTCTTATCCCTTCATCAGGACAAAAGCCTTTTTGAGCAGACCATAATCCGCATCAGCCGGCTCATCCCGCCGCTGAACATCTTTATCGCCACATCCGAACTCTACCGCAGCCAGATAGCCGAACTGGTAAAGCCTCACCGTATCCCCGAACAGAATATCATTTACGAGCCTGACGGCAGGAACACCGCGCCTTCGATCGGCGTGTGCGCCATGCTTATTCACCGCCGCGACCCGTATGGCCGCATTGCCGTTCTGCCGTGCGATCATCTGATCAAGAATAAAGCACGGTTCCTGCAACTGGTGCGCAAGGCTTTTTCGCTTTGCGACGATACACTGGTGATCCTGGGGATCCCGCCCTCGCGGCCCGCGACCGGTTACGGATATATCGAGCGGGGAAATGGCTTGTCCGTCAAGCGCTTTACCGAGAAACCTGACCTCGCGACGGCAAAGCGATTTGTCGCAAGCGGCAGGTATTACTGGAACGGCGGCATATTCGTCGGATCGAGCAAGGCTTTTCTCAATGCCTATAAGAAATGCCTGCCCGCTATATATGCCATTCTGCCGCGCATGCAGACCGCCGGCGATATCGTCAAGGTCTGGAAAAAGATGCCGGCGATCTCGTTCGATTACGGCGTCTTAGAGAAAACAAAGGATCTGGCCATGATCGCGGCAACGGGGCTGGGATGGTCTGACCTCGGTTCATGGCAGGCATGGGACGAGATCCTGCCCAAGGATAGGGCAGGCAACGTCATGAAAGCGGACGTCGTCAATATCGGCAGTAAAAACATTACCGTTGTCGGCTCGGACCGGCTTATCGCGACGATCGGGCTCGACGATCTGGTGATCGTGGATACACCTGACGCGCTTTTGATCACGAAAAAGGACCGGACCGAGGACGTGAAGAAAGTCGTGGACGATCTGAAAGCGCGCAGGCGCCAGGAACACTATGTGCATAAGACCGCGAAGCGGCCGTGGGGCTCGTATACCGTGCTTGACATGGGCGACGGGTTCAAGGTCAAGCAGGTTGAGGTCAAGCCGGGGTGCGCATTGAGCCTGCAGTACCATAAAAAGCGCAGCGAGCACTGGGTTGTGGTCGAGGGAACGGCAAAGATCGTCAGGGGAAGGAAGAGTTTTATTTTTGACGCGAACGAAAGCACATACATTCCGGTCGGCTGCAAGCACCGGCTTTGTAATCCGTCAAAGAATCAGGTTTTAAAGATCATTGAAGTGCAGGCGGGAAAATATCTAGAAGAAGACGATATCGTGCGCTTGAAGGACGATTTCGGACGAAAGTAAAACTTAGGGACGGTTCTCGGATTTCGATTTCGAGAACCGTCCCTAAGTTTGGAGAACCGTCCCTAAGTTTGCCTAAGTTTGAGAACCGTCCCTAAGTTTTTAAGGAGGTCTTGCATGCAGAAAGCAGCTGTTATTGGAGCCGGATACGTCGGGCTTGTGACCGCGACGTGCCTTGCGGAACTCGGCCATCGCATCATATGCGTTGACAATGACCGTAAAAAACTCGAGAATCTGAAAAAAGGCATTATTCCCATTTTCGAACCCGGCCTTGCAGAACTGGTGCGAAAGAATCAAAAAGCGAAAAGGCTGATCTTCTCGAACAGCATCAAGGACGCGGCGCAGGGCTCGACGGTGATATTTATCTGCGTCAACACCCCGCCTTTGCCTGACGGCGGCGCCGACCTTTCCATGGTCGAGCGCGTCGCAAGCGAGATCGGCCGCGCCATGACGGAATACAAGGTCATCGTGGGAAAGAGCACGGTCCCGGCTGAAACGCACGAGAAGATCAAGCGCACGGTCAGGATGATCACCAAAGGCAAGGGGGATTTCGACGTTGCCTCCAACCCTGAGTTCCTGCGCGAAGGCCACGCGGTCGAGGATACGCTCCATCCGGACCGGATCGTCGTAGGCGTTGAAAGCAAGCGCGCGGAAAAGATCATGAGGGACCTGTACCGGCCCATCAAGGCACCGCTTCTGGTGACCAATATCACCACGGCGGAGATCATCAAGCACGCTTGCAATTCCTTTCTTTCGACCAAGATCTCGTATATCAACGCGGTCGCCAATATCTGCGAGCGGGTCAACGCGGACGTGGAGAAGGTCGCCGAGGGCATGGGGTTTGACAAGCGCATTGCACGCCAGTTCCTCAACGCAGGCGCCGGATTCGGCGGCAACTGTTTTCCCAAGGACCTCGACGCGTTCATCCATCTTGCCGAAACCAAAGGCTACAATTTCGATCTGCTCAAGGCGGTGCGCAAGATCAACCACGACCAGAAAAAACTTATCATGAAAAAGGTCGCAGACGCGCTCTGGATCATCAAGGGCAAAACGATCGCGGTGCTCGGCCTCAGTTTTAAAGCGCTTACCGATGATATCAGGAATTCAATCGCCATCGACATCGTGAAATTGCTCAAGGATGAAGGCGCGAATATCAGGGCATATGACCCTCAGGCGCTTGAAAAGGCAAAGCAGGCGCTTACGGGCGTTACTTTGTGCAAGAGCGCGTACGACGCATGCAAAGGCGCGGATTGCTGTCTGGTCATGACCGAGTGGGACGAATTCAGGAAGCTGGACCTCGCAAAGATGAAAAAGCTTCTGCGCCAGCCCATCGTCATCGACGCACGGAATATCTATGACCCGCAGCAGATGATCGACGCGGGGTTCGTGTACAAGTGCATCGGCAGAGGCAGCGCCTATGCATAGGCGCATCGCGCTCGCGATACAAAGAACGATCCTTTACGGAGAGGATATACGATGAATATTTTGCTGACCGGAGGCGCAGGGTTTCTCGGTTCCCATCTGTGCCGCAGGTTCCTCAAAGACGGCCACCGCGTTATCTGCGTTGACAATTTCATCACCGGAAGCTATGACAATATCCGTGACCTGGACAACAATAAGCGATTCAGCCTGATCAAGCACGATATCACCAAGACCCTGTATATACCCGGCAAGGTCGATTGGGTCATGCATTTCGCTTCTCCCGCGTCCCCGAAGGATTATCTCAAGAACCCCATCAAAACGGTCAAGGTCGGGACGCTCGGCACACATACATGCCTGGGCATCGCAAAAGAAAAAAAGGCGAAATTCTTTCTCGCTTCCACATCCGAGGTCTACGGCGATCCGAAGGTGAATCCGCAGCCGGAGTCATACTGGGGCCATGTGAACCCGATCGGCGAGCGCTCCTGTTATGACGAAAGCAAACGCGCCGCAGAGGCGATGACCTTTGCGTACTGGAGGGAGCATAGAATCGACATCCGGGTGGTGCGCATATTCAACACATACGGCCCGCGCATGCGCTTTGACGACGGCCGCGTTATTTCGAACTTCGTGTATCAGGCGTTGACGGGCAAAGATCTCACGGTGTACGGGAAGGGTTCGTATACCCGCTCGTTCTGTTATGTTGACGATCTCGTTGAAGGCATATGCCGCTTCATGAAAGCGAAGCATACCGGACCCTTGAATCTGGGCACGACCTATGAATTTACGGTGCTGGAACTTGCAAAAAAAGTCATTAAACTGACCCGGTCGCGGTCCAGGATCGTGTATTTGCCGCTTCCAAAAGACGACCCCAAACAACGTAGGCCTGACCTTTCAAAGGCGCGCAAGCTTTTGAAATGGGAGCCTCATGTCAGCCTGGACGATGGTTTGAAGCGGACTATTGCGTGGTTCAGGTCGGAAATAGACGAACGCACGATCCGCACAGAGCCGGTTCACTGATCATAATCAGGTATCAGCCACGGTGAAATATTCATCAGACCCCAAAACCAACCGCCTGCGCATTACGCGCGCAGGCAAGACTGTCTACGTCAACGGCGCGTTCCGCGTAAGCGCCGGCAATGGCCTTGAGTACTGGCTTAACAGCCCGCCTGCGTGGCGCTGGGTTCACAACCTTCCTTCAAAGATCGCGTTTACCGGCTCCTGGAAGCTGACCGGGCAGGACGACCTTCAATTATCTGTTTCCAAAGCGTCATACATGCCTGAAGCGCTTTCCGGCGTATCCCGTATTACCTTAATCGGCAGGATTATTTCAGCCCAGGAGAACGCGCTTATATTCGAATCCCGTTCGCTCGATACAAGAGGGAATATACACAGCCGGCTGCTGCGTTTGACCGGTGCGTGGGGTTCGGATGACGCAAACCGCATCATTTTCTCTGTTGCGAAAAAAGACCGGCCTGACGTTTTGACGCTTTCGGGAACGTGGTCGGTCAACGATAACCAGCAGATAACCTATACCGCTGAAAAATATGATCTCGCGCGAAGGGATAAAACCATATCGATTGTCGAATTCACCGGCTCCTGGCAGGTCAGCGCATCGAACAGGATCTCATATGTTCTGCGAAAAGGCTCGGCTTCGCGCTTTGATCTCAGGGCGCATCTTGAAACCCCGAATATTTATCCGCAAGCCGGCGTTATAAAATACCGGCTCGGAACCGGCGTGCGGCAAAGCAGGAAAGGCCATCCGACGATCATTTGCCTGTACGGGCAGTGGAAGATCGGCAGGAAGCTCGCGCCCAGCTTTGAAATGGAATATGAAAAAGGCAGGGTGTGTTCGCTTGAATTCGGCTGCCGGTTCGATGTGAGCAAAAAGGACCGCATGGAAGCCGCTCTGATCGGCGCGCAGGGAGAAGATCTGGGCGGCAGGCTTATATTCACGCGTCGCTTTCTCGCAAAGCTGGACGCTGATCTTTTTATTCGTTTGAAAAAGACCGCGCGGGAACGAAGCGTCGACGCAGGGGTCACCATACCGTTTTAATAAACGAAAGGGAATCGCATGTACTGGGAAATCGTGGGGTTTGGCGCAGCGCTTTTGACGTCGTTCGGGTTCGTTCCGCAGGTGATAAAGATATATAAGACAAAGTCAGTGCAGGATATCAGCCTGCTCGCGCTCATCCAGTTCGCGGTGGGGATATCCCTGTGGGTGTCGTACGGAGTGCATCTGAAGAACATCGTCATCATCAGCGCCAATACCGTGACTCTCCTGGTCCTTGCTGCTGCGTTCATCCTGTATTTTCGCTATAAAAAATAGGAGTACTGCCATGATCTATGCGCTCGGCTGCCGCAAAGACCCGGTTGACCTGCGGGATATCCCCATGGGTTTTGTGTTGCCGGAGATCCGGGTCCCGGGCAAAGTGGATTATACCAGGAGTATGACCCCTGTCCGGGACCAGGGCGATGAAGGGACCTGTCATTCAGCAGACACTGAAATTTTGACAAGAAATGGCTGGAAATTATTCCCTGCAATCAATTATAAAGATGAACTTGCAACCATCAACCCAAATACTTTTAACTTGGAATATGAAATGTCCTCTCAATTGCATTCATACGAGTTTAACGGCGACTTATACTGTTCTTCCAATGTGCACCTTGATTTCGCTGTGACCCCCGATCACAGAATGTTTGTAAGAAAATTTGACAATATAGGTTGTGTCTTGTCGTCCAGGTACGAATTTATTAAAATTAAGGATTTAACCTGGTATTCAGGATTGTTGAGTGCTCCTAATAAATTCGATGGCAAATATGTAAAAAAAATAAAAATAGGGAATAAGATGGTTAACGGTGATGATTTCTTTAAGTTTCTGGGTATTTTTTTGTCTGATGGCTGGGTGAGAAGAAGAAAATCATCGCGTTATGGATATTGCGTCGGAGTATGCTGCTTTAAAAAAGAATATTATGATTCTGTTTGCACGTTAATAAGAAAACTGCCTTTTAATTTTAAGGAGCAACCAAGTAGACAGGGCTATTTTATCGTTTACGATAAAGAGTTATATAATTTTTTAAAAATATATTCCGTGAATGGTTCGCGCAATAAATTTATTCCAGACTTTGTCAAAAATGCTCCAACCTCGCAAATCCAAGTCTTTCTTGATTTTTTTATGTTAGGAGATGGTCATAAAACGCATGATGGCCGAATTTGGTATTATACGCGCAGTAAGAGAATGGCTGATGATTTGCAGGAATTGGTTTTTAAAACAGGAAAAAACTCCTCTATCAGAATAAGGCCGGCGCGGGATAAATTGATATATAACCGGAGATGGATAAGGGCTAAAAATTGCGGCAACGGTTTTGTTGTCTCCGTATGGAGAACTTCACAGTCATCTATAGACAGAAAAAAACAAATTTATACGAAGTCGTACAAGGGGACGGTTTATTGCGCAACTGTGCCCAATTCATTATTAGTAACGCGGCGTAATGGCAAAGTGTTAATTTCCGGGAATTGTGTCGCGTTCGCGAGCGTTGTCGGAGTCAAGGAATACGAGGACACGAAAGAATATAAGAAGACCATGTCTCTATCCCCCCGATATGTGTACAGCCTGTGCAAACAATACGACGGCATTCCGGGCGAGGAAGGCACGTATCCGCGCATTGCCATGAAAATGCTGCTTAAGCACGGCGTGTGCCCTGAGTCTTACTGGCCGTATAAGCCCTATCAGACCGACAAATACAAAAAGGGCGCGGACACAAAAGCAAAGATCTACCGGATCAAGGCCTATGCGAGACTTTCGTCTTTGTCGGAGATGAAGCGCAGCCTTTATGTGAACGGGCCGTTCCTTGCGGGGGTCTTGGTGTATGAGTCATGGTTCACTAAGTCAGTCGAAAGGACCGGCATGATCCCCATGCCCGCAAAAGGCGAGGAAGCGCTCGGCGGCCACGCGGTATGCATCACCGGGTATGATGACGGCAAGGGTTCGTTCACGTTCAAGAATTCATGGGGAAAGGCCTGGGCGAAGCAAGGGTACGGCTTCCTGCCGTACGCGTATATGCAAAGATTCTGTTCCGATGCCTGGAGCGCGACCGACCTGATCGAGCGCCCTGGATCCCTGGTTAAAATCAGGCAGGAAATTTTGTCCCGATTTGTCCTAACCTCTTGACAGAGAATAGAATTGTGATAAAATAAAAAATCATAAAATTAATCATAATACCCTTGCAGCCGAACGGGTATTAATGCGCAATAAAGCGAAAAGCTCGCCTGTGCGCACGAAAGAAAAGCATGGTTAAGAAAGCGCTGATAACCGGTATTACGGGCCAGGATGGTTCATATCTGGCGGAATTACTTCTGTCCAAAGGGTATCAGGTTCACGGCATCATCCGCAGGGCCAGTACGTTCAATACCGGTAGGCTCGACCATATTTATGTGGACCCGCATGATCCGAAAGCCCGTTTATTCCTTCATTTCGGGGATCTTTCTGATTCAGAACAGGTCAATAATCTGGTGTTTAATATCAAACCGGACGAGATTTATAATCTCGGAGCCCAGAGTCATGTGCGTGTCAGCTTCGATATACCCGAGTATACCGGCAATGTCACGGGCCTGGGCACTGTGCGGCTTCTTGAAGCGGTCCGTCGCAGCGGCTACCGGATAAAGTTATATCAGGCGTCTTCGAGCGAGATGTACGGCGCGGCTCCGCCGCCGCAATCGGAAAAGACGCCGTTCCGGCCGCAAAGTCCGTATGCGTGCGCCAAGGTCTATGCACACTGGATGACTCATAACTATCGGGATGGTTACGGGATCTTTGCATGCAACGGGATACTTTTTAACCATGAGAGCCCGCGGCGCGGGGAAACATTCGTTACCAGGAAGATCACCCGGGGGATTGCGGGGATATTGTCGGGAAGGCAGCAAAAGCTTTACCTGGGCAATCTTGACGCCAGGCGCGACTGGGGGTTTGCTCCCGAATACGTCGAGATGATGTGGCTGATGCTTCAGCAGCCCCGGCCCGACGATTACGTGATCGGCACCGGAGAATCCCATTCAGTACGTGATTTCGCGCGGGTGGCGTTTGCGTATGTCGGGCTGAACTGGAAAAAGTACGTGGTGATCGACCGGAGGTACATCCGTCCCAATGAGGTCGATTGTTTATGCGCCGATATTGCCAAAGCCCGAAAGAAGCTGCACTGGAAGCCCCGCGTCACATTTGAAAGTCTGGTCAGGATCATGGTTGACTGCGACATGATGGACGCAGGCCTTAATCCTCCGGGCGAAGGACTCAAAATCTGCAAGGATAAATGGTTCCGTCAGCGTTTATTTAACAGGCCTCCGACCGCTCAGAACTCACTATAATGCTCAATCTTAAAACAAAGCGCATCCTCGTGACAGGCGGCAGCGGCTTCCTGGGTTCGTTCGTGGTGCAAAACCTTAAGAAACGAGGGTGCAGGAATATCATCGTACCGCGCAGCAGGGAGTATGACCTTGTCGATATGGGGTCCGTGCGCAGGGTCTATAAGGATACGCGGCCTGATGTCGTGATCCATCTGGCAGCACAGGTCGGCGGCATTGGCGCCAATCTGGCCCATCCGGGAAAGTTTTTTTATGACAATCTTATGATGGGCGTGCAGATGATTGAGGTCGGCAGGCGTGCGGGCATTGAAAAGTTCGTGGCCGTAGGCACGATATGCAGTTATCCGAAGTTCGCTCCTGTGCCGTTCAGGGAAAAAGACCTCTGGAACGGTTATCCCGAAGAAACGAACGCGCCGTACGGCCTGGCCAAGAAAATGCTTCTTGTTCAATCGCAGGCATACCGCCGGGAATACGGATTTAATTCGATATTCCTTTTGCCGGTCAATCTGTACGGTCCCGGAGATAATTTTGACCCTGCATCATCGCATGTCATCCCCGCATTGATCAAAAAGTGCTGCGATGCGATTCGGGCGGGCAGGAAGAGGATCGTTGTATGGGGCACGGGCGCTCCGACGCGCGAATTCCTGTATGTCGAGGATGCGGCACGGGGGATCGTTGCAGCGACTGAGAAATACGACAAGAGCGATCCGGTCAATCTGGGGGCGGGTTTTGAGATCTCGATCAGGGATCTGACGAAGCTTATCGCGGAGTTGACCGGGTTCAGGGGAACGGTCGTATGGGATCCAGCCAGGCCTGACGGACAGCCGCGGAGATCTCTGGATGTCTCGAAGGCACGCAGGGAATTCGGCTTCAGGTCCCGGATATCTTTTAGACAAGGATTGAAGAAGACGATCGACTGGTATAAGCGTACTCATGGGCAATAAGAAAATCATCGCTCTTATCCTGGCGCGCGGCGGGTCAAAAGGCATCCCCAGGAAGAATATCATGCCTTTCTGTGGAAAGCCGCTCGTCGCCTGGACCATTCGGCAGGCCCGCGAAAGCGCTCGTGTCAGCGAGGTCTACGTGTCTTCCGATGACCGGGAGATCCTTGATGTCGCGGCTCGCTTTGGCGCCGAAGCCATCGTCCGGCCCCGGCGACTCGCCGGAGATGAGGTATCGTCGGAGGCGGCTTTATTACATGCGCTCGATGAGGCGGAAAAAAGGGCCGGCAGGCATGCCGATGCCGTGGTCTTCCTGCAGGCAACCTCGCCTTTACGGGCGGCAGGCGACATCGACTCGGCGATAGACACGTTTATCGCACAAAAAGCGGATTCGCTCTTCTCGGCGTCCGTTCTCGACGATGATTGCATATGGTCCCGCTCGCGCCGGGTATTGACGAGCATTACGTATGACTACCGCGCACGGGGCCGCAGGCAGGAACGTAAACCTCTGTATCGCGAAAATGGCTCGATCTATGTGTTCAAACCGTCCGTTTTGCGCGTATACGGAAATCGATTGGGCGGCAGGATATGTCTGTCGCTGATGGAGAAATGGAAGTCCTATGAAATAGACAGTATTGAAGATGCCGAGATATGCGAATATTTCATGAAAAAAAAGATCCTTTCAAGGAGGTAATCGGGTGTCGATTTTTATAATTGCAGAGATCGGGATCAATCATAACGGGGACGTGCATATTGCCAAGAAACTCATTGACGCCGCTGTTTTCGCCGGCTGTGACGCCGTGAAGTTCCAGAAGAGGACCGTGAATCTGGTTTATTCGAAAGAGGTGCTCGATACGCCGCGGCAGAGCCCATGGGGCACGACGACGCGGGCGCAGAAGGAGGGGCTTGAGTTCGGAAAGCCCGAATACGACGAGCTAGACCGGTACTGCAGGGAAAAGAACATGATCTGGTTTGCGTCCGCATGGGACATGGAGAGTCTTCAGTTCCTCAAGTCGTACGGCACGCGGTTCAATAAGGTCGCTTCCGCGATGCTTGTCCACGAGCCGTTCCTGAAAGCAGTGGCGCAGGAAAAAAAACACACGTTTATTTCCACGGGGATGAGCGAGCTTAAGCATATCGACCGGGCCGTGGAGATATTTCGCCAGGCGAAATGCCCTTTTGAATTAATGCATTGCAAATCGACCTATCCCATGGATGACGAGGATGCGAATCTCAAATGCATCACGACGCTGCGTGAACGCTATAAGTGCGATGTCGGATATAGCGGCCATGAGGTGGGCCTTTCTGTCTCATATGCTGCCGCGGCATTCGGTATCAGCTCTTTGGAGCGGCATATTACTCTGGATCGCGCCATGTACGGGTCCGATCAGGCAGCGTCGATCGAGCCCATGGGCCTTTATATGCTTGTCGGCGCTGTCCGCAAGATCGAAAAGGCGATCGGAGATGGAAAGATATCGATCCACGAAAAAGAGGTCCCGATCGCAAAAAAACTCCGGGCGCATATTCCCTGGGAATCTCATGAATAGGGGCAGCAGGCATACGTGCTATATCTGCGGTTCGGGCCGCCGCAGGGCGCTTCCGGGAAAGGTGAGAGATTGTTCGCGTCTTAAAGTGTTTGAATGCGCAGCCTGCGGCCTTGTGTACCTGTCCGATACCAGCCATATCCATGGCACATTTTACGCTGATTCCCGCATGCACGGCGAGGGCCCGTCGGCGCCGTCGGTCGACGCGTGGCTGCGGGAAACCGAATGCGATGATGAGCGGAGGTTTCGATTTTACGAATCGTCCCTGCGCAGCAAGGCGCTGCTTGATTTCGGATGCGGGGCAGGGGGTTTTTTGTTAAAGGCGCGGCGCGTATGCAGCCTGGCCTGCGGCATCGAGCCTGAACAGCGCCTTCAAAGCCATTACGGAGAGCAAAATCTCTCGGTGTACCCTGACCTGAAAGCGCTTGAGGCCGAACGGAGCCGGACGATGCAATTTGATGTCGTGTCCTTATTTCATGTGCTCGAACATCTTCCCGATCCGCGCCGGACCCTTCGGGAACTGTCGCGGCGTCTGGCGCCGCGCGGCCGGATCGTCGTTGAAGTGCCCCATGCTCACGACGCGCTTCTGTCGCTGTATCAAAATAAGCCGTTTTCCCGATTTACATACTGGAGCTGCCATTTGTTCCTTTTCACTGCGCCGACTCTCGGGAAGCTCGCGGAACAGGCGGGCATGAAAGTCGACTATATAAAGCAGGTCCAGCGTTACCCGCTGTCGAATCATCTCTACTGGCTCGCGCGCGGCAGGCCCGGCGGCCATAGCGTATGGGGTTTCCTTGATTCTGCTATGCTCCACGACGCATATGAAAAACAGCTTGCGTCCATCGGGTGCTGCGATACGCTCGCGGCCTGTTTTCAAAAGGGGGATCGATGAAGAAGAGGCTCGTATATATGAACGGCAGATTCGTCCCGGAGTCCGATGCCCGGATATCGATATTCGATTCGGCGCTGATGTTCGGGGACATGGTATTCGAAATGACCCGGTCTTTTCGAAAAAAGCAGTTCCGGCTCCGTGAGCATCTTGAACGGCTGTACACGGGCATCAAGATCCTGCGCATACCTCTGAAGATGACCATCGCGCAGATGGAACGCGCCTGTAATGAGACCGTCCGGAGGAACGATCCCGTATTTTCTTCGACCGACGAACACCGTCTCATGATCAATGTCAGCCGCGGGCCCCTCGGTATTTACGCGCAGGTGTTCGACGGGGTTTTAGAGCCTACGGTCGTGATCGCTGACTTTCCGCTTAAATGGACGGTCGCGGGAATGGGTCGCCTGTTTGATACGGGGATCAATGCGGTCATCACCTCCCAGCGGGCGATCCCCGCGTATTTGCTGGATCCCAAGATAAAGAACCGCAGCCGTATACACTACCAGATGGCGAATATCGAAGCCTCGATGTTCAAGGGCGATCATAATTGGCCCTTACTTCTGGACCCGGATGGTTTCGTCGCGGAAGGAACGGGCGACAATTTTTTCATCGTCAAAGACGGAGTTGTCATATCTCCGGAAGGCAGGAATATTCTGCGGGGAATCAGCCGGGAATATATCTTTACCATTTGCAGGCAGCTCAAGATCAGATGTGTCGAAAAGAATATAGAGCCGTACGATGTCTATACCGCCGATGAGGCATTCATGACCGGGACTCCGTTCTGTCTGTTGCCGGTGACGGGTCTGAACGGCGCTGCGATCGGCAGCCGCGGGATGGGGAGCGTTACCCGGAGGCTTATTTCCCGCTGGAGCAGGAACGTCGGTGTTGATATCGTTAAACAGATCAAGGCTTTTAACGGGGAGCTGCGCAATTCCGCTATCGATGCTCCCACTCCGTATGCGTTTAAATGACCATGAGGCGATATGACGACCGCGGCCCGCTGTTTTAACGGATTGACCACAGTGAATGTGGAGCTGACTTCCCGGTGTAATAAGAATTGCTGGATGTGCGGCAGGAGGAAGGTGGACCGGGAATATCTCGGTCTTGCCCTTTCATACGGGGATATGGATTTTTCCCTGGCAGAGTCGATCGCCGCGCAGCTTCCGCCGGGCATCGTCGTCCAGCTCCATAACAACGGCGAGCCCCTCCTGTACCCGCGGTTCGCGGACGCAGCCCGGTTGTTCGAAAGGCAGATACGGTGCGTCGATACGAACGGGAAACTGCTTGTCGAGCGCGCGGATGACATTATCGGAAATCTTGAAACGATGACGATCTCGACATTCGAAAAAGACGAGGAAGCGCGGGAACAATACGAAGTCATCGACAGGTTCCTTAAGATCAAAGGAGACCGAAAACCGAATGTGATCATCAGGTGCCTGGGGAATGTCGATATCAGCTCGTATCGGAAATTCGGCTGCATTATCGCGACCCGCATCCTGCATTCGCCGATGGGAAGTTTTAACTATACGAAGCATCCCACCGTTCCCGAAATCGGCATATGTCTTGACCTGCTCAATCATCTGGTCATACGCCGTGACGGCAAGGTTTCTGCATGCGTCAGGTTCGACCCCGAAGGGGTCGGGATCATCGGCGATTGTGCGGCGACGCCGCTCATCGACATATGGAACGGAGAAAAACGGCAGGCGATGATCCGGCAGCATATTGCCGGCAGAAGAACGGATGCACCGCTGTGTCGGACATGCGAATTCTGGGGCGTGCCGACAGGTTATGAGCGTATCCCGACAATATAATCCGCGGACTCCGGCGCGCAATGCCGGCGTCCCATGAAGCGGAATTCAGGAGGAAAAAATGAATTGGAGCACGAAGACCGTTCTGTTGACCGGAGGCACCGGGTCGTTCGGCCAGAAGTTTACCGAGATCATGCTGGACAGGTGCAAACCGAAGGTGATCAGGATTTTCAGCCGCGACGAGCTTAAACAGTGGGAGATGGAGCGCGCCTTTCATGGGAACCGGCGCCTGCGTTATTTTATCGGCGATATCCGGGACGAAAAGAGGCTTGAAAGGGCCATGGACGGGGTTGATATCGTTGTCCATGCCGCCGCGCTCAAGCACGTGCCCCTGTGCGAATATAATCCGTTCGAGGCGATCAAAACCAATATTCTCGGCGCCCAGAACGTTGTCGATGCCGCGATCAATCATAACGTCGATAAGGTCATGGCGATCAGCACGGATAAATCCGTAAACCCGGTGAATCTCTACGGATCGACGAAGATGTGCATGGAGAAACTTTTTATCGCCGCCAATTCATATGTCGGCGGTGACCGGCAGACGCGGCTGGCGTGCGTGCGTTACGGCAATGTCATCGGCAGCCGCGGGTCGGTTATACCGCTGTTCGCCGCTCAGAAAAAAACCGGCGTTGTCACCGTCACGGATAAACGCATGACGCGCTTCTGGCTTACTCTGGAGCAGGGCGTGGAGTTCGTCATTCGCTGCATTGAGGTGATGAAGGGCGGGGAGACTTTTGTCCCTAAGATCCCGAGCATGAAGGTGATCGATCTGGCAAAGGCCATTGCGCCGGATTGCAGGGTCACCTATAGCGGGATAAGGCCGGGAGAAAAGATCCATGAAACCCTGCTGACCCAGGATGAATCACGGCATGCGCTCGAATTCGGCGAGTTCTTCGTCGTTGAACCCGAGCATCCCTGGTGGAACGTCGAGAACTGGAAGGGTGGAAAGACCCTGCCCGAAGGCTTTACGTATTCGAGCGATGCCAACACGAGTTGGTTATCCGGGGTCGATCTGAAAAAAATGATGAAAATCATATGAAAAAACGAATACCCTACGGCAGGCAGACCATAGGCGGCAGCGATATCGCTGCGGTCGTGAAAGTATTGAGGTCGGACTGGCTCACGCAGGGGCCGGCGGTCAGCGATTTCGAACGCGCCCTGGCCGAGTACACGGGCGCCCGTTTCGCCGTGTGTTGCTCCAACGGGACTGCGGCGCTTCATCTGGCCTGTCTGGCTGCCGGTGTTACCGCGCGAGACCGGGTGATCACCGCTGCGGTGACGTTTGTGGCGTCTGCGAACTGCGGCGTATATTGCGGCGCGAGTCCGGTTCTGTGCGATGTCCATCCCGACACGGCATTGATCGTCGCGGATCAGATCCGCAGGCGACTCGCGGGAAATACGAAAGCTGTCATCCCCGTGCATTATGCCGGACAGTCGGCTGACATGAGGACGATACGTTCGATCGTCGCCGGTACACGAACTCTCGTCATCGAAGATGCGGCGCATGCTCTCGGCGCCGTTTATGAGGGCGCGCCGGTGGGTTCATGCAGGTATTCGGATATGACGATATTCAGTTTTCATCCGGTCAAAGCGATCACGACCGGGGAAGGCGGCGCTGTTACGACCAATAACAGAGGGCTGTATGATAAACTTCTGTCCTTGCGCAATCACGGTATTGTCAGGGACGGCCGCACGCGCCAACACGGCGAATGGTTTTACGAGATGCGCACGATGGGTTTCAATTACCGCATGACCGATATTCAGGCAGCCCTTGGGATATCCCAGTTGAGGCAACTGGACGGATTTATCCGCCGGCGGCGCATGCTTGCGCGTGTCTATGACCGCGCATTTCACAACAGCCCCTGGGTCGATATCCCGCGTGAAACCGGCTTCAACCGATGCGCGTATCATCTGTATCCGGTCCGCCTGAAAGACAGCTGTGCGGCGCGCCGCAGGGCGATCTTTGACGCCTTGCGAAACGAAGGGATCGGCGTCCAGGTACATTATATACCCGTGTACCTTCATCCATTCTACCGAAAGTACGGGTTTCGGCGGAGTGATTTTCCGGGAGCGGAGGATTTCTACGCGCGGGAGATCAGCCTGCCGCTGTATCCGGGCTTGACCGCGAGCCAGCAGCGGAGGGTCATACGGACCTTTATCCGGGTGGCGGAATTTATTGCAAAAGGAAAGAAAAAATGAAGAAAGACACGGTGCTCGTTGTTGTCGCTCATCCCGATGACGAAGTGCTCGGGTGCGGGGGAACGGTAAAGCGGCTGGTTCAAGAAGGAAGGCGGTGCCATTTTCTGTTTCTTGCAGACGGTGTCTCATCCCGGCATCTGTCAGGGCCCCGCCTGAGAAAGGCACTTTCGACGCGTAAACGGCAGGCCGAAGCAGCGGCGCGTGTCCTGGGAGCGCGCATCGTATCATTCGGAACGTATCCCGATAATCAGATGGATACCGTTCCGTTGCTGGAGATTGTGAAGAATATCGAGCGCGTTGTCGATGACGTGCGTCCCGGCGTTGTTTTCACTCATTTTGCCGGCGACCTGAACATCGATCATTCGCTGACCGCCCGGGCAGTGCTCACTGCCTGCCGGCCGCTCGCAGGATCTTCCGCGGCACAATTGCTTTCATGCGAAATACCCTCGTCAACCGAATGGCCGGTGCCGGGGCGATCTGACGTTTTCAGGCCCGCGGTCTTCAAAGATATATCCCGGACGGTTCAATACAAACTCAGGGCGTTGCGCGCCTACGGCTCTGAAATAAAGCCTTTTCCGCATCCCCGCAGCCTGAAAGCTGTCTCTGCCCTTTCGCAGGTCAGGGGTGCCCAGTCGGGATTTTGCGCGGCTGAGGCGTTCCATCTTATGCGCGCGCGAGAATAACCGGCACCATGATGCAGAATCTTAATTACCAGAGATATCTGAATTCTTTTATCCCGTTCGATAGTCTTCTCTGGAACGCATTCTCCCGGGACCGCAGATCCGCCGGCTGCAAGGCGATCGTATCGCGGTCGGGGCGTTTCGCGTGCAGATACTGCCGTCTTGACTGGGATAGCGCAGTATTGGGTATCAACGTCTATAAAGTCAGCGACATCTTCTTTTCCGGGTCTGAAACGCGCGCAGGCCTTGCCGGCCATATCGAAAAAGTCGAACGCGCGCTTAAGGCCGACGGCGCGCAACTTGCCGTGTTCCGTTTCGGCATGGAACATATGTATCCGATTCGCCTGCTTTGTTCCCGGGGGTGGGGAATCGTTGATGTCATGAACATATATGGTTCCGGGCCGCGTACCGCGGCAGCCGCCGCCCGCGTTGCTCCCCGCAGGGGATTGTCGTTTTCTCGATTTTCGCTCCGCGAGGCGCGAGAATTTTTTCGCCGTGCTGAAGATATATTCGTGTACTCCCGGATGTATAACGATCCGAGGATCTCCCGGCGCCTGGCGCGGATGTTCTACAGCCGCCTTTTTGAGGATGTGTGCTCAAAGCCTGAATCAGTAAAAATAGGATTGTACGCGGGCAGGAGGCTGGTCGGGCTTGCTCTGGGCGAAACGGACGGTTTTTTAAAGAATACCGCGGGCTTCAAACTCGGGTATCTCTGGGAGATCGCTGTTGACCCTGGCTTCAGGCAGCGCGGTTACGCCGCGCAGCTTTTCAGCGCGTTCCTGAAGTCCATGTCCGGGCAGGCGGATCATATCGAAGTAGGCACCCAGGTCGATAATACGGCTGCGAACAGGCTTTACGCAGGGGCCGGTCTGGTCCATAGAGCCCATGCGGTGACGTTCCATAAATGGCTCGCATAGATCACGGCTCTTCATATGAGCTGATCCGTAACGGGGTCGTCCTCTCGGAATTGGCCGGATACGGCAACGGGGCTTTTTGCGCACGCCACGGCGCCGGAGCAGCATTGGTTATGCTCGGGACATACATCATCGCGCCGGACAAGCCCGCGGCGTATGCCGATGATTTTTTCATCGTGCAGGGCGACAGGGGTTACGGCGGATTCCTTCGGGATGAGATCCGCGCTGCGCGTCAGAGCCGCGCAGCCGTAGGGGTGAGCGTTGCCGCTGTCGATATTTCCGAAACGGCAGATTTCTGCGCGGCGGCTGAAGCCGCAGGCGCCCGGTTCGTCGCAGTATGCCTGCATTCGACCTACGATGTCTTCACGAGTACAGGTACGAGCGCTGCATTGTGTCTAAGGCGCAATCACGGACATTTGCTGGCATGGGCCCGTGCCATGATTTATTCGGTCAAGGTCCCTGTCATCTTCAAGGTAGGCGTTCATGATACGCCGGACACGGTCCAGGCAGCCGGCGTGATCACCGGTGCCGGTGAATGCATTATTCACATAGATTGCGGGTCTTCGGAACAGGGTTCGCCGGGGCTTGAGGCGTTACATGAGATATCTCGTTTCTCGTCTTTTGTCATTGCGAGCGGCGGGATCGCGGACGAGGACAGCGCGTGCAGGGTATTGCGCGCAGGAGCGGGGTCGGTGGGTATCGGCAGGGCAGCCATCTGCGATCCGCTCTTATGCGGGCGCCTGCAGAATGTTTTGAGAAAGAACGGGTCGGGAGAATGAACAAATTCCTCGTTGCCATCAGAGTCGACGGCTATACGGCAATCGGTCTGGGACATCTGGTGCGGTCTTTGACCGTCGCCGAGTTTCTGTCCGACCTTCCCGGGTTTAGCGTTCAGTACATCATCAGCAGACGGACAATGCCTTTCTTTTCTCGTTTTACTAAAAAGAAAGCGTATATCCTTAAGCGAACCGGTGGCGGCGTCTTAGAGGCGAGGGAGACGGCCCGTTTCCTAAAGGATGAGCGTGCCGCGCTGCTTTTGACCGACTCATATCTTCTCAACAGGCGCTTTTATTCGACGCTGCGGACGATCATCCCAACCGTGCCTGTTCTGGCTATCGATGACCAGGGGGAGAAAGCCCGATACCCTGTCGCAGGGGTTATCAATTTCAATCTCGGCGCTGATGCCTCACTGTATCCTCGGGCGCAGCATCTGCAGTCTTTTATCGGCCACAGGTATTTCCCGTTCCGTAAAGAGTTCATCAAACAGCGCGCTTTATATCGCAAAAAGGGGGCCCGGGCATCCGAGGTATTTGTCATGATGGGAGGGACCGATCCGGAGCGCCAGACGCTTCGTTTTGCGAGGATCCTTAAGGATATCGGCGTTTTTAAAAAAGTGCGTATCATGTGCGGCCCGGGATGCCCTGGCAGCGGTCAGGTCCGCCGTTATGTCAGGGGCGAAAGCCGTTTCGTCGTTCATTCTTCCGTAAAGCATATCTCTCGGCTCATGAGTCGTGCCGATATTGCCCTGAGCGGCGCGGGCGTGAGCGCCTGCGAGCTCGCGGTGCTGGGTGTTCCTACGGCAGCGATCATATTGGCGGACAACCAGCGAAGGCTCGCGTCTGAATTACAACGGCGCGGTTGCGCGTATATCCTGGGCAGTTTCCGTTTGTCGTCTGACAGCGCCCTGAAGCGCAAGATCCGCAGGTTGGCGCGTGAGCGGCGCCTGCGCGAGTCATTGACCAGAAATTCGGTCAGGACCTTTGATGCGCAGGGGGGGCGCCGGCTTGCATACGGAATTCGCCGGCTGATCCGCCGGTATCATTGCGATTCCTATGAGCCTGGCCGCGTCAGAGACGAATATGAGAGGTCTGCGGCGAATAAGAAGGACTTCGAGAAAGTAAAATGGGGGTCTTCTGAAGGTATGATGAACCGGTTTCTCATCGGCATGAAGGCGATCGACTGGAGTCAGGTCAGCACATGGGTGGATGTGGGCAGCGGGACCGGCGAATTCCTTCGGGTCGCAGAGGCGTCAGTCCGTATCAGCCGTTTTCTCGGTATTGACCTGAGCCCGTCTCTTGTGCGGTATGCGCGCGATCGAAAGTACAAAACAGGTGGCGTGGCGTTCAGATGCCGGAGTTTCTTTGATGAGATAGCTGGGCATCCGTTCGACCTGGTAACGTGTATAGGCGTTCTGCAGAAATGCGGCATACCCCTTGAAAAAGCCGTTGCCAGACTGGCGGAATTAGTCAAGCCGGGAGGACAGGTCTTTGTGACCACAAAGAATCGGGATTGGTATAAGTTCAAGTCTTCACGATTTGTCCCTGCACGAGGCCATCATTGGTTCCGGCAGGACGAGATCAGCCGCGCATTTACGCTTGCCGGATTAAATATCCGGGAATACAGAGGCTTTGAGCCCCGTGTACGGGGCGATCTGCGCGCGCCGGAGCAGTCCCACAGCGTTTACATCCTGGCGACAAAGGAACGACCGCGATGATCATAGATGCCCATGTATACTGCCTTCCGGACCGCCTGCGGGACCCGAATGTGCGTCTCCCGTTGCAGGAGGCGCTTATCTCGAATGCCTTGTACCGCCATCCGCAGGGCGCGTATGCGCTGGGACTTGCGTGCCCGGAAATGATCGTGGCATCCATGAGGCGGTCGGCTATAGACAGGTCTGCGTTAGTCTCTTTGCCCTGGCGCAGCCCCGCGTTATGCCGGGAGAACAACGATTTCATCCTCGAGGCGTCGCGCCTGAACCGCGATTTTCTGGCAGTTTGTTCGGTACAGCCGCGCGCAAAAGCGTGGAAGCTCGAGGCGCAGCGATGTCTGGCCGCGGGTGCGGCGGGCATCAAGATCAATCCGGTATGGCAGGGATATTCTCTCGACGATCCTGCTGTCCATGATCTTGCGGATTTCGTCCGTGACCGGCGCGCATTCCTCATGGTCCATGTCGACCATGCCTTCAAGATATCCGATTCCTCAGCCGGCCATCTGTGCAAGCTGGCCGCTGCTCATCCCGACACGAGGATCCTGGCCGCTCACCTCGGAGGCATGGCAGGCATCTATGCGCTTTATCCACCTGTGGCCGAAATCCTGGCCAACGTATGGTTCGATACCGCGGTATCGGCCACTATCAGAATGGTAAAATTGAATATCGACGCCGGCCTGGCGGGCAAGATCGTTTTCGGATCTGATTTCCCTTTCAATCACAGCCACAGGCAAAGCCAGGTCCTGCGTTCTATCAGGGCATTGAAGCTGGGAGCGGCGGCTGAAAAGAGGATATTCGCTTTGAATTTTTTATCCCTTATACGGGGTTAATGGTATGGTCATTGTCAGCGGCCATCAGCCTGTGTACCTGCCGTGGCTCGGATTGATCCATAAGGCGAGTCTCTGCGACGTGTTCGTTTTTATGGACGATGTCCAGTATCTGACGCAGGACTGGAACAATCGTAATATGATAAAATCGCCGCAGGGGAAAGCGATCTGGCTTACCGTCCCTGTGGATCTGAAGCATTCGGCCTCCGACAGGCTGCAGGATATCCTTATTTCGGGGCAAGAGCATGTAGCCGAAAAGTCTCGGTGGCAGGCGGTGCACTGGGCGAGTCTGCGGATGGCGTATACGCGCGCGCCGTTCTTCGGCAAATATAAGCCGTTCTTCGAATGGCTGTATCTGGGTAAGCAGTGGAAACGGCTCTCCGATCTGAACCTCGCGATCCTGAAGCAGGTCTTTGAATGGTTCGATCTGAGACCGAAGCTTGTCATTGGTTCGCAGGAAGGATTTATCGGCGTCAAATCCGATCTTGTCCTGGAACACGGCGCCCGGTATAAGGCTGATATCGTGGTGACCGGCATATTCGGCAGGGACTATATCGATACGGCAAAGTTCGAACGGAACAACATCAAAGTCGTCTTTCAGGATTACCATCATCCCCGGTATAGTCAGCAGTACGGCGGATTTGTCCCGAACCTTTCGTTTGTCGATCTATTGTTCAATCACGGGCCGGAGAGCAGGCACATATGTTTACAGGGCAATGTGACGAGGGAAGAAATATGTCAGGGCGCGCGGTCGACGCACAGTTAAACGGCAACGTTCTTATCGGGCACAGGGCAATCGGAAAAGGCCATCCTGTTTTTATCATCGCCGAGATCGGGGTGAATCATAACGGAGATCTGCGCATTGCGCGGAAATTGATCGATGCGGCGGCATCCTCCGGCGCAGACTGCGTCAAATTCCAGACCTTCCGCACGGGGGAATTCCTGGCTGACAGGTCCCTGGTGTATGAATATAAGGCAGGCGGCCGGTCCGTCCGGGAAAATATGTTCGATATGTTCCGGAGGCTGGAGCTGCCTCTGGGTTGGCATAAGCCGCTCTTCGACCATTGTCGAAGGAAAAAGATCGTGCCGCTTACGTCGGTCGCCGATCGGCAGAGCGCGGATGCCGTGCGCAGGATCGGGGTTCCCGCTCTTAAGCTGAGTTCCGAAGACCTCATCAACCTGCCCTTGATCGAATATGCGGCCGGAACGGGACTGCCTCTGATCCTGTCAACGGGCATGGCCGATGAGGAGGAAATAGACGACGCGCTTGCGATATTGCGCGCGCGCCGCTGTCGGGACGCGATCTTTTTGCATTGCGTTTCCGTATATCCGGCCCCTGAGGAAGAGGTCAATTTACTGCGCATGAAGACGCTTGCCGCCAGGACGCGCGCCATCGTCGGGTATTCTGACCATGCCCCGGGAATAACGGCAGCGCTGGGCGCGGTGGCCCTGGGCGCAAAGGTGATCGAGAAACATTTTACGCTTGACCGGAACATGCGCGGCCCCGACCATTTTCTGTCGTCAGACCCGGCGGAATTCGCGATGCTGGTGCGCCAGATCCGCGCGCTTGAAAAGATGATGGGCAGCCCCGCACTCAGGCCGTCAGCGACCGAGGTCAAGATGCGCCGTATGTTCCGCCGCTCGATCGTCGCGGGGAAAAACCTCAAGAAGGGCCATATCCTGACGATGTCCGATATGTGTTTAAAGCGTCCCGGCACCGGCCTGCGGCCGCGGGACTTGGCCATGCTGACCGGAAAAAGGCTGTTGAAGGATGTTAAGGCGGACAGGCAGATCACCTTGAGGATGGTGCGATGACGGGACCGAAGCTTACGTATGCGGTTATCGGCGCCGGATCGATCGGCGGGCGCCATATCAGGAATCTGGTCGCGCTGGGCCGCGGCGTTGTTGTCGTCGATCCGTCCCCATCGATCCGAAGAAAAGTAAAAAGGATCTTTCCGGGCGTGAGCGTTTACAGCGATCTGAAAGCGATGCCTGCCGAATGCGCCGGAGCGGCGCTTATCTGCACCCCGACGAATTCGCATATCCCGGCAGCTCTGGCGTGTGCGCGCCGGGGAATGCATCTGTTCATAGAAAAGCCGCTTTCGCATCAGATCGCCGGCATCGGCCTCCTGCGCCGCGAGGCGGCCGTCCGGAAGCTGATCACGATGGTCGGATGCAATATGAGGTTCCAGTACGGGCTCAAGCGGCTGAGACAGCTTTCGGCCCTTGTCGGCAGGGTTTTTTCTATACGGTGTTATTTCGGCCAGTATCTCCCTGACTGGCGGCCGGGCAGGGATTATACAAAGACGTACAGCGCTTCGGGATCATCGGGAGGCGGCGTGATGCTCGATGCGGTCCATGAGTTCGATTACCTGCTTGATTTGATGCCGGGCAAGCCCGTGTCGATCTCGGCCATGGCAGCGACGTCGGGGCTGCTGCGGGTGACCTGTGAAGATAACGCCGCAGTGACTATCCGCTTTGACGACGGCGCTATCGGCGAGATCCATCTGGATTATTTGAACAGGGAGTACACGCGCGGATGCGTCATTGCCGGCGAACGGGGCACCATTGCCTGGGATGAACGTGAAGCGAAGATTCGCGTGTCACTCAAGGGCAGGCGGCCGCGCATCGAGCGCGAGCCCCGGGGGTCCGGATACGGCCGGAGTTACATCGAGGAGCTTCTTCACTTCGAACACTGTATCCGCATTCGCAGAGAGACGGTGAACCCCCTGTCCCTGTCGCTCAAGGTCCTGCGGCTCGTTCTTGCGGCCCGCCGTTCTTCCGAACGCATGAAACATGTAAAGGTAGACTGGGAATGATCGATGTGCTTGCAGTTATCCAGGCCCGCATGGGGTCAACGCGCCTGCCGCGCAAAGTGCTCAGGCCCGTGAACGGACGGCCGCTCTTATGGTATTTGGTGCAACGCGTCCGATCCGCGCGCGGGATCGACGGCGTCGTCGTGGCTACGACAGTCGAGCCGGCAGATGACGAGATCGAGGATTTTTGCCGCCTCGCCGATATACCCTGCTTCCGGGGTTCTGAGGGCGATGTGCTTGACCGATATTATCAGGCGGCTCTCGCATTTCCGTGCCGCTGGATCGTGCGGATCACCGGGGATTGCCCTCTCATCGATCCGGCGGTCATCGAACGGGTTGTCCGGGCTGCGGTTGAAAATACGGCGGATTATACGTCCAATACGAACCCGCCGACATATCCTGACGGCATGGATGTGGAGGCGTTCACCTTCGACGCGCTCTCTCGCGCGTGGAAAGAGGCCGCGTTCAAGTATCAGCGCGAGCACGTGACGAGCTTCATGACTGAACATCCGGAAGCGTTCAGGTGCGAGAATGTGCCGTGTGATGAAGACCTTTCGTCGTTTCGTTTAACGGTGGACGCTCCCGAGGATTTTGCCGTTGTCGAGCGCATTATTCAGGATCTTGGCGCGCGCGGGCGTCTTTTTGGGCTCGGCGATATCATATCGTATGTGCGTTCACATCCGGATATCCGGGCGCTTAATGCCGCGCGCGCGCGCAATGAAAATTATAATATCGATGATAAATAGGAGGCACGTGCCGTGAAAAGATCCCTGGCGAAATCGTTTGCGTACTGGAAGCGCGCCCTCACGGTGATCCCCGGGGGGACACAAACGCTGTCGAAAGGCCCGAACATGTTCACATTTGGCGTGTATCCGATATATCTCGACCATGGCCAGGGGAGCCATGTCTGGGATGTCGACGGGAATGAGTACATCGATTATCCGCTTGCGCTCGGGCCGGTGACGCTCGGCTACAATTATCCCGCGACGGTCAGGGCGGTATGCGACCAAATGAAGAAAGGCAGCACTTTTTCGTTGATGAATGTTCTCGAGGTCGAGGTGGCTGAGCTTTTGCGGGAGTGTATCCCGTGCGCCGATATGTCGCGGTTCGCAAAAAACGGCGCCGACGCGACGTCTGCCGCCGTCCGGCTGAGCAGGATTTATACCGGCAGGGAGCACGTTGCGGTCTGCGGGTATCACGGGTGGCATGACTGGTATATCGCCAGCACCGAACACGATCTCGGTGTGCCCCGCGCGATGAAAGAACTCATTCATCCCTTTACGTACAACGATCCCGCGTCGCTTGAAAAAATATTTGCCGAGCATCCCCGCAGGATCGCAGCGGTCATCATGGAGCCGGTATCGGTGGAGCTTCCGCAGCCCGGTTTTCTGGCACGGGTGAAGCAGATCGCGCGCAAAAACGGCGCCGTGCTGATTTTTGACGAGATCGTCACAGGCTTCAGACTTGCCCTTGGCGGCGCCCAGGAATATTACGGCATCACGCCTGATCTGGCGACCTTTGGCAAGGGCATGGCAAACGGGCTGCCGATCTCCGTGCTCGTGGGCAGGAGGCAGATCATGAAGGAGGCCTGCCGGATGTTCTTCTCGACCACATACGGCGGCGAAACCCTGTCCCTTGCGGCTGCGAGGTCCACGATCTCTTTGATGAGGCAGAAACGGGTGCAGGACCGATTCTGGAAGATGGGCGACCTGCTCAAGAACGGGACCCAGGCGCTCGTCGATGAACATCGCCTGGGGCAATGGATCAAGGTCAAAGGATTGAGCCCCAAGTTCTGGATCGATTTTGTCGCCCCGGACGGCAGCGAGTACAACGAATTGAAAGGCCTGTTTTTCCAGGAAACGGTCAGCAGGGGGGTACTTATCGGAGGCCTTCAGTACATGTCCTTTTCCCATACACCCCAGGATATAAAGAAGACCCTCGCTGCTTTCGACGCTGCCTGCGGTGTTTGCTGTAAAGCGCTTAAGGACGGAAATATAAAGAAATATTTGTCGGGGATGCCTCCGCAGAATGTTTTCAAACGCCATAAATCCGATACGGAAGGAGATCTTTGATGAAACAGGCACCACCGGATAATTTTTACCGGCAGGTAAAACGGTATTTAGATCAATTCGAATATATACAGCACATCAGCGATACAGCCCCGTTCTTCCCGCAGCATGTCCATATTGAGCCCACGAATCTGTGCAATCTGCGTTGTATACATTGCATACAGGAACAAATGAAGCGCACGCGGGGGTTGATGGAGTGGAAGGTTTATAAAAAAGTCATCGATGAAATAGGACCGATAGGATGCGCTATAACTTTAGATGTCCAGGGAGAGCCGTTGCTCCACCCCAGAATAGTCGATATGGTGGCTTATGCAAAAAAAAGCGGATGCCATGTTTCATTGCTTACGAACGGTACAAGGATGACCAGGGCCCTGGCGAGTGATCTGATCCATTTGAAGCTCGACAGGGTTGTTTTCAGTTTTGAAGGCATATCGAAAACGATATACGAGAAGATCAGGGTCAGGGCGAAATACGACACGGTTTTGCGCAATATCCTGGGTTTTCTTAAAATGAACGAACAGAACGGCCATTATACTCACGTCTGTATATCCGCCGTAATGACGGACGAGTTTAAAAAATACGCAAAGCGCTTCGAGAAGAACATGTATTTATTGCCGGTTGATAAAGTATTCCTGAACCCGCTGCTGACCATGCTGAATGAAGCCGGCACAGCTGCCCAGATCGATCTTAAATCCCTGCAGAAGCCCCTGCCCCAAAGCAAATGGCCGGTCTGTCGCGTTCCCTGGGAGGACATCACGGTCAACTGGGACGGAGAGGTCTGTCTTTGTCCCGTAGATTTCGATGTGCGCTGGTCACTCGGCAACGTCAGGAACACGTCATTGCGCCGGATGTGGAATAATAAGAAGAGCAAAGCTTTCCGCCGGGCTCATTTAGACCGCGATTATTCTCAAATAGAGAAGAACGGCACGATCTGTTCCGGCTGCAACTGTTTATGGTCGGACGAGTATAATATACTGAAAGATTATAAGGAATATATAGTGCAAGCCGTTGTACGGCAGGCAAAGCATTATGCGGGCTATCTTATGAAAAACAATAAAGACCCGCGCATGCAATCAAGCGGCAAGTATAGAAACCTGATGAACCTGATCAAAAAGACAGAGCATAAATGTGAATAGGGAAGACGCAGCCGAGGTGCCGGAGTATCGTTTCCCGAGAACGATCAAGCTGGCCCTGTATCAATGTGTGAGAACGGGTGTTGACCGGCCGGATATCGGGCTTGGCATAGGCGCACTGAAATCTTTCGTAGAGAAATACAGCGGCGGGAAAGTACGCGTTGATACTTTTACGACCCTCAACAGGAATGTTTTTTTCGATTCGGTTAAAAAAAACAAATATGACCTTATTGGGATTTCCTCGGTGTCGGTTGTTTATAACGAAGCACTCGACGTTATTGATAAATTATCCGGGCTCTCGCCTTCGAGCAAACTGCTGCTTGGAGGAGCGCATGTTTCCTGTCTTGGCAGGACGCTGCCCAGGGGCGCCATCGGTGTAAGAGGGGAAGGAGAACTGACCCTGCTTGAATTGAGTTATCTTGCCTCTCGGGGCCGGTTTGCGCCGGTCGATTTGAACGGGGTTGCAGGGATCTCTTTTTGGTCAGACGCCGAGCTTAAATCCAATCCTCCCCGGACATTAATCCGGAACATCGATATAATACCTTCATTCAACAGGGACTATTTTACGGATCGCGCCCCTGCCGCGGTCTTCACTATCAGGGGTTGCCCTTACGATTGCGATTTCTGCGTAAATTATCTGCTGTGGGAGCGAAAGGTCAGGCTGCATTCTCCCGAATGGGTAGTGGCAGATCTGGTCGCTCTCAAAAATAAAAATCCAGCGGCCCGCACCGTGGTATTTCGTGATGACATAATGATGCTTTTTCCGGACCGGCTGAAAAAAATGGCCGAGTTGATCATCAATAACGATACGATAAACGATCTTGAATTTGTGGTATACGGAAGGGTGGATTGCGTCAGTGAAGAGATCATACGAGTTTTAAAGAGCATGAACGTAAAATGCGTACTGTTCGGATTCGAGTCTTTTTCCCGCAGGATGCTGAATATATACAAAGGGGAAAGGATCACTCCTGAGGCGAACCAAAAAGCCATTGATATTTGTTTCGGCTGCGGCATGAAAGCCGGCGGGAATTTTATCATAGGCCATCCAAATGAGACAGAAGACGATATCAAGATTACATACGAGGCGATGCTTGACAATTTCTCTAAAAAAAAGATCCAGACCGGCGGGAATTCCATCCTTACTCCGTTTCCGGCAACGCCATACTGGGATATTGCCAAAAAAAAATACGCTATAGACGATCTCTCGTTCGACTGGTCACGGTTGAACGAGCTTTCTTATCTGGTGGCCAGGCTTGATCATTGCCGTGATTGGAGCGTGCATGACTGGTGGGATTACCGGGAAAAGTCCGGCATGATGTATATAGGAGCCCTTGAGGCGCGTGAAGAGCTGCTGCCGCTTATGCAGCGATATGAACCGTTGATGCATAAATATCTCAATATTTAGATATGTCCGAGAAGAAATTAAAAATAGGCGCTGTCGTCGTTGCGAGAATGACATCGAGCCGTTTCCCGGGAAAAGTAATGGCCCCGGTACTGAAGAGGCCGTTACTGGAATGGCTTATCAGAAGGGTTAAAAGGTCGGATATGGTATCGGAGATTGTAATCGCGACCACCGTTCATAAGACCGATGACCCGATATGCGCGTTAGCCCGCAGACTTAAGGTGCGGTCATATCGCGGCAGCGAAGAAGATGTCCTTTCCAGGGTTCTGGGTGCAGCCAGGAGCGCAGGATTAGATATCGTTGTACATTTAACCGGTGACTGCCCGTTCAGCGATCCCGGCATCATAGATAAAATGGTCAGGTTTTTTCTTGCCTCGAAAACAGATTACGTTAAGAATTTTCAATGGGGAAAGGATGCCGATGCGGCATTAAGCTTTCCCAACGGCCTGGATGTAGAGGTTTTTTATACCAGGTCTCTGCAAAAGGCGGATAAATTGGCAGACGATCCGTGGCTGAGACAGCATGTCACCGAGCCGTTTTATACCCGGCCCGATTTTACATCAGCGACGCTGGCCGCCGACAGATCCATAGCCGGGCCGGGCATCAGGATATGCCTGGATACAAAAGAAGATCTGGTTGTTATCAATAAGATATTTGTTCATTTTATGCGAAAAGGGGAATTTTTTACAGGGGAGGATATAGTCCGTTTTCTTAAAAAGAATCCTCAGATAATGAAGATCAACAATAGAATCAGGCAAAATAAGCACAGCGCTGCGGTCATCGGCCTGGGGAATATCGGCTCCCTGTATGATCTTGACAAAAAAATGGCCGGCGTCAATACGCATAGCGGGGCGTATATGCGCTGGTCTCAAACGCATCTGGTTGCCGGCTGCGACCCCGATCCGTTGAAAAGAATACTTTTTAAAAAAAAGTGGGGTATAAACGCTGTTTTTTCCGATCCGGAGGTAATGCTTAAAACAACGAAGCCCGAGATTGTTTCGGTCTGTACGCCCGTTGACTCGCATGCAAGCATAGTCAGGCTATGTGTAAAACACGGAGTTAAGGCCATATTGTGCGAAAAGCCGTTCGTAAGGGATGTACGGACGGGTGAACAGACTATAAATCTTTGCCTTAAAAAAAATGTGATCCTGGCCGTGAATCACTGGATGCGGTATTCTGACGTTTACCAGGGACTTAAAGAAAATCTGCGGAAAAATATCATCGGCAGGGTTTTTCTGGTGCGGTACCATTACAGTAAGGGTATTTTCAACAGCGGTTCACATGCGATCGATATTTTAAGATACCTTTTCGGCGATGTAAAAAGTGTCATTGCGACCGGCAGCCGGGTTTTGGACACGGGGGATACGAATATTTCCGGAATATTGAATTTTTGCAATGGGATCACGGTTCATTTGACCTGCGGCGATTATCGGTGTCATTTCACGACGGAAATCGATATTATGGGCTGTAAAGGAAGGATACGGCTGGCGGATAACGACCGGATAGCGGAATTTTATAAAAGCGGACGCAGCCTTTATGAAAGCGGCATACAGGAGCTGAAACTTCAGAAGGCAATGCCGTTTAACATTAAGCGCGGTGAATATATGGTGAACGCTGTCAGCAACCTGACTGATGCCCTGGAAGGCTCAGGTATGGTCAGGTGTTCCGGAGAAGATGCATTGCAGGCGATTAAGATCATCGCTAAATTGCGATTGTCTTTAAGAAGACAGAGTTCCTGGGAGAAGGTGTCATAAAGCCGGAGGTCATCGTGAAAGGCGCATTGGCTCTATTGGGCGGTAAACCGGTCATCAGCAAGAAATTCCCGGCCTACAATACGATAGACGACAACGAAAAAAAAGAAGTGATGGAAGTGTTGAACAGCGGCGTACTTTCGGCGTATCTCGGCGCTGCGAATGACGGTTTCCTGGGGGGGGCGAAAGTAAAAAAGCTCGAGCGGGCGTGGGAGGATTATTTCGGCGTCAAGTTCGCCGTAAGCATGAACTCGGCAACCTGCGCGCTGATGGCTGCTGTTTCGGCATGCGGCGCAGGTCCGGGGGACGAAGTTATCTTGCCGCCACTGACCATGTGCGCTACAGGGACCGCCATTCTTTTCAACAATGCAATCCCGATTTTTGCCGATATCGATCCTCAGACCATGAATATAGATCCTGTATCGGTTGAGCAGCATATTACATCCCGCACAAAGGCAATTTTTGTGGTACATCTTGCCGGCCATCCTGCAGACATGGACCCGATAATGGAGATCGCGCGTAAACATAAACTTTTTGTATTGGGGGACAACGCGCAATCGCCCGGAGCCCTGTATAAAGGCAGGTTTGCCGGCTGCATAGAAGATATAGGGGTATTCAGCCTCAATTGCCATAAAACCATTCAGACGGGCGAGGGCGGAATAGCTGTTACGAATGATGAAGAGCTTGCTTTTCGGTTGCGTCTTGTGCGGAATCACGGCGAGAACTGTACAGCCGGCTTTCACCGGCCTGAGCTCGATATCCTTGGGCTTAATCTGCGCATGACCGAAATGGAAGCGGCTGTCGGGTATCATCAGCTGAATAAGCTGAAGATGCTCAACGAATGGCGGCAAAGGCTGGCGCAGTATTTATCAAAGCGGATAAGAGCGACCTTTGATTTTATCGAACCGCCTTTTGTCGCCGATGATTGTACGCACGTGTATTATTTATATCATATGTCTTACGATGCTGTTAAGGCCGGAATACCCCTGGACCTGTTTGCCAAAGCTATCCGTGCGGAGGGTATTCCTGTTTTTTCGCGTTGGGGATCTCCGCTGTATTATCTGCCGATTTACCAGCACATGTCCGAATATGCCGGTAAGAGCGGCGAATGTAAACCGCCGTATTACGGAAAAACGAAATATTCCAGAGGTATCTGTCCAAAGGCCGAAGCTTCCGAAGAAACCTCTTTTTTTATCGAAACGTTAGTGCGCTGGCCGAACACTGAGTCTGACATGGATCTTGTGATCGATGCGATACAGAAAGTGATCGATCACCGGGATGAATTAATGAGCCTGAGAAATGAAATATGAGATATAAGGTATTATTCGGAACGAGCGAAGCGGGCGGCGCGGATTGTCTTATGCCGGTCATCAATCGTTTAAAAAAACACAAGCACAATTTATTTACGATGGCCGGCAGGAACGCCGCGCTTGTTTTTGCCAATAATGAGTTCCTTCCGGACAAAAAAATAATTACAGGGGATTGTTCGGCGTCATGCAGATCGATACTTGAAAAGTTCAGACCAGACGCCATTGTTACGGGTTTGCTTGGAGAAAAAAACAATATTGATTATAGCTTGATCAAGGCGGGGAAAGAATATGCCATACCCGTGCTGTCGATTTTAGATTCCTGGATGAATTATTCGGACAGATTGTACGATCCTGTTACGGGCGATCCTTTCGGATTCCTTCCGGATAAAATAGCGGTTATGGATCGAATAGCCCTGGCGGAAATGGTATCCGAAGGCGTGCCGTGCGACAAATGTCATATTACCGGCCATCCCAAGTTTGATGCCGTGAACAAAATACGCAGAAGAAGAAGCACGAAATCTTACCGTGATCGTCTGAGGAGAAAATACGGGATCGGCCCGAAGGATATAGCCATTATATTCTATGCTCATCCGGTATCAAAATTCTATCCGGATAAATATCTCGGCTATGATGAAAGGGATGTTCTGCCTGTTTTCTTCGATGCGATCAAATCCCTGCGCAGTGAAATCCGCCTGAAAGCCGTTTTTAAAGAGCATCCCCGCGGCAGGTCTGCTTTCCTGAATAAGAAAGATGCGAAAGGGGTTGTTTTTACGAACCGTGCGAACCCTGACGATCTCCTGATAATTTCCGATTTTGCCGTGAGCATGACAAGCACGCTTTTGATCTTTTCCGCAGCTCTGGGGATCCCCGTTTTCAGCATTCAGCCGAATCTGGTCCCGGGCAGAGACTTAAATGTATTGACTCGAAAGGCAGGCTACCCTATAATTACGTGCGCCCAGCAGCTTTATTTATGCATTCGCAGGGAGATCGCTTCCGGATTTATGCGGCCTGCCCCGGATTGGCTCTTATCTGACGGCAATGCGTGCCGTCGGATCGACACATTGATATCTGATCTTATAAACAAAGAGGGGAAGATGGATAAAAAACTGCACCATCCTTTTTTAATCGGGGAAAAGTGTTATCTCCGGGGGCTTGAGCTTGCTGACCTGAACGGCGATTATTTTCAATGGTTTAATGACCAGGACATCACCAGGTACATGAAGAACGGCAGTTTCCCTAATTCCGAAGCAAGAATGCGGGCTTTTTTTGACAAGATGACGATAAGCGAGAACGATATCGTGCTGGCAATCATCGACCGCAAAGGCGATCGGCATATCGGGAATCTAGGCTTGCATAATATTGACTGGTTTTATCGCAAAGCCGAATTAGGCATAATATTGGGTGAAAAAGACAGCCATGGCAAAGGCTTTGCCGCCGAAGCCATGAGGCTGTTATTAGATCATGCTTTCTCAAGGCTCAATCTGCATAAGGTCTATTTGAGAACGGAGCAAGAGAATATTGCGGCCATCCAGCTGTTCGAACGTGTTGGATTCAAGAAAGAAGGGCTGATCAGGGAAGAGTGCTTTCGTGCCGGGAAATTCACGAATTCGGTCTATATGGGATGCCTGGCTCATGAATTAAACAGGAAATGAAACTACATCTCAAGAATTTCTTAAAACTTGTGCCTTTCGGGGCTATCTATGCTTTATTACATATTCCGCTCGTCAGGAATATGAGGGTACTGGCCGAGATCAGGCCTTATTTTAACCGCAGGGGGTTTACTGATTACCGGGCAACCCGGACGGCCTCCGCCGCACATAAGGCGAAAATAATCGTATACGGACTCAGAACGAATGCGGCCTGTAATCTGGCGGTTTTCGAAAAGGTTTTCTCCGATGCCTTCCGTTTTAACGGCGCAACCGTCAAGAATCTTGTTTGCGGCGGGTGTCTGCCGTCCTGCGACGGCGCTACCAAAGGGATATCCGACCGGATAATCTGCCGTGCCTGCAATACCCAGCGCCCGTTCCATATACGGAACTACGCCAATGATTTTATTTATTTTGATCAATTTATAGATAAAGCTGAAATAAAAAAGATACAGGCGATAGTCAGGGATCTGAATGACCGCGAATTAGAGAGTTATGTGTATTTGGGGGTCAATGTCGGCAGGCATGCGGTCGACTCGGTCATTTTTAATTTTCAGTTTATTTTTGACCGCAATAATAAACGGCATCTGGATAAATTGCGTAAGAGCATTGTCGTGGCGATGATGACGGCGACAGTGGCCTCGAATGTCCTGAAAAAAGAGCGGCCGACGCATATTTTTACATTACATGGCTGTTACGCGGCCTGGGGTCCCTTTGCCGAATATCTCAGCAAAAAAGGGGTGACGGTATATGTCTATCGCAAGGTATTGAATCCCGGAATGGGTTATTTCGATTTTCCGCGCTGGACCGATGATCCTAATGACGTTCCTGCAAAAGAGGTCTGGGAACGTGTTAAGGACGTCGCGTTGACCGCTGACCAGAAAAAATTATTAAGAGATTTTATGGAAACGAAAAGGTCGGGCAAGACTGCTGATTACCGGTTCTTTTATGAGCAGAAAAAAGGCCGCGACGATGAATTTTTACGCATGCTCGATTCCGGCAAGCGCAGGTTCGTCATATACCTGCACCAATTATGGGACAGGGGATTTGAAGAAGCCACGTCTTCGTGTTTCGATAACCATCTGGGGTGGATAAAGGAGACCGTGGCGCATTTTGCCGGGCTGAAGGACGCCTGTTTGTTCATTAAACCGCATCCGGCTGAATATTCTATATTCGAGCAGGGCAAGCACGGCGGAGCCGACGTGATAGAAAAATTGTTCTCCAGCCTGCCTGAGAACGTTTCAATGATCGGGAAAGATATTCCGCTTACCAGTTACGATCTGATGGAGAAAGGATGTATAGGCATAACCTTCTACGGAACCGTGGGGCTCGAACACTCTTACTTTAAAAAACCCGTCCTGGTCGGCGGCGATATTCATTATGCGGACATCGGCGCCGCATATAAAATACGTTCCAAGGACGAATATTTCAGATTGTTAGAGGATCCGTCGCCGTTATATGATTATCCGGTCAAGAACCATGACCTCATTGAGCGTTATGCCTATCATTACTATTTTCGCCCTAACATCCGCATCCCTTTTATCCGGGATGACGTCTTCTTCCTCGGCCACTGTATCGATTGGGATGTTTTGAAAAATTACGAGGATTTCATAAGAAATAACAAAGTCGTGAATCGTATTGCGCGTTTGATGATCGATAATAAATCAGTGGTAAATGTGGATTAAATGAAAAAAGCCATATTTTTTATAACATATCACCCGGGCACTTTGAACGATTATATGGCGGTAATGGAAAGGACGCGCGGTCGTTACTTGACGGTCTTGATCATTTGCAGTCATCCGTATATCAATCCTGAAGTGATAAATTTGTGCGTCGGCAAGGCCGATCGCATCATTATGCTGCCGGACGTGAATTATAAATTCAATCTATTCTCGGGTTTAATGAAGGCGCATCGATTTCTGAAAGAGTTTGATGATCAGATAAACCCGATATTGGATCAAATCATGAAGTTCACGGTCATATCCGACTGTTCTGCGTACCTGCCGGTTAATCTTATCATTTCCGCGCTGAAGCGTAAAAGTAAATTCAAAGAACTGGTCGCTATTCGTCAGGATTATGCCTTTGGCCGTCAAATCGACATTCCCGGAAGTTTAATGTGTATACTATACTCTTTTCTGTTGAGAACCAATCTTGTCTGGCGCCACAAACTGGCAAGTTTTCTTTACTTTAAAGAACCGAGGGACAGAATAATAGGTTTTCTGAGCGCTTTCGGCGATGAGCGCGGATTCGGTAACGGCGCAGCGGCAAACAAAACATTCTTTTTTTACCGCCCGCTGCGCGGCAGATTATCCGGCAGAGGGGATATAGTCATCATATACAGCGACAGGCAGCTTGATTCTATCGGGTGTGATCTGTCCATCGAGAGTAATGTAGTCATGTTCAAGAGATTTTACGACGCCCTGTTCGATCATTATAAAGATTGTCAGTTCATCTGTAAGCCTCATCCTCAGGATAAGGGGCGTGCCATGCCCGGATTGGATTCATCCAGGGTTCACGTATATACCGGCGGCTTGACATCACAGATGCATCTTGAATCTATCGCGGGTCGCGTGCGGGCCTGCTATGCCGTCATCTCCAGCTCTTTGATCTATTCCGCCTCGCGGGGTATCCCTTCGTATGTATTTTATAAATGTATCGGGATAAACCTGCCTGATCCGAGACTGATTTTCGAGAACGATGAAGCGCTTAAGGCCCCGTATTTATGTAATCTTGACAGCCTTGATAAAATAGGATGCATAGACGATATGTACGTGGAAACCGGAAAGAAGGCCTGTGAAAACAACTTTATCGATTGGATAGACGCAAACGAGCAATACGACGTATGCTGAGAAAACTTAAAATAGTTTTGTTTGAAAACATAAGCCTGAAGCAGGTTTTATTCAAGAATTCATTTTGGATCAGCGTGTCTGAAGCCTTCAATAAGGCGATAAGGGCTGTTTTGTTAATTTATTTAGCCCGGGTCCTGGGGGCCGCGGAATACGGCAAATTCAGCTTTGCGCTGTCTTTTATTTCGATATTCGTGAGTTTTCTTGACCTCGGCCTGTCTTCGATAATAACCAGAGAATTCAGCAAAGAGAAGGTTGCCAAGAAGGAATTCTCCTCTTTATTCACACTCAAGGTCTTTTTGGGCGTCTCTACTTTTGTGCTGGTTTTTCTCACGTCATTTTTTATCACTGCAGATCCCGGGATACGCAGGGTTATATGGGTATTGGCCGTTTTCTCTTTTATAACGCAGTTTCCGGAGCTCCTCTATGCCTTTTGGCGGGCGCAGCAGAGGATGGAATATGAGGCCTGGTCTAATATATTCATAGTCGTGACCATGGTCGGGTTTGTATTCTTCGTGATTTTCACGCGTCCATCCCTGGAAAATATTTCCTACGCTTATTTATTGTCGGGCTTATTTTCCGTATCACTGCTATTTCTCATATTCAGCGCCAGATTCATACCGCTAAGGTTCAATGTTGAGCCGGCGGACTGGATGAAATTCCTGTCAATGTCATGGCCGCTGGCGTTAACCTCTATTTCCGGTGTCCTTTACAGCTATATCGATTCGATCATAATGGGATATCTTAAACAGATGTCGCAGACCGGATGGTATAATGCCAGCCTTAAGATAGTGTATCTCCTTTCGGGGCCGGCAAGCATCATCACGTTGAATTTTCTACCGATTTTAAGCAAGTTTTCTCATGAATCGAGGGAGAGATTCCAGAATGCCTGGAATTATCAGATGGGAATTATGATATTTCTGGCTGCGCCAATCGTTGTCGTCGGCTCGATCCTTGCGGACAAGATCATACAGTTCTTTTACGGAAGCGCCTACTATCCGTCCGTCATGGTTTTGCAGATCCTTGTCTTTATGTCCGGTTTATCGTTTTTGAGTTGTCCCTTCGGGAATGCGCTGGTAGCCGCGAATCAACAGAAAAAAACCTTTTTCATTTCCATATCTGGCGCGGCCACCAATATTATCCTGAACTTGATATTGATACCGAAATACAGCCTTTACGGAGCAGCGTTCTCTTCGGTTATCAGCTATCTGGTGATGCTTTATTTTTATTTCAGGGCAACAGCGGTTTGCACCGTGATAAAGCCTTTGAACAGGCACATTCTATGGTTCGTGATCGCGGTCATCATCGCGGCGGCGGTAATGGCCTTGCTCATTGTGTCGCCGGCAGTATACAATCTTAATCTGATCCTGACGGTCCTTGCCGGCATATGCTTGTATATCTTGACTTTCTTCGGTGCGGTCAGAGTCATTCATGCGGTAACGAAGATCAAGGTCATCTGATCATGTTAACCAAGATCCTGAAGAAGATCGAAGGCTTCATATTGTTCGGGCCGGGCGCCTGTGCGAGGAAATTCTTCAGGCGCAGATTACCGGATAACCCTGACGGTAAAGTCTTGATCCACGTAGGCTGCGGGGATCTTCAGGATAAAAGATATATCAACGTGGACAGCAGGCCGGGATGGCATATTCACTATGTCCATTCGATTCAGGAGTGCGCAGGTGTTTTTCCGCCGGATCATGCCGATCTTATTTACGCGTGTCATGTTCTTGAGCATCTGCCCTACGCGGACCTGCCCGCAACGCTTAAAGACTTGCGCAGGGTCCTCAAGGACGGCGGTATCCTGCGGCTCTCGGTCCCTGATTTCGACGTTATCGTTGGCATGTATCGCGAGCGAAAAAGGATCGAGGACATCGTGTCTCCGCTCATGGGCGGCCAGGGATATCCCGCCAATTTCCATGCGTCTGTGTTCAACGAGCGGTATTTAACGGAATCCCTGTTCAAAAGCGGTTTCCGGGACGTGCGTCCATGGGATCCTGCAACGGCAGCGTATCATGATTTTGACGATTGGTCCGGGCGGACGATAGCGCTGTGCGGCGCCCGGTGGCATATCAGCCTGAACCTTGAAGCAGTGAAATAATCGGCATGATTACCATATTCTCGATTCCAAAGCCGTTTACGGGTTCGACCGGCATGATTCAACGGAACGCGATCGGCAGCTGGCGCGCGCTCGGGGACGATGTCGAAATTTTGCTTTACGGCAATGAAACAGGCGTCAGTAATGCCGCCGCCGACTACCGCGCGGTCCACTATCCGGATATAAAAACAAATGAGCATGGCACCCCGCTGGTGAGCGCCGCTTTTCGGTCTGCGCACGGCAATGCGCGCCGCTCGATCCTTATGTACGCGAACGCCGATATTATCCTCCTGCCGGACCTGGTGCGCGCGCTGAAGCGTTTGGCGCAGGGGCGTTTCTTTTGCGTGGGCAGGCGCTGGGACCTTGACGTGGGGCGGGATATCCCTTTTGAGGACAGCGCGTGGCCCGATCGGATGCGGCGGCTTATAACAAGCAGCGGCAGGCTGCACGGATACTCCGGGATCGATTACATGATATTCCCCCGGGACCTGCGCATCGACATGCCTGATTTCGCGGTGGGCAGGCAGGGTTGGGATAACTGGGTCCTGTGGAGGGTCAAACGGATGGGCGTGCCCATCTATGATTGTACCGACGCTATTACGGTCGTTCATCAGAACCATGATTACGCCCACTCCCGCTATGGACAGAAAGAGCGTGTTGGAGGGCCTGAGACCAGAAAGAATTACAGATTAGCAGGAGGTTTCAGTCAGATGCTGTCGATCCGAGAATCTGACTGGTTGTTTACCCGCACCGGATTGCGAAGGCTCCCGTTTCGCAGACAGCTGCATTCGTTCTTATCGCGATATGAATGGTGGCAGTACATATTATCCCTAAAAAGACGCATCAACAGCCTTTAAGCGCTTTATGGACATACGCGTCATACGCTCCGTAGAAATGATACGGGAGAGGATCAAGCTGTATAGTCGGAGTGATTCCCTCCTTGTGTTGGGTGCCATATCGGTGCTCATCGGCATATTCTTTTTTCCCCGGATCGAGCTGGGCAGCGGCGCGAAAATACGGCTTGAAGATATCGTATCGATCGGTATTCTGATACTGCTTGTATTCAAGCTTTATCGCAAACAACTCGTCATCCGGCGGGAATCGGTCCTTCCGTTGATATATTTTTTTTACGGGTTTTTTTTGTCGCTTGCGCGGGTCCTTGCAGGGCAGGAGAGGCACGGATTCCTGTTCGTCATCTTCTGGAGCAAGGAATTTCAGTATTTCCTTTTTTTCCTTTTATTTTATTATCTTTTTGCCGCGGGCCATACCCGCGCGGCCGCGGCCGTTATCCTGGGACTGATCATTGCGAACGCCGCAGCTGGCATATTCAATATGGCAATGGGCGTTCCGAGCGGCTACGGCATAGGCGCGCAATTTGTAGAGAACTCTCCGTCGCTGTCGGGTCAGGTCTATTTCGGAGCGATGCTTATGTCCGCATTTCTTTTGTTCTTCGATCTTGTCCGTACCAGGCGGGAACGCGTGATCCTCTACGCGCTGATCGTTATTTCGTTGGTAAACTGCCTGGCAACAGGCTCGAAATCGACTTCGTTCGCGAGCCTCATTTTTTTGACGGCGCTGTATGCGGTGAGGGACTGCCCCGTACCGCGCAAGGCCTCGATGCTGTGCGCTGGCCGCCGATGGGCCGTGCTGATCGCGGGCGGGGTCATTCTTGTTTTTTTATATCATCATGTGTTCGGGGGGAGGTTCCTTGGCCTTGATCTTCGGCGCCTGCGCAATCCGATCGAATCGACTGTCTTGAGGTACCGTTACGACATCGCCCCGAAGTTCGCTGCGATAAAGGGTCCGGGCGAATTGATCGCCGGCGCCGGATATCTCGCGGGCCAGAGTAATATGGACCGGGTGTGGTTCACGACTGCCTATGACAGCCAGTATGCCCGGAATCTTCTCGTTCTCGGAATCACAGGCACCGCGATCTGGTTCTTCATGTTGTTCGGATTTGCGTGGTCACTGCGTCCGAACCGCAGAGCGCTGGTTTTTTACATCGCGCTTCTTGCAGCATATCTGAGCATGGGTATTGGTCTGGAATCGTTTGTCACCAGTAAAAGCGGGCCGATCTTCTGGATCATGACAGGCATGCTCGTGGGGATACGACGCACTAGTCACATCAAAATGCCGGAGTTTTCCATCGATCTCCGGCGTTTTGTCAAGCGAAAAGGAGACCATATGACCGCCCGGCAGAACATATCAGAAGCATACGGCAAGCTTTTCGATACGATCAACTTTCTTGCCCTCGAGGGGAAGTATGAGCTGGCACTTGAGGTCGCTCAGTCGGGACTTGAAAGAATCTGCCTCGAAAAAGAAGCGATGACCGTGACCGAGCGACCCGATGCGGACACGTATGATAAATTGGAAAAAGAGCTTACCGCGAAGTATGTAGAGATCCGGTCAAAGATCAAAAACAGGGGAAATCCCTACCTGAAGACCTTTTTTATCAGCTTGATCGCCAGCTCTGTTGTGGGGGTATTCATGATCATCACGACAGGGATAATGATGCTCCAGGTCAAGTCTGTGCTCAGCAGCCCCGTGGATAAGTCCGTTATTGTGCTTCGCGAGGCCCTGCGGAGCGAACTTCCCAGGATAACCGAAACGGTCGTGAATGAAATTTTACAGGTTTCAGGCGTGATCAAAAGGCAGATCCCCGAAGCCATGAACGCCGCTGTCAGCGATCTCGATGCCAGGGTCAATGCCGCGATCGAACGCCGTATCGAAAGGCGGAAGCATTAAGATGTCTGTACCTGTGGCGCGAAGCGAACACGATGATGGCGGTATCCCTTATTTCTGGCCGGTTTTGAGCTTTATCTACGTGTCGCTTTCGCTCTTATTCAGCTTTAACGGCCTGTTTGGGAACTGGGCCATATCGCTGTTCGGGGTCACGTATCCCGTCAACTGGGACCCCGACGGTTTTTATATCGGAGCGGGAATCACGTTTTCAGAGTCCCGGTATGCCGGTTTTGTCGGGCATCCGGGGATACCGTTGATCTTTTGCATACACGCGATAAGCCGCCTCATGCATATCGCGTCTTTTTTTTCCGGCCCGGCAGTCGATTTCGCTGCTTTTGCGGCAAAGAATATCTTTTGGATCATCCTGGCTGTCAAATTGTTCATAACGTGCTGCTATCTGGCTTCGTTCTATGCGGTGTATTCGGTCGCCCGTTTTTATTTGACCAAGACAAGTTCCCAGATCGCCATCGCCGCGTACGCGACCACGGGCATCGTGCTCTATTATTTCAATAAGATATCCCCCGAACCGCTGCTTGTGTTTTTTGTGTTTTTCAGCCTATGGGCTATGTTCCGGTATGTCGGCACCCATCGCGCCAGCGGGGTATCGTATGCATATCTTATTCTGTCAGCGTCCGCAGCTGCGCTGGCGCTTCTCACGAAGATCGCGATCGCGCTTCCGCTGCCTGTGTTCATTCTTGGATACATACTGAGCCATCGCATGATCGCCGCGGGCGACAAGGCGAAAGGGGCGGCGCTTTTTCTTGTATCCTTTTTGACCGTTCTCTTCCTGGCAGGGCAAAAAGTCGATTGGACATATTTCTTCAATTATTGGTTCAATTACGCTCCCGGAACCCCGAGTTATGCCGTGGGCAGGGGGGTGGCCGCAAATATCGTCTCGGCCTTCATGGCGGCGTATGAAAATATTTTTCAGTTCGTTCTGGACCTTTTCGTATGGGAAGCGTGGCTTCCCGGCCGCAGTTCGTTCCGCGGCCATTTTAATGCAGCCGCGCTTCCGTATCTCGTCTGTTCCGTTGTCGGTCTGGCCATGTATTGGAAGCAAAACCCTGATATGCGGCGTCGCGTGCTTGCAATCCTTGTATTGTGCATAGCGCTTGCTCCGCTGGTGATGTACCGCGCCGCGCACCATTACTATGTTATCCATCTCGCTGTCGCGTCGTTTTTTGCGGGATATTGCGTGTCATCTCTCGCCGGAAGGGTCAGCTCGTCGCGTGCCCGCACCGCCGCGGTGGCGCTTGCATCAGTCCTTCTCGTGAACTCGCTGTCCGCCGCGATATTTTTGAGGGCGAAATACGCCGATATGCGCGAGTACGCCCGGTGGTGGAAACCCTACTTTACCGCATTGAACGAGATGAGACGTAAAGACCGGATCGCCATTGTGGCGGTCAGCGACATGACGGATATTCCCGGAAGGATCGTTTCATATTACGTTGACCAGAGAAGTCCGCTGTGCCGCGCGTTCGAGCGCCAGTTTCTTTTGTTTGACGAGATTCCCCCGGATGCAGTCATCATGAATGAACGTATCATCACGGTCCTGAGACATACTCCGGACGGAGTGATCAAAGAGCGATGATTAACAAAATCGAAAAAAAAGCGTATTTCGACGCCGCGGCGCCGACACGGCAGCATTGGCTCAGGAAGGGATGGTATTATCACGCGGACCTTGCCCGATATTTGAATCAGGTCATTCCCGCGCATGCGTCCGTGTTGCAGATAGGGTGCGGAACCGGCCATTTGCTCGCGGCGTTGAACGGGACACGGAAGATCGGGGTGGATATCAGCGAGGCCATGGTCGAGCGTGCGCGGACGTCATTTTCGGGGATCGAGTTCCACGTAGACGATATTGACGATCTTCGAACGGCAGGAACGTTCGATTATATCATCCTCGTCAACGTGATCGGCTATGCCGAAGACGTGCAGACTGCGATGCAGGGCCTTCGGCGCATCTGCACGCCTGCCACCCGGGTCGTCATCGTCTATTTCAATTATTTCTGGGAGCCTGTACTCAGGATGGCCGAATTCCTCAGGCTGCGGATGCGCCGCCCCCGGCAGCACTGGTTATCCTGCGGCGATATATCCAATCTCCTGTACCTGAACGGGTTCGAGGTGGTTAAGAAAGATGATGTGTTCCTTTTTCCGCTGTATCTGCCCTTGGTCGCCTATTTTATCAATCACGTCCTGGCGAGATTGCCGCTGTTTCATCGATGCGCCCTCAACAGCGTGATTATCGCGAAAACCGAAGGGAGGAGGCAGACGAGTCCCGATGCGTCCGTTTCGGTCATTATCCCCTGCCGTAATGAAAAGGGCAATATCGAAGAAGCGGTGCGCCGGTTACCGGACCTGGGAGCTGATACGGAGGTCATTTTTGTCGAAGGCCATTCACGCGACGGCACGCTGGAGGAGTGTTACCGCGTTCAAAACCTTTATGCCGGGAAAAACATACGAGTTATCGAGCAGAACGGCATCGGCAAGGGAGATGCGGTTCGCGCGGGGTTCAGACAGGCCCGCGGAGATATCCTCATCATACTCGATGCGGATCTGACCGTGCCGCCGGAAGATATGCCGAAGTTCCGCGACGCTCTGGTCCGCGGGAAAGGCGAGCTTATAATCGGAACCCGACTCGTATATCAGATGGAAAAGCAGGCGATGCGTTTTTTAAACCTGATCGGGAACAAATTCTTCAGCAGCGCATTTACGTTCCTGCTCGGCCAGCATATAAAGGACACGCTGTGCGGCACCAAGGCTTTGTGGCGGCAGGACTATGAATCGATCGCCCGAAACCGGTCTGTTTTCGGAGATTTCGACCCGTTCGGAGATTTCGACCTGATTTTCGGAGCTGCCAAACTGAACCTGAAGATAACGCAAATACCCGTCAGATACCGCCAGCGGACATACGGCGAAACGCAGATCAGCAGGTTTAAACACGGCTGGTTGCTTTTACGGATGACTTTTATCGCGGTCAGAAAACTCAAATTCGTTTAATACAGCCTATGAAGAAAATAGAACGAAATCAGGCAACGGAACAACTCCATTTCGACAAGCTTGCCCGTGAGACGGGGCATATCTGGTGGGGGAGCGTAACACCTGCCGGTGTACAAAGGCTCCGGAGGCGTGCATGTTTGATCCGCGAAGTGCTTGCGGCGTATAGCCGGCCGGCCGTCCTTGAGATCGGCTGCGGCACTGGCGCCCTGACGCGATATATTCTGGAATTGATACCCGGGCTTGACCTGCAGTGTGCGGATATTTCTCCGATTTCTGTGCAAACGGCCTGCCGTCGGTATTCTTCGTACGGGAATGTTGATTTCCTGGTCGCAGACGCGGCGAACATGCCGTATGCGGACACGCGATTTGATGCTATAATAGGTAACTCGATACTGCATCATATCCCTGTTGTCGAAGCGCTGTGCGAATGCAAACGAGTATTGAGGCCGGGGGGGCGCATCGTTTTTTTTGAGCCCAATATGTGCAATCCTCAAATCGCGGTTGAAAAGAACATCCATTTTATAGGCAGAAAGCTTCAGAACACTGAGACTGAGACCGCTTTTTTCAGGTGGAAAATTTTTCGGTTGCTTCGGGAGGCGGGTTTTACCGGAGTTTTCGTTACGCCGTTCGATTTCCTTCACCCGGCAACTCCGCCGCATTTCATAACGGCGGTCGCATCGATCGGCGCCATGTTTGAACGTGTCCCCATCTTGAAGGAAGTGGCCGGATCCCTTATTATTACAGGGGTGAAATGAAAAGACGGTCCGTGTCAGATATTCTGCGGGCGAGCACTTTTTTAACGAATGCCCGTCAGTGTACAGAGTCGCACATCCGCATTCTCAATAAGAAACGGTTCCTGAGAATGCTTTATCAGGACTGGTATCTGGAACTTAAAAAGTCCCTCGATGATAGCGACGGGACGGGATGCGTCGAATTAGGCACCGGCGGCGGCATGAGCAAGGCAGTAATGCCCTGCATTGTGACATCAGATATCATCCTGCTCCCGCATATTGATATATGCCTATCGGCGGTTAACCTGCCGTTCAGGAACGAGTCGGTAAAGGCGTTTTTACTGCTGGATGTACTCCATCATATCAAGGATGCGGAGGGTTTTTTCCAGGAAGCGCAGCGTTCGTTGATCAGAGGGGGCAGGATAGTGATGATCGAGCCGGCAAGCACGGTATTGAGCCGTGTCATCTGGAGATTTTTTCATCATGAAACCTACGACGATAAGGCTGACTGGTGCATAAAAGGGGAAAACCCGCTGTTTAGCGCAAACAGCGCATTGCCCTGGATAATATTCATCAGGGATAAGGACAAGTTTTTGCGCATGTATCCGTGCCTTAAGATAACGTGCATGCGTATTCATACGCCATTGCGATATCTTCTCAGCGGCGGATTCTCAATGAATCAGATAGCCCCGGATTTTTCGTATGGGTTCTTTAAAAAAATCGAAACATGCCTGTCCCGGTTCAATCGGTATATAGGAATGTTTTTAACGGTCGAAATTGAGAAAATATAATCATGCCTCTCTCTCTCATAGCACGGGAACGAGTTGCATGCCCGGTATGCGGCGTATCGCGCAGCGGTGAACGCGTGGCCTCAGGCTGGGATTTTGAATATGGCACCACGCGCGAAGAATTCGGTCTTGTTCGCTGCGGCGGGTGCGGCCTCATATATCTTGATGATAGGCCGGCTCGTCAGTCGGTTTCTGTCATATATCCTGTTAATTATTATTCGTATTCTGAGACGAAGCATGAGAACGGCTTTGTGAAGTATTTTCGCGACAAATTAGAATCGGGAAAAATACGCGTATGTGCCGATTGCATAGAATCGAAAGGCCCCATCTCCATATATGATCTCGGCTGCGGAGACGGCAGGCTGCTCAGCGTTATGAGTCATAGTTTTTCGCAGCCCGTGTATCTTTCAGGAATAGAAATTTCAGATACTGCGGCCGCGGCTGCACGGTCGAAAGGATACAATGTCACGAGCGGAGATTTCGAAGATTATGATTTAAAATCGAATTCGCGTGCATATGATCTGATCTTTATGCATCAGGTGCTGGAGCATACCCGCGAGCCCCGGCTGGTTATCAGGAAGATACATGCGATGCTTAAAAACGGAGGGGTATTATCCCTTGAAACCCCTGACACCGTCAGCTGGGATTTCTTTTTATTCAAGCGGAGATACTGGGGAGGATATCATATCCCCCGTCATTTTTATCTTTTCAACAGGGCAAGTTTGTGCAGGCTGCTGGTAGAGGAAGGGTTCGAAATAGTCACCTGTAAGCATCTGTTGAGCCCGGTTTTCTGGATACATTCAATACATAATGTACTCACGGAGAAACGCAGATTTGAAAGGTTAGCCGTTTTTTTTCACTATCAAAACCCTTTTTTGCTTGTCATAGCTTCTTTTATTGATGTGATTCAGGTTGTTTTCGCAAAAAGCAGCTCCAATATGCAGATTTTAGCCAGGAAGAAAGGCCCGTAATATGTTTTTTTTAAGGTCGATATGTACGGTTTTGACAAATATGTATATCGCAGGCGGCCTGAATGCACGCAAACCCCGTCTGTTTAAACGGATTATAAAGGGTTTTATCAATGCTCGATGGAGAGGCAGGATTTCTCTTCGTTTTATGGATGTGGCATTGAGTTATTCCTGTAATTTCAGCTGTCTCCATTGTTCAGCAGAGGCCTTGAAAAAGAAAGGCGCGCAGCCCCTGACTTTGCCTGAATATGAAAGGGTCGCCCGAGATGCCATGTCCGCGGGCGTTATTGTATTCCACTTTACCGGAGGAGAACCTGTTATGCATCCCCGGCTGTTTGAGATAATCTCCGCATTCTGCCCGAGAGAGAATATCATATCGATCCAGACGAACGGGTGGCTGATAGATGATACATTCATCGCCAGGTACATCGATGCCGGAGGAGATATATTATGCGTCAGCCTAGATAGTGTTACGCCGCAGGCCCATGACGCATTCCGTCAGCAGCCCGGTTCATGGCACAAGGCTGTCGGAGCGATACGGCTGGCAAAGTCGCGGGGCTTGCGGGTTCTTATTTCCTATACGTTGACCCATTCGAATATCAGGTCCGAAGACTTTACGAATATGATCGGTCTGTCAAAAGAATTGTGCGCCGTGCTATCCCTGAATCTCGCCGTGCCGGCGGGAAAATGGAAGGGGAACCGGGACCTTTTGATTTCTGCAGATGACCGTTTGTTTCTGAACGCTTTGTTGGCGAGACATACTCATGTCCGGACCGATTTCGAGTCGAACTGGCATGTGCGTGGCTGCCCGGCTTTTAAGGAAAAATGCTATCTCTCCCCGTACGGCGACGTTTTACCGTGTCCGTTCATCCATATATCGTTCGGTAATATTCGTGCGGCTTCGTTACCGGATATCCGTGCCGTTGCGATGAGGCATCCGTATTTTCAGAAATACCATCCCGTATGCATTGCCGCCGAAGATACATATTTTATCGAGCATGCCGGCTGCTATGGCACCGATATCGCGAGACTGCCGTTAGACTATAAGGATTCGGGCCTGATAAACCCGGGGGCATCTTTTGAGTGAATCGCATATTGAATTCTACAGGCGCTGGCGTCGTCTTGCGAGGCCGTATTTTGCCTGGCAGTTCGCCCAGTTCAGGCCGTTCATCGGATCGCGTGTGGCAGATCTGGGCTGCGGTCTCGGCAATTTCACGAACCTGTTGATAGATAGGGAACTGTATCTCGGCGTCGACGAGGACCCCGAGATCATCCATGAGATGCAGTCCGAGTACCGGTATCTGGATAACGTCGAATTTATCCGATTGGACATAACCGGTCCTCACGCGTTCAGCGGCCTCAAGGCGCGAAGCATCGATACCGTGTTTTGCTCGAACATCCTCGAACATCTCAATGACGACCGCGGGGCGTTGAGCAGGATGGTTGATGTATTGCCGACGGGCGGTACGGTATGCCTTCTGGTACCAGCGCTCCGGCAGAACTTCGGAAGCCTTGACCGGCTGGACGGCCATTATCGCAGGTATGATAAAACGATGCTGATGCACAGGATCTCGGGCCTGCCCGTTACCGTTGAGCGGCTCTATTATTTCAACCTGATCGGGGCATTCGCCTGGTTCTTGAAAGGGCGGATCCTGCGGCAGAAGGTCCATTACAATGAAAATTATGAACTCATGAATCTTTTAATACCGCTGGTATCCCGCATGGAAAAGGTCCTCCATCCGCCCGCGGGGCTGTCCCTGATCGCCGTTTTACGAAAGCGGGCCGTATGAGAAGATACTGGAAGCAGTATCTCTTTGTTCTCATATTCGCCGTTCTGGCGCATGTTCTTTTATACCTAAAGACCGGTGCGAATGTGTCCACTGATTTCCATGTGCGCTACGATCCGCTTGCCAGGCAGCTCATCAATTGGATCACCGGTGCGCAAACGATTTCGCCGGGGATATCGGGATACCAGCTGTTCCATATGGGCTATGTGCTGCTGGTGGCAGGGGTGTATGTTTTTTGGGGCCTCGGGAATTTAAACGCCCTTATTCTGGTTCAGATGCTGTTTTCAGTCCTGTCTTTTGTCCTTGTTTTTCATATTTTGTCCAGCCGTTATTTTTACCGGAGCGTCGCGCTGATCGTCACCTGCGGGTCCCTGTTTTTTTTCGATAATATCCAGTGGGTCACCATGGCTGTTCCCGATTCTTTTTTCAGGGCAATGTTCCTGGTTTCGTTCTATATACTGCTGGGACTGTATTTCAACGGCAGGCACGCGCTTTTTCTGGCGCTCTTCCCGGTTCTATTCGGTATCCTGACATTGACCAGGATCGATACGGTTGTATTGTTTATACCGCTTTATTTCCCTTTTATCAGGGCCCTGATACGCACGGGCAGGCATTGGGGCATCGCTTTACTGCTCGGTGCCGCGGTATTGTCGTTCGCGTTCGTTCTATCTGCGGGAAAGGAGCTCCTTGAGATATTGAACGGTTTTTATCTCGACGGCACCGTTTTCCTCGGTACCGACGAGCAAATATCCGGGGTGAGCAGCATAGAAGCGTTCGATCACTCCCGGCATACCGATCTGTTGTATTGCGGAGCGAGAGCGAGCAGGCTCTTTTTTCTCAGGTGCTATCAGTTTTTAAACGTTTTCCCGCCCTTCTGGTCACGGGTTCACCAGATCTATTATGCGTTGCACGTCATCCCGTTATACCTATTGTCTCTTATTGCGCTCGTCAGGGCCGCAAAAACGAATGACCGTTATTTCATAATGTTTTTTTATGTATTTTTGCTCAGTATGGCCCTTCAGGGTCTGACGTTTGTTGATGCCGGTCTCAGGATATCCTATACAGCATTATTGTTTTTGATCATGTTCGCGGGATACGGGTTCGACTACGCGGTCAAGTCAATCGCGCATATCCGCAGTAAGAAATAGATATGGTGAACGTCTCAATAATCATCCCCTGTCTGAATGAGGAAAAATTCATTCGCTCGTGTCTTGAGTCGGTCATGGCACAGGACTTCCCCCGTGAGGATTACGAAGTGCTCGTTGTCGACGGGGGCAGCGCAGACGGGACACGCGCGATCATCGCGGAATTCGCGCGCGCTTCCGATAATATCAGAATGATCGACAATCCGCGGCGCATCACCCCCTGTGCTTTGAATGTGGGCATACGAGCTTCTGCCGGCACGATCATCATACGGATGGATGCCCATGCCTCGTATGAGCGGGACTATGTGTCGAAATGCGTTCGATACCTCCATAAGTACAGGGCGGATAATGTCGGCGGGACGATGTTGACCCGGGCCCGTGACAAAGGACTGGCCGGGGCACTGATCGTCGGCGCATTAACGAGCAGGTTCGGCGTCGGGAACTCGGATTTTAGGACGGGGGTCAGGGTCCCGACGGAGACGGATACCGTTTTCTGCGGATGTTATCCGCGGAGCGTGTTCCAAAGGGTTGGTTTTTTCAACGAGCGCCTCAAGCGCGGACAGGATATGGAATTCAACATCAGGCTCCGGAAACAGGGAGGGAAGATCCTTCTTGTCCCGGAGATCACGTGTACATATTATCCGAACACGCAGGTCGTATGGTTTATCAGGAATAATTTTGTTAACGGGGTCTGGGCGATCAGGCCGTTTCTATACAGCGTGTTCCTGCCGGTGTCCCTGCGTCATCTCGTCCCGCTCTTCTTCACTGCGGGTCTTCTCATCTCCTTTGTGCAATCGATAGTATCAGGCGATCCGAGGGTTCTTCTGGCCATTGTGCTTGCATACGCCGGATGCGCTTTCTTTTTTTCGTTTCAGCTGAGCGTAAAACATAAGGACCCGAGGTTTATTTTTTTTATGCCTTTTGTTTATTTTTGCCTTCACGTTTCCTACGGCGCAGGTTCTCTTGCCGGTCTGGCCGGCTGTATGCTCCGCCAGAAGTTCTGGTCCAATCTTTTTCGTATGTCCCTGCGCCGCAACGCAGGGGCAAGATTGTAGTGGCGTTCATGCCGGACTGAATGTATAATAATACACTATGGTCAGGATCCTATGAAACGAACATGCGACATTTTGTTTTCATGCGCCGGTATTCTTCTGCTGCTGCCCCTGTATGCGGTCATCGCATTTCTTATCAAGCGCGAGGACGGAGGGCCTGTTCTGTACAACGGGATACGCACCGGCTTGGGCGGAACGAAGTTCCGGATGCACAAGTTCAGGACCATGGTGGTCAACGCCGACAGGATCGGCGGAGCTTCGAGCGCCAATGATGATCCCCGGATAACGCGGATCGGCAGGAAGCTGCGGTCCTGCAAGCTGGACGAACTTCCGCAGCTCTTTAATGTCCTGAAAGGAGAGATGAGCTTTGTCGGGCCGCGGCCCGAGGTGCCATTTTATACGGATATGTTCACCGAGGAGGAAAAGAAGATACTGAGCGTCCGGCCCGGCATTACCGACTGGGCGTCATTATGGAATTCAAACGAAGGCGTTATCCTGGCAGGCAGCATCGATCCTGAGAAGACATACATGGAGAAGATTCGGCCGGAGAAGATCCGGCTTCAGCTGCAGTATGTACGGGAACGCAGTCTTCCGGTTGATTTCTCGATCATCATCTCGACCATCGCCAAGATCATTAAAAAATGAAGCGTATTTTGTCAAACAGGGATGCGGCGGGCCTGTACCGCAGCATGTTCAGGATCCGCGTATGCGAGGAAAGCTTTATCGGTCCCATCATGCGCGGCATCATCAGATGCCCCGTGCATTTATGCACGGGGCAGGAAGCTGTCGCGGTGGGAGTGTGTGCCGCGCTTTCCAGGCATGACCTTATATTCGGGAATCACCGTTCGCACGGCCATTATCTCGCAAAAGGCGGGGATCTGAACAAGCTCGTAGCCGAGGTCTATTGCCGCCGGGACGGATGCGCGGGCGGGCGCGGCGGCTCCATGCATCTCCGGGATGTATCAGCCGGCATGCTCGGGTCCGCGCCCATTGTCGCCGGCACCATATCCCTTGCGGTGGGAGCGGGCCTTGCGATGAAAATCGCCCGTAAAAGCGGTGTCGCGGTCAGCTTTTTCGGAGACGGCGCGGCGGGTGAAGGCGTTTTGTACGAATCTCTGAACCTTGCGGCTCTCAAACGGCTGCCGGTCATATTTGTGTGCGAGAACAATCTTTATTCAACGCACATGCCGATACGCGAGTGCCGCGTTTCAAAGGATATCTATAAAATCGCCCGTCCGTTCGGGGCCAGGGCGTGGCAGGCAGACGGAAATAACATATTTACCGTGCTGGCGAAGGCAAAGAAGGCAGTATCGTTGTGCCGCAGCGGCCGGGGTCCCGTATTCCTGGAGTTCCTGACATACCGCATGCACGGACATGTGGGGCCCGATGATAACGTACAGGGGGCTCACACCGATATCCGTCCGCCCGCCGAGATCGAGCGGTGGCGCAGGAAGGACCCGGTGTTGTTTTTGAGGCGGTATCTGACGGGTAGCGGTGTGTTGAGCGAAAAAGCCGTTGCCGGGCTGGAATCGGGGGTTATGAATGAGATCGCCCGAGCGCATGCACTCGCATTGACGAGCTCCTTCCCCGGGCCCCGTACGCTCAGAAAGCACGTTTATGATGAATGACCGGATTCTGCCGTTCAGCCTTGCCATCAATGAGGCCCTTGACCTGATGATGGCACGCGATGAGAACGTATTTCTCATCGGGCAGGGTGTGAAGAGCCCCTGGTATGTGGGGAATACGACGCAGGGTCTTTTGAGCAGGTACGGCGCGCTCCGCGTCATCGATACTCCCGTATCGGAGAATGCGGTGACCGGCAGCGCAGTCGGAGCGGCTATCGCGGGCATGCGGCCGGTTGTCGTGCACCCGAGGACGGATTTCCTCATGTACGGCCTGGACCCGGTCATTAACGAGGCGGCGAACTGGAACTATATGTTCGCCGGGAACGCTCCCGTGCCTGTCGTTTTCTGGCTTATCGTGAACAGGGGGGGAGAGCAGGCGGCGCAGCATTCCCAGGCGCTTCACGCTCTCTTCGCGCATATCCCCGGGCTCAAGGTCGTCATGCCTTCGAACGCCTATGACGCAAAAGGGCTGCTGATATCGGCGATCGAGGATAATAATCCAGTTGTTTACATTGACGACAGATGGTTGTATAATACCTCTTGTTTTATCCCTGCAGGAGTGTACCGCGTGCCGATCGGCGCCGCAGCGGTGAAGAAGACGGGCAGGGATATAACGATCACGGCCCTGTCATTCATGGTGGGGGAGGCGATGGCGGCTGCGGATATGCTGAAAGAAGACGGGATCGCCGCGGAAGTCATCGATCTGCGAAGCGTCAAGCCGCTGGACATACGGACGGTCGTTCGTTCGGTACGCAAGACCCGGCGGCTTCTTGTCGTGGATAACGGCTGGATGACCTGCGGGGTATCGGCAGAGATCTCGGCATGCGTTTCTGAGCGCCTGCCCGGCGGGCTCGTGTCGGGCATCCGGCGTATCGCTTTGCCGGACGTTCCTGCGCCGGCGAGCAGGACTCTTGAAAAGGTCTATTTCCCGGCCGCTGATCATATTGTACGGAAGGCGAAACAGATGGTGCGGAAAGGAATTCGATGAAAACATACAGGGTGCGGTTTGTGGATCCAGCCGCAAATTACCGGTCGATCAGAAAGGAAATCGATGCCGCATACCGCGATGTCATGTCCAAAGGAGATTTGATCGACCGGGGACAATTGAAGTCGTTCGAGTCCCATCTTGCCCGTTTCGTCGGAACAAAATATGCCGTCGGTTTGAACAGCGGGTATGACGCCCTTCATATGTCGCTCCGGGCACTTGGGATAGGCCCGGGCGACGAGGTCATCGTTCCGGCACACACGTTCGTCGCGACGTGTTCGGCTGTGGTCAATGCGGGAGCCGTCCCCGTGCTCGTGGATGTGTCCGGGGATTTCAATATTGACGTTAACAGGATCGAAGAAGCTGTCACAGAGCGGACAAAGGCCATTATCCCGGTGCATTTAAGCGGATATATGGCCGATATGCCCAAGATCATGAAGATCGCGCAGAAGCACGATCTCAAGGTCATCGAGGACGCGTGCCAGAGCCTGGGATCGAGCATCGACTCCAGGCGCGCAGGCTCCTGGGGGCATGCCGGGTGCTGGAGCTTCTATCCTTTTAAGATCCTGGGCGGTTACGGCGACGGAGGCGCGATCACCACGAACGATCCTGACGTAGCTTTATTCGCGACCCGAATGCGCTATAACGGCGAGGACCGGGATACGGGCGAATATCACGGCCATGGGTTCACGTGCCTTCTTGATAATCTCCAGGCGGCTTTTCTGGATGTCAAACTCAGGCATCTTCCGGCGTGGATCCTGAAACGAAAGAAGATCGCGCAGCGTTACCGGGAGTCGTTGTCTGATCTTAAAGGCCTGGTTCTGCCGCATTACGACAGGAAGGGCTTTGATCACGTGTATCAGAATTATACGGTTCGCTCGGACCGTGGAAGCGAGTTTTCCGACTTTCTCAAGGCGAACGGCGTTGAGGTCCTGACCCAGTTCCGCAAACCCTATTACAAACATCCGGGCCTGAAGCTGGCGGACAGGGGTTTTCCCGAGACGGAAGCCATCAGCAGAGAGGTCTGTTCTTTGCCCATGAATACGGAGTTGACCGACGCGGAAGTCGACTATGTTATCTCAACGGTGAGGAAATTTTACAAAAAGGGACGATGAAAAAACTTTCCTCTGTTACCGAACGTTTCACTGAATCCGTTATCCGGGAGATGACGCGGATCTGCGATGCCGCCGGTGGTTATAATCTGTCGCAGGGTTTTCCCGATTTTGCTGCGGATAAGCGCATCAAAGAAGCGGCGGTGCGCGCGATCCTGGCAGACCATAACCAGTATCCGGTGACATTCGGCGAGCCGGAGCTTCGGGAAGCCATAGCTTTGAAAGCGGCCCGGTTCAATCGGATCGAGTGCGATCCCGGGTCAGATATCACGGTCACCTGCGGAGCCACTGAGGCAATGATCGCGACGCTTAAGGCGATCATCAACCCCGGGGATGAGGTCATTGTTTTTGAGCCGTTTTACGAGAATTACGGGCCTGACGCGATCCTGTCCGGTGCCAGGCCGCGGTATGTGACGCTTCACGCTCCCGACTGGCGTTACGACCCTGCGCAATTGCGCCGTTCTTTTACCGGCAAGACCAAAGCGATCATCATCAATACCCCGAACAACCCGACGGGAAAGGTTTTCAGCCGGGATGAGCTTTCTGAGATCGCCGGATTATGCGTGCGGCATGACTGTTACGCCGTGACCGACGAGATATACGAGCATATCGTGTACGACGGAGCCGGCCATGTTTCCATCGCGTCATTGCCGGGCATGAGGAGCCGGACCGTCACCATCAACTCCATATCCAAGACCTACTCGGTGACAGGGTGGAGGGTGGGATGGGCAATAGCTCCCGCCCGGATCACAAAACGGATCAGGAAGGTACACGATTTCCTTACGGTGGGAGCGCCGACGCCGCTCCAGCACGCCGCTGCCTGCGCCTTGCGTCTTCCGGATGAATATTACGCTGCTCTCAGACAACGGTATGCCGAATCCCGGGCGCGGCTTTATGCCATGCTTCAGGAAACCGGTTTTTACCCGATCATGCCCCGGGGAGCTTATTACATCATGGCGGGATGCGACGCCGTCATGAGGCGCCTGAGGGCGTTAAACGACGTTTCATTCAGCAGGAAGTTGATCCGGGCAACAGGTGTTGCGACTGTGCCGGGTTCCTCATTTTATGCGACGGATAAAAAAGCAGGCAGGAACAAAGTCCGGTTTTGTTTCTGCAAGAGTAAAGAGACCCTTGACCATGTTGCCGCGGGCTTTTCAAAAATCAGACACATTGCATAACACAGACTATGCGTCGGTCACTGAAGTCAGCGGTACCAAGGTGTCCGGCGAGCAGATCGCGCGAATGTATACCCGTTACCGGTTTGCTGCTGAACTGGCGCGCGGCGGGCCGGTCCTTGAAGTAGCCTGCGGGTCCGGACAGGGGCTCGGATGTTTTGCCAAGCACGCGAGCCTGGTCTGCGGCCTTGATATCGATATGGGTTTGCTGCGGATCGCGCAGCGGACATACGGGGGGCGCGGCAATATCATGCTGGTGAACGGAAACGCGCACGAGATACCGTATAAGGACGCCAGCTTTGATACGGTGGTGTTATTCGAGGCATTGTATTATCTCAAAGAGCCTGCGGTGTTCATCGCCGAGGCGAAGCGCGTATTACGCGCGAACGGGACGCTGCTTATGTGCACGGCAAACCGTGAAATCCCTGATTTCAACCCGAGTCCGTTCAGCTACCGTTATTTTTCCGCATCCGAACTCTGCTTCCTGGTGCGGTCGGCAGGATTCCGGGGCGTATGCGTATTCGGAGATTGCCCGGTTCCGGCTCCGTCGCTGAAAAGCAGGGCCTGTTCCCGGCTGAAAAGGGCGGCGATACGCATGCGTGTCATGCCCAGGACGATGAAAGGAAAAGAGTTTCTCAAGAGGGTGTTTATGGGGCCTCTGGTCGCCATGCCCGAGGATATCTCGCGAGAAAGCGTTCCGTACGCCGAACCGCGGGCTATTCCGTGCGACAGAACCGACGCCACGCACAAGGTGGTTTTCGTGAAGGCTGACAAACCGATATGAACCTGAAGAAGCTTGTTAATAAATACCGCAGGACGCTGATCATCGTCACGCATATCGTGATCATCGCCGCGTCGTACCTGCTCGCCTATTACCTGCGGTTTGAGTTTTCCATTCCGGACCAATATTACGGCCTCATAGGCACGACCCTTCCCCTGGTTCTTGTCATCAAATTCGTTCTTTTTTACACAGCGGGCATATTCCTGGGCCTGTGGAGGTACGTAAGCCTCAGCGATGTACTGCAGATACTCAAGGCCAATACGATAGCGTCGCTGGCGCTGCTCGTGAGTGTCATTTTTTTATTCGGCGCGCAGGGCTTTCCCCGGTCCATTTTCGTGCTCGACTGGAGCATTTGTACGATCCTCGTCTGCGGCATACGGATCGTCACCCGTATCCTGCGTGAACACCTGAGGCCGTCGATCCCGTTGAAACAGCGCCGCGTGCTGATCATCGGCGCAGGTCAGGCGGGGATCATGGTGCTGAAAGAGGCCCGGCGGGACCCCGGTCTCGGCTTTAACGTCGTCGGCTTTATTGACGACGATCCGGCCAAGCGCGATTCGACGATACATGGCGTCAAGGTCCTCGGCAACCGGCTCGATATACCGGCCGTCGTGGGAATGCTGTCGGTAGACGAGATCTTATTCGCCATCCCGTCTGCCCGGGGGCAGGTCATCCGCGATATTCTTACCCATTGCCGTATCCCGAATGTCAAACTTAAAATGATCCCGGGTTTCCAGAAGATCCTCAACGGCGACCTTGAACTCAAGCCGCGCGAAGTCAATCCTGAGGACCTTCTCGGCCGTCAGACCGTGGAGGTCGACCAAGAGGGAATACGGTCCTATATTCGCGCGAAGAAGGTGCTTGTCACCGGCGCAGGCGGGTCGATCGGGTCGGCTCTGTGCCGCCAGATCTGCGCCTATATGCCCCGCCAGATCATCCTCTTCGATCATAACGAGAATAACGTGTATTTCCTTGATGCGGAATTCAGATCCAGGTATCCCGAAATCGACATCAGGGTCGTCATCGGCGACATCAAAGAGATAGGCCTGTTAAAAAACGTTTTCTCGACGTACCGTCCGCAGGTCATTTTTCATGCAGCCGCGCACAAACATGTGCCGCTCATGGAATGCAACGTTGGGGCAGCCGTCAAGAACAATATTATCGGTACCAGAAACCTGATTTATGCCGCGTCTCATTACCGGGCAGAACGGTTCGTCCTGATTTCGACCGATAAAGCGGTCAATCCGACGAGCATCATGGGGGCGTCGAAGCGGATCGCCGAGATGATCCTGCAGGCAAAAGCGCGCAAGAGCGCGACGCGCTTTATCGCCGTCCGATTCGGCAATGTCCTCGGTTCGGACGGAAGCGTCATCCCTCTTTTTAAGCGCCAGATAGAGCAGGGCATGCCGGTGACGGTCACCCACCCTGAGGCAAAGAGGTATTTTATGACCGGACAGGAAGCTGCCGAACTGGTTCTGCAGGCGGGTGCGTTCGGGAAAAATGGAGAGATATTCATCCTCGACATGGGAGAGCAGATCAGGATCGCGGATCTGGCAAAGAACCTTATCATCCTGTCCGGTTTGATCCCCGAAAAGGACATTCCGATCAAATTCATCGGATTGAGGCCTGGAGAAAAGCTGGAGGAGGAGATGTTCCTCGATGTCGAGCTCGGCAAAACCACGCAGCATGATAAGATCCATATCGTCCAGCCCGATGACCTCGATTTGAAGAAGCTGCGGGTGCGCGTCAAACAGCTTGAGACGTGGGCGAATCTGATGAACGAGAGAATGCTGATAAAAAAGATCCGGGAACTCGTCCCTACCTACATACCTTATGATAAAAAAAGATCTTAGGAGCCTTACATCGAACGTCCTCGGGAAAGCCCTCCTGGCAGCGCTCTGTTTCTTTGTCGTCGTTTCGCCGTTTTCCAAAATGCTCTCGAAAACGGCCCAGTTCAGCGCCATCGGCCTGTGGATCACGATGGTCGCGTTCGGAGGGGTTTCCCTGAATCTGCTGCGATCAAGGGTCAGCGTCATGGTGCTGCTGTTCTTCACTGCAGCCGTTATTTCGACCATCTTCAGTTCGAATCCCTATCATAGCCAGCAGATCCTGTTTCAGAGGTATTCGATTTATTTGCTGTTCTACGCGATCGGTTTTACGCTCTGCGGCGGATCGACGACGCGTCTTTACCCGATAGCGAACGCGCTCCTGGCGATGGGTTTTTTTATCGGGGCAGGTGCGGTCGCTGATTTTATACGATTCCGGCCGTACCGCCTCTTTACCGTTTTCGGCAAAGGCATCTATATGTCCGCGTTCCTGCCGTTCGTACTGCCGTTCAGCTATATCGTTCTTTTTTTTGAGCGTCACCGCTGGTTCAGGATCTTCGGTCTTGTCAATGCCGCCCTTTTATTGCCTGTTTTCATCTGGCACGGCTCCCGTGGTGTTTGGATAGCGATTTTCTTTACGTTTGCCGCGAGCTTCGTTTTCTTTTATACTTCGAGGTCCTACCGGATCGGATTGTCCCTCGGCGCCGTCGTTGTCGTCCTCAGCCTGCTGAGCGCGCCGGCATATATATTACCCCGCGTCAGGCTTGCGATGGATTGCTTGACCGAGACATCGCTCGGCGACCGCGTAAACCTTATGGAGACCGCCGTATCCATCTATAAAGCGCATCCGGTCAAGGGCGCTGGCCTGGGGATGTTCGAATTTCTCTATACACCTCCCAAGGGTTACGAAGAGTTCCAGTCCTATATCCACAGCCATGCGCATAACAATTATCTTGAGGTCGCCGCTGAAATGGGCTCGCTCGGTTTAGTGCCGTTTTGTGCGATCTTTGTGACTTTTTGCGTTATCGCGTACCGCCGTTTGCGCCGCCGCATCGGTGTCAACCCGGGCATTACGGCGGGACTGGCGATAGCCATCTTCGCCGTCATACTTTTATGCCTGTCAGGTTCTTTTATTACGGTCGGCGTCCAGGCCGCGGTCCTGTTCTGGTTTTTGCTGGGCATCAGTGCCGACCTGCTTTCAACGGAATATCCTGTCAACGATACCGCTGCCAAGGAGGCGTGAACGACATGGCTGAAACACTGGGAAGTCTGGTCGATAAATTGACCATTAAGAACATTCGCAGGTTCCATATTGAGCAGATGCAGTCAGACAAGGCCTGCAAATTCACCCGTGCCGAGCTTCTTGAGAAGCTGCGGATCCTTGATGATCAGAAGCGGCTTCTGACGCGCGAGATCGATCTGTTTGTCGCCAGGGCGGCATCGGGCAAAATACAGATACGGGATGAAAAACTCAAGCTTTATAACGCCCGCGCGGATATCGGCCGTATACTTCCCGTCAAAGCGGTCGGCGAGGCGATAGCGGGGCTTTCACAGAAAAACCTCGAACTCTGGCATCTTGAAGACGAGGCCAGGAGAAAAGATGTCCCGCTGTCGTATATCGGCGGGATCAAACGCCGCATTGATCTGGCAAACCAGCAGCGCAATGATTATATCGATAAGATCGATGAGCTCTTTGAGAAAACGGTCAAGGATGCGCGCATGCGCGGCGGTTCGAAGGGCACATGTCAAAAATAAACGCGGTCCTCATTATCAATCCGTTCGGCATCGGGGACGTGATCTTTTCGACGGCGCTCATGCGTTCCCTGCACGCAAGCCTGCCGGATGCGCGCATATATTATCTGTGCAACCAGAAGACCGCGCCCGTCATGCGCGCGGATCCGTTGATAACGGATGTCTTTGTCTACGAGCGGGACGAGTTTCTCGCTGCTCAAAGATCGTCCTTCATCCGATGGTGGGCGAAGATGGGTTCGTTTATACGCGCGATCCGGGCCGCGCGCATAGATATCGCTTTTGATCTGTCCCTGAATACACAGTACGGTTTTTTTGCCTGGTGGGCCGGTATCAGGCGGCGGGTGGGATTGGATTACAGGAACCGGTGTTTGTTCCTGAATCGGCGGCTGTCCATCGCGGGATATACGGACAAGCATGTGGCCGAATATTATCTCGATCTATTGCAACTGGTCGATCTACCTGTTGCTGACAGACGGCTTGAGGTACGTGTCGATCCCTCGAGCAGGGCGTGGGCCACTGATCTTTTCAAGCAGCGAGGGATAGGGGAAGACCGTTTGGTCATCGGCATTGCGCCTTTGGGAGGCGACGCTTTCGGCAAAGATGCCTATATCAAACGCTGGCCCGCGGAGTGCTTCAGCGCGGTCATCGACCGGTTGGTCGAAAAATATAACGCCGTTATTTTTTTGTTCGCCGGGCCGAAGGAGAAAGAAGAAATCATGGGTATTGTCGATGGGGTGCGCGCAAAGTCGAATGTTTTCGAATTCAGCAGTGCGACACTGCCCCAGATGGTCGCCCTCGTAGACCGGTCTGAGCTGTTTATCGGCAATGATACGGGCCCCTTGCGTTTTGCAGACGGCTTGAAAAAGAAGATTGTCGCGCTGTTCGGCCCTGTCGACGACCGGGTTTACGGCCCGTATCCGCCCGAAAAAGGCCGCACGGCGGTTTTAAAGAAAGATATGCCGTGCCGGCCGTGTTACAGAGGCTTCAGGCTTCAGCAATGCCTGCTGGATAAGAAGTGCCTTCTGGATATAACAGTGGATGAAGTAATGCGCGCTGTCGATGGTCTTTTCAGGGGGGACGGGGTATTATGATCTCCTGCGATATCGTCCTGACCGTTTACGATAAGATCGATCTTACCCGTAATTGCCTGGAGAGCGTCGTTCGGCATTTCAGGCCCTACGACAGGATTATCGTCGTTGATAACGGCAGCGGCGAGGAGACGCGCGCGTTCCTCGGCCGCTACGCATGCAGCCATCCTGAAGCGGCCATCGAGATCGTGCGCCTGGAAAGGAATCAAGGGTATCTGTGCGCGGCCAATGAAGGCCTGCGGCGCTCGAGCCGGGACGCCGTGTGCCTTTTAAGCAACGATACGGTCGTGACCGCCGGCTGGCTTGACAGGATGTGCGGCCTTATGGAGTCGCAGCCTCATATCGGGATCGTTAATCCGATGTCCACGACGTTCGGCTTGTATCCGCACGCGGGGCAGACGCCGGAGGACGTGGCGCGGTCGCTCGCGCGGGAGCGGGGTCGGTATACCGAATGCGCCGGCTGCGTCGGTTTCTGCATGTTGATCAAACGGGAGGTTATCCGCGCGGTCGGGGTCCTTGACGAAATTTATGCGGACGGTTATTTCGAGGATACGGATTTTTGCCGCCGGGCGATCGCGTCGGGATTTACCTGCGCGATAGCCCGGGACGCGTACGTTTGGCACGCTGAACATGCGACCTTTGACTCCGGAGAGCGCGAAACGCTGTTTGTCAAGAATCGCAGGATATTCGAGGAGCGCTGGGGCAGGCCCACACGGAGCATTTATGTCGCCTCGGGAAAGGCGCAGGACCGCAGCCGGATCATCGATGAGTGCTTGCAGGACGCCCGCCGCGGCAACTGGATATGGCTGCTCGTTCCGCGGGACGAAAAAAGCGCATTCGCGCCGTGCGCGGTTCACGGCAATATCCGCCTTATCGGCGTGGGCCGGTATGCGCTGTGGCTCTATCCCTGGTTCCTGTATCTTTGTAAACGGAAGAAACCGATCGATAAAGTGCTGTTCAGATAAGGAGACCCGTCATGTCTCACAAGCATGTTCCCGTTGTCATCCTATGCGGCGGCAGGGGCACCCGGCTGAAAGAAGAGACCGAGGTCAAGCCAAAGCCCATGGTCGAGATCGGCGGCAGGCCGATCCTCTGGCATATTATGAAGCGCTACGCCTATTACGGGTTTCGGGACTTTGTTCTGTGCCTCGGGTATAAAGGCGATAAAATAAAGGAGTATTTCCTCAACTACGAGGCGATGAATAACGATTTTACCGTTACTCTCGGCAAGCAGAACCGGATCACGTTCCATACGGACCACCGGGAAAAAGACTGGAGCATTACCCTTGTCGACACGGGCGAAGATACCATGACCGGCAGTCGTGTCAAGCGGATCGAGCGGTATATTACCGGCGATGATTTCATGCTGACCTACGGCGACGGGGTATCGGATATCGACATGAAAGCGTTATATGCGTTCCACCGCGGCCATCGCAGGATCGGCACCGTGTCAGCGGTCCGGCCGTCGTCGCGGTTCGGCGAGATCATTGTCAAAGGCGCGTTCGCGACGCGTTTCTCGGAAAAGCCGCAGACCACCCAGGGTCTGGTCAACGGCGGTTTTTTTGTGTTCAAGAAGAAGTTTTTTTCGTATCTGTCCGATAAGAGCGATTCTTATCTTGAGCGCGAGCCGCTCGAGCAGCTGGCAGAGGACCGCCAGCTTTGCGTGAACGTCCACACCGGCTTCTGGCAGTGCATGGACACCCAGCGCGAACTGGATCTTTTGACGCATTTATGGAAAAGCGGCAATGCGCCGTGGAAGGCATGGGAATGAGCCGGCGATTCTGGAAGAACAGGCGCGTTTTGATCACGGGTTACGAAGGATTCCTCGGATCCTGGCTGACGAAATTCCTGCTTGCGGAGGGAGCGGCCGTCGCAGGCATCGATATCCGCACCCGGCGCGCTGAAACGGTATTGACGAAGAAGGAGCTCGCTGCGGTCAGCATCGTCAAGGGGACCGTCGAGCATTACAGCCTGCTTGAGCGCGCGGCGCGGCTGCATAAAACGGAATTCGTGTTTCATCTCGCCGCGAAGTCTCTTGTCGGAGAATGCTATCATGACCCCGCGGAGGCGTTTTCGGTCAATATCAGGGGTACATGGAACGTGCTTGAGGCCTGCCGTAAAACAGGGTCGGTTCTTGGAGTGATCGTCGCTTCGAGCGATAAGGCATACGGCACGCATGCGCGGCTGCCGTATAAGGAAGATTTCGCGCTCAGGGGCGACCATCCGTACGATGCATCCAAATCGTGCGCGGACCTTTTGAGCGATACGTATTTCCATACGTATCAGGTCCCGGTATGCATAACCCGGTGCGGCAATCTTTACGGCCCGGGTGACTACAATTTTTCGCGCATTGTGCCCGACGCGGTCCGTTGCGGCCTGACCGGCAGGCGGCTTTTTATCCGCAGCGACGGGAAATTCGTCAGGGACTATGTGTTTGTCAAGGATATCGCCCTGGCCTACATGCTTCTGGGCCGCAAGATGCTCAGTGAGGGGATCAGGGGGGAAGCCTTCAATTTCAGCAATGAGGAGCCGCTTTCCGTCATACAGATCGTGAATGCGGTGTATGGCAGTCTTCGGCGCGCGCCTGATTACGCGGTTCTGAACCAGGCGGACCACGAGATCAAAAAGCAGTATCTATGCGCCGCCAAGGCCCGGCGTATGCTCGGATGGAAACCGCGCTATACTTTGCGGCAGGGCCTTGAGGAAACGGTCCGGTGGTATAAAACCATATTTCCGGGGAGGAAAGGATGATACACGGTGTTCAGATACATCCGCTGCGCCGGATCCCTGATGAGCGCGGCAAGATCATGCATATGTTGAAATCCACGGACGCTCATTTCGAGAAGTTCGGGGAGATATATTTTTCAGTGGTGAATCCGGGCGTGGTGAAAGGATGGCATCTGCATAAAAAAATGGTCCTGAACTACGCGGTCGTTCAGGGCATGATCAAGCTGGTCCTTTTTGACGACCGCAGGAATTCATCGACCAGAGGCCAGGTCCAGGAGGTCTTTATGGGCGAGGATAATTACTGCCTTGTCAGGATTCCGGCGGGCGTATGGAACGGGTTCAAGGGCGTCGGGGTCGGGCCCGCTATTGTGGCGAATTGCGCGACCATTCCGCATGACCCTGCAGAGATCGTTCGTCTTGACCCGTTCGACAACAGCATCCCCTATTCGTGGGAACTGAAGCATGGTTGATATGAACCCTTTGCTCATCACGTCCTGCGGCCTGGTCGGGGCCACGTTCGTGCGGGCCCTTGCTGCGCGGGGATGCAGCTGCGTTGAGTCGCATTATCCGGGGGTTGATGAGCCGCGCGGCGCGCCGGTCGATATCGCCTCCGAAGACTCGGTCGGGGAATTGTTCGCGCACGCGCGACCGCGCACCGTTGTCCTGTCCGCTGCGCTGACGAATGTCGAGTTTTGCCAGGAAAACCGCGAAACGGCCTGGAAGATCAATGTCAACGGCGCGCAGAACGTGGCGCGGGCGTGCAAAGCGAACCGGGCCAAGATTGTTTTTTTCTCAAGCGACTACGTGTTCGACGGCGCTGACGGGCCCTATTCGGAGGCCGATGCCCCGCATCCGATCAGCGTGTACGGCGAGACGAAACTGGCTGCCGAGTCGTTCATACGCGAAACACTCGACGATCATCTGATCGTCAGGACGACGGTCGTTTACGGATATGAAGCCCGCGGCAAGAATTTTTGTTACCGTCTTATCAATACCCTGAAAGCCGGGCAACGCATCAGGGTGCCGTCAGACCAGATCGGTTCGCCGACCTATGCGCGCAACCTGGTCGAGGTCGTCGTCGACCTGTTCGACAAAGGAAGGACGGGGATATACAACGTCGTGGGTAAAGACCTTGTGGACCGGTACGAGTTCTCTCGACGCGTATGCCGTGTGTTTGGCCTTGACGAATCGCTTCTGGAGCCGGTCTTAACGAGGGAGCTTGCGCAGAAAGCGCCGCGTCCGCTCAATGGGGGATTGCGCATCGACAAGGTCACTCGTGAGAGTTCCGTTCCGGTCATGGGTGTCGATGAAGGCCTTGCGGCGTTCAAAAAGGAACTGTATGGATAAGCTTCGCAGAGACATATTGGCGCGCGTCAAGGCATATCACCGCAAGGCCTTCGCGCAAAAAAAATTCGTCCCGGGCAAGACCTATATCCCGTATGCCGGCAGGGTCTTCGATGAGCGAGAGCTGGTCAATCTGGTGGACGCGTCGCTTGATTTCTGGCTGACCAGCGGCAGGTTCGCAGACGCGTTCGAGCATGATTTTGCCGCGTTCCTCGGCCGAAAATACGCTTTTTTGTGCAATTCGGGATCTTCGGCCAATCTTCTTGCGCTTTCAGCGCTGACATCCGCGTATCTCAAGGATCGAAGGATAAGGCCTGGAGACGAGGTCATAACTACGGCCTGCGGTTTTCCGACGACACTCAACCCGGTACTCCAGAACAACTGCGTGCCGGTGTTCGTCGATGTGGAGATCGGTAATTATAATATACGGACCGATATGCTCGAGAAGGCCTTATCGAAGAAAACCAGGGCTGTGTTCGTCGCGCATACGCTCGGCAATATTGCCGATCTGGGCCGTATAACCGCGTTTTGCAGAAAGCGCCGTCTCTGGTTTATCGAGGATTCGTGCGATGCGCTCGGGTCGCGCTTCCGCGGCCGTCTTGCCGGAACGTTCGGGGACATTGCTACGTTCAGTTTCTATCCTGCGCACCACATGACCATGGGAGAGGGCGGGGCGGTTGTGGCAGACGATCCGCTGTTGCGCAAGCTCCTGCTTTCGTTTCGCGACTGGGGCAGGGATTGCTGGTGCCCTTCGGGCCGGGACAACTCGTGCGGTAAACGCTTTTCTCAGAAATGGGGCGATTTGCCTCTCGGGTATGACCATAAATACGTATATTCCCATGCGGGCTATAACCTCAAGGCAACGGATATGCAGGCGGCGGTGGGTTGCGCTCAGCTTGAAAAATTGCCGGATTTTATCGCAAAGAGAAAGTTGAACTTTGAGGCCCTTTACCGGGGATTGAGCAGGTATTCCGTTTTTTTTCTTCTGCCTACGGTGCCGAGAGGGGCGGATCCGAGCTGGTTCGGCCTTCCGATCCTGGTCAGGCCGAACGCTCCGTTCAAAAGGGCGGATATCGTGCGATATCTGGAGGATCATAAGATCGCTACCCGCATGTTGTTCGGAGGCAACCTGCTCAGGCAGCCGGCGTATCTGCGCATACCGCATCGCGTCGCGGGCGGCCTGAAGAACACGGACCTTGTTATGAACGCGTTGTTCTGGATCGGCGTATATCCCGGGCTTACCGGACCGATGATAGAATATATCCTTTCCGTATTCGATTCCTTCTTTGAGGAGAAATATATACATGTGTGATATCGTACTGCTCGTGTATGATAAACCGGATTACACCAGGGCCTGCGTCGAAAGCATCCTTGCAAATACGGAGGCGCCGTATCGCCTTATTATCGTCGATAACGGCAGCGTTCAGGATGAGACGAAGAAGTATCTGGCATCGATCGAAGCCGCGCACCGGCCCCGGGTATACGTCGTGCGCATCGAGAAAAATCAAGGATATGTCAACGCGGTCAATCTCGGCCTTGCCCGGACCTCAGCCGAGTTCGTCTGCGTCATCAGCAACGATACGGTCGTGTTTCCGGGGTGGCTCGGCGAGGTGATACGTATTGCGCAGAAGGATGCTTCCATCGGCATCGTCAATCCGCTCTGGGAGCTGCCCAAGGGGTATCACGGCAGCAGGGAGAGCTATTTTGCGTCTGTCGTCAAGCGGAACCGCGGTCTTTATATCGAAAGCGATTGGGCGCGCGACTTCTGTTTTCTGGTGAAGCGCGCCGTTATCGATAAAATAGGGGGGCTTGACACCGCTTTTGCACCGGCGTATTATGATGATTGGGATTATTCAGTGCGCGCGATCCGGGCGGGGTTCATCTGTGTGTGCGCGCTCGGCGCGTTCGTCTGGCACCACCGGAGCGTCACATACAAGAGCATTCTCGGCGCTCAGAAACTGAATGAGGCGGTCGGGGAAAAGGCAAAAGTGTTCTGTAAACGCTGGGGCAGGCCGCTCAAGCTTCTGTGCGTGTTCGGGAACATCGAAGATGCGTGCGTCCTGAAAGCGCGCCAGACCGTCATACACCTGCTTCGCGACCAGCACAGGGTCGTGTTTGTCCAGAAGAAACCTGACGTTCATATACAGCACACGAACTGCCATAACAAGCTGTTTCCGCCATCGTTATTCGTCGCAAGCATCTTTATTCTGATCCTGAGCAACGCGCTTCGCGGCCGCAACAGGAGGTTCAGCCTCATTATTGCTGACGAAAAGACCGCGTCGCTGCTTGCCAAAATCGGGGTTGTCCGGCGCAATTATAAAATAACAAGCCTCAACGCCTGCTTTGATAATGTGCAGGAATTGTTCGATACGGTCGATCGTATCAAAAAGTTTCAATAAGGACGTTATATGAAGATTCTCGGTATTGCGGCGCCGTTCGGCCATGATCATTCTGCCTCGATATTGGTCGACGGCAAAGTCGTTGCCGCGGCTGAAGAGGAGCGCTTTACGCGTAAGAAGCACGCAGACGGCCAGATGCCCGTCAATGCGGTGCGGTTCTGCCTCAGGCAGGCAGGGCTGCAGCCGGCAGATATCGATCGCGTTGCGTTCCCCTGGGCGGTACAGGCGCTGCGCGATCATCGGGCGGAATATCTCCGGCGCACTATCTTTACCAGGCCCAGCAGGGCGTTCAAAAAATATTTCCGCAACAAACGTGAATTGCGGGGAGAGATCCGGCACATATTCGGAACCCTTGAGCAATGCGGTTTTGATCCGCTTGCGGTAAAGCTGGAATGGGTGGAGCATCACCTGGCTCACGCCGCCTCGGCGTTTTATTTCTCGGGGATGGATCGGGCTGCCGTGATGTCTATCGATGCCGGCGGAGAATTGACCTCTACGCTCCTGGGAACTGCCGCAGGCAGGGAATTGCGTAAGATCAAAGAGATCATTGCTCCCGATTCCATGGGCGATTTTTACGCAACCATGACCGATTACCTTGGATTCGAGCGCGGAGACGGCGAATACAAGGTCATGGGCATGGCGCCGTTCGGCGACCCGTCCAGGATCGATCTCAGCCGCCTGATCCGCTGGAACGAACCGCGCAAAACCTACGATTGTAACGACGAGTATGTGTGGGTGCAGCGGGGAAAGCGTTTTCGTGTTGACAAGGTTTATTCCCGGCGCATGGTCAGAGAATTCGGCCCTGAGCGCCAGGGGGACGGTTTGTCCGAGCCGTATATCCATATCGCGGCGGCGACGCAGAAGGCGCTCGAACACATCAGCATCAAGCTCATCGAAACATATCTGAAAAACGAATTGACGCGCCACGGCAACCTGTGTTTTGCAGGCGGATGCGCCCTGAACGTGGCGATGAACCGCGTACTGCTCGAGCTTCCCTATGTCAAACGTCTCTGGGTGCAGCCGGCGAGCGGGGATTCGGGCGGTTCGCTCGGGGCCGCGGCGTATGTAGCGGCGAGGAACAACGAGACGATCGAGCCGATGAGACACGCGTATTACGGCCCTGAATATTCCAACAAGGAAATCGAGGCGGCATTGCGGGGAACGGGGTATTCGATATCGCTCGATCGGGATATCGCTCTGAAAGCGGCGCAGCTTTTGCATGATGGTAAGATCTTCGGCTGGTTCCAGGGCCGCATGGAATGGGGGCCGCGGGCGCTGGGTAACCGCAGTATTATCGGCAATCCCACAATCCGGGGCACTGCGGACAGGATCAACGCGATCATCAAGTTCAGGGAGACCTGGCGGCCGTTCTGTCCGTCCATACTGAAGGAGCACGCGCGGGAAATCCTCGGCTCCGACCACCCGGCTCCGTTCATGACCATTGCCTTCAAGGCAAATCCGGCGTGGAAGGATCGTATCCCTGAAGTGATACACGTTGACGGCACGTGCAGGCCGCAGGTCGTGGATAAAGAGACTAATCCGAGATTTTATAACCTGATCAGCAATTATCACCGGTTATCGGGAGTTCCGGTTGTTATCAATACATCGCTTAACCGCAGGGGAGAGCCCATGGTCTGTTCCCCGCAGGACGCGCTTGTCATGTTCAAGGAGAGCGGCCTCGAGTATTTGATCATGGGCGATTACCTTGTAAAAAAGGCAAAGGAGGCGGTATGAAGGGAATAGTCCTTGCGGGCGGTAAGGCGACACGGCTCTATCCTATTACCAAAAGCGTGTGCAAGCAGATGCTGCCCATCTATGACAAACCCATGGTATATTATCCCCTGTCCGTGCTCATGCTCGCAGGCATACGCGATATCCTGATCATTTCCACTCCGAACGACCTTCCCCGTTTCGAGGACCTTCTCGGAGACGGTTCGGACCTGGGCATCAGGCTGTCCTATCAGGAGCAGGAGCGCCCCGCAGGCATTGCCCAGAGTTTTCTGCTGGGTGAGGATTTCATAGGAAAAGACAGCGTCGCGCTCATACTGGGCGACAATATCTTTTACGGCAATGATATGACCGGCATCCTGTCAAGGGCGGCCCGTTTGAAGAGCGGGGCGATGGTGATGAGCTATTATGTCAAGGACCCATGGCGTTACGGCGTTGTGGAGTTCGATTCCCGCTGCAGGGTGAGGTCCATTGTCGAGAAGCCCAAAACGCCCCGATCGAATTGGGCAGTGACCGGCCTGTACTTCTACGATAATAAGGTGGTCGAGATCGCCAAAGGGATTAAGCCTTCGAAACGGGCAGAGCTCGAGATTACTGACGTCAATAATGCGTATCTGAAAGCCGGAAAGCTAACCGTGCTGCCGCTCGGCCGCGGATATGCGTGGCTTGACACAGGCACATACGAATCGTTGATCGAGGCATCCATGTTTATCAAAACCGTCGAGGACAGGCAGGGTCTAAAGGTTGGCTGCATCGAGGAAGTGGCGTACCGCATGGGATACATTGATCGCGAGCGCCTTGGCAGACTTTCCGCAAACATCCGCACCAGTTACGGGGAATACCTGAAGAACATATTGAAAGAATAGGAGAGCGTGTTGCAATGACGCAGACAAAACGCACCGTATTAGTATTGGGCAAGGGCTTTATGGGCCAGAGGATCGCGCAGGAATTCGGCTGGGACGTATGCGGCGAGCGGATCCTGTCGCTTGCCGACGCGCAGGCCGTTATCGACCGGTATAAACCGTCGGTCCTGGTCAATTGCATCGGCCATACGGGCGCCCATAACGTGGATGACTGCGAGATCGACAAGGACAAGACGCTTTTTGCAAACACGTTCGTGCCGATCATTCTTGCGGAAGCCTGCCTTCGCAACAGGGTGAAGCTCGTGCATATCTCCAGCGGCTGCATATTTCATTTCGATTACACGGGCCAGAAGCCCGTAACGGAGGAGCTGGCGCCGGATTTCTTCGACCTGTACTATTCGCGCTCAAAGATCTATGCTGAAAGGGCGCTCGATATCATGGCGAAGGAATACAAGATCCTGACCCTTCGCATACGCATACCGCTGGACAACAGGCCGCATCCGAAGAACATCCTTACCAAGCTGATCAAGTACGTCAAGGTGATCGACCTTCCCAACTCGGTGACCTATGTGCCTGATTTTTTCAAGGCGCTGAAGCATCTGATCAAGATCGACGCGTACGGCACGTTCAACGTCGTCAATAAGTACGGCCTTCGGTATCCCGATCTGATGGACGTCTATAAGAAGTATGCGCCGGAATTCAATTATACGATCGTTGATTACCGCACGCTGGGCCTGATCCGGACCAATCTGGTCATGTCAGTGAAAAAACTGGAAAAGACGGGTTTTGCAGTGCGGCCCATCAAGGATGTTCTGGACGAATGCGTAAAGGAGTATGTGCGATGAAGGTACTGGTCACCGGCGGCGCGGGCTTTATCGGAAGCGAGTTCGTGCGGCAGGGCGTGAAAGCCGGGCACAAGATCGTTGTGGTTGATAAGCTGACGTATGCGGGAGATCTGCGGCGCCTCGCAGAGGTCCAGGGCAAATACTCATTTTATAAAACTGATATCTGCGATAAAAAGATGATGGACGCGGTAATAAAAAAAGAGCGGCCGGACGCGATCGCCCATTTTGCCGCTGAATCACACGTGGACCGCAGTATAGAAGATGCTTCCCCGTTTCTGGAAACGAACGTTAAAGGCACGCAGGTCATGCTCGACTGCTGCAGGAAATTCAGGGTCAAGCGGTTCTTGCATGTTTCGACAGACGAGGTGTACGGAGAGATCGCACAGGGGAGTTTTACTGAGAGTTCGGCTTTTAACCCGAATTCCCCGTATTCGGTCAGTAAGGCTGCGGCTGATATGCTGGTACGCGCCTATTACCGCACGTACGGGGTTCCGGTCGTCATTGTCAGGCCCAGCAATAATTACGGGCCGTGGCAGTTCCCTGAAAAACTCATTCCGGTGGCGATCAACCGCCTGCGGGCGGGTAAAAAGATCCCTGTGTATGCCAGAGGCCATAACGTGCGCGAGTGGCTGTATGTGGGTGATTGCGCAGAGGCGATATGGCGCGTGCTGAAAAAAGGCAGGACAGGCGAAGCGTATAATATCGGAAGCGGCCAGGAATACCGCAATATAGATACTGCAAGGATGATCCTTAAGATCATGGATAAGCCTGCCAATATGATCGAGTTCGTCAAAGACCGGCCGGGCCATGACATCAGGTATTCTCTGAGCACTGCCAAGATCCGGCGTGAGCTCGGCTGGAAGGCCGGCACCCGGTTTCCACAAGGGCTTACAAAGACCATTGACTGGTATTTGAAGCATTGATATGAAAATCCTCGGTATATCCTGTTTTTATCATGACAGCGCTGCGGCGCTTATCAGCGACGGCACGATCGTCGCGGCCGCTCAGGAAGAGCGGTTCACGCGCATCAAGCATGACGCATCGTACCCCAAAAATGCGATCGCGTACTGCCTGCAGGCAGGGGGGATAACGGCCGATCAGCTCGATCATGTGGTTTTTTACGAAAAGCCGCTTTTGAAATTCGACCGGCTCGTTGAAACATACCTTTCGTACGCGCCGGTCGGCATCAGCCAGTTCATCCAGGCGCTGCCGGTGTGGCTGAAAGAAAAGCTCTGGATCCCGGATATCATCGAGCGGGAACTATCGTATAAAGGGAGTATCCTTTTTGTGCCGCATCACGAATCGCATGCGGCAAGCGCGTTCTATCCGTCCCCGTTCTCCCAGGCGGCTTTCCTGACCATGGACGGCGCGGGCGAATGGGATACGGCAAGCTACGGCATCGGCCACGGCAACCAGATCGAGATCATGGCGAGCGAGCGTTTCCCGCATTCCCTCGGCCTGTTATATTCCGCGTTCACATATTACTGCGGTTTTCGCGTCAACTCGGGCGAATACAAGCTCATGGGGCTGGCTCCGTACGGCGCGCCGGTCTACGCGCAGAAGATCCTTGACGAGCTGATCGATCTGAAAGACGACGGTTCATTCAAATTGAACATGAAATATTTCGCGTATTGCTACGGCCTGCGCATGGTCAACCGCCGTTTCGAAGCGCTGTTCAACGGTCCGGCGCGCGATGCGGAGTCCGCGCTTGAACAGCGCCATATGGACATTGCCGCGTCGATACAGCAGGTTACCGAAGAAGCCATGTTTCGCATGGCGCGCCACGTGCGAAAGGCGACAGGGCTGGAAAACCTCTGCCTTGCAGGCGGCGTAGCCCTGAACTGCGTGGGTAACGGCAAGATCCTGGCTCAGCGAATTTTCAGGAACCTCTGGATACAGCCGGCAAGCGGTGATGCGGGAGGCGCCCTCGGCGCCGCGCTTGCCGTATGGTACCGGTATTGCGGCAATAAGCGCCTCACGTCCGAGCGGGACAGCCAGCGCGCAAGCCTTCTGGGGCCGTCATATACGGACGCGCAGATCGAGTCGTTCTTGAAGGAAAACCATATCCCGCACAAACGGGCCTCGAACGGCGATCTTCCTGCCCAGGCCGCTGAATTAATAGCTCAAGGCAACGTGGTCGGATGGTTCCAGGGCCAGATGGAATTCGGACCGCGCGCGCTCGGCAGCAGGAGCATACTCGGAGACAGCAGGGACCCGCAGATGCAGTCGAAGATGAACCTGAAGATCAAATACCGCGAATCGTTCAGGCCTTTTGCGCCGTCGGTCGTTGCGGAGAAAGCGTCGGATTGGTTCGATCTGAACGCGGAGTCGCCCTATATGCTGCTCGTCGCTCCGGTCAAAGAGTCCCAGCGCCTTGACGTTGACGGCAACGGCACGGTGCAGGGGCTGGCGCGGCTTGCGCTGCGCAGGTCGCGGGTCCCGGCGGTGACGCACGTGGATTATTCAGCCCGGGTCCAGACCGTGAGGCGCCAGGACAATCCGCTGTATTACGATCTTATCAGCGCATTCGAACGCAAGACAGGATGCCCGGTGCTCATCAATACGTCATTTAACGTGCGGGGAGAGCCGCTCGTGTGCTCGCCGCAGGACGCGTATGCCTGCTTCATGCGCACGGAAATGGATTACCTGGTCATGGGAAGCTTCATCATCGATAAAAAGGAACAGAAGGCCCTTGCCCGGGATGCATCCTGGCAAAAGCAGTTCAAACTGGACTGATATGAGACCGCACACTGCAGACCAAAAGCTTCGATCGTTCGGCCGGACCATGGCTGTATGCCTGGTCATCGTCGGCATTGTTTTGTTCCTGCGCAGGAACCCGGGTTCTTTGCCGGTATGGGTGACAGCCGTTCTGTTCTATGCGACCGGCATGGCCAGGCCGCAGTGGCTGTCGCTGTCCTATGACATCTGGATGAAGCTGGCGTTTGCGCTTTCCTGGATCAATTCGCGCATCCTTTTATGCGTTATCTTCTACGGTATCATGGCGCCGGCAGGGCTTGGGATGCGGCTGTTCAGGTTCGATCCGCTGGACCGGCGCATTGAAAAAGGGAAACAATCCTATTGGCTCGCGCGCAAGCAAAAAACATTTACAAAAAAGGATTACGAACGCCTGTATTAAGGAGGGGATCGTGGGAAAGATGCGGGTTTTGACTGAATTCTGGTCGTTCATGATGGAGAACAAGAAGTGGTGGCTCGCGCCCATTGTCATCATGTTCGTGCTTCTGGGCGCGTTGATGTTCTTTGCCCAGTCATCTGCGGTCGCGCCGTTCATCTATACGCTGTTTTAATATGAACGTACCATTTCTCGATCTTAACGCGCAGTATCGGGCATTGAAGCCTCGAATTGACCGGGCAATACGCGCGGTCGTCACGAGGCAGGATTTTATCCTCGGCCAGGATGTCCGGAAATTCGAAGAAGAATTCGCAGCGTATTGCAACAGCCGCTATTGCATCGGCGTCAATTCAGGCACTGACGGCCTGTTCCTGTGCCTCAAGGCCATGGGCATCGGACCGGGCGACGAGGTCATCGTGCCGGCATTCACGTTCATTGCAACGGCGTTCGTCGTAACCTGCGCCGGAGCGCGGCCGGTATTCGTCGACATCGACGGCCGCACGTTCAACATCGATATTGAAAAGGCAAAAGCCGCTGTTACGGCCCGGACAAAGGCGGTCATTCCCGTGCATCTTTTCGGTCAATGCGCGGATATGGATCCCCTGCGGCGTTTTGCCCGCAGCCGCGGCATCGCCGTTGTCGAAGACGCGTGCCAGGCGCACGGCGCTTTGTATAAGGGGGAAAAAGCCGGCACAATGGGAAATGCGGGGGTGTTCAGTTTTTACCCGACCAAGAACCTCGGAGCATGGGGCGACGCGGGCGCGATCGTAACGGACAATATGTCTTTGTATAAGAAGCTTTTCATGATGCGGGATTGCGGAAGGAAATCCAAATATGAGCATGTGATCCTCGGGTATAACTCCCGTCTCGGCACGCTTCAGGCAGCGGTCCTGCGCGTCAAGCTTGCGTATCTTGACCGGTGGAACAGGAAGCGCAAAGCGTGCGCAGCCGCATATACGAGGCTCCTGTCAAAGGTTCCCGGGGTAAGGGTGCCGTTCGAAGCCCCGCATAACAGCCACGTGTACCACATATACGCGATCCTTGTCGAGCGCAGGGACGCTGTTGTCGATCATCTGAAAAAGCGCAGGGTCGGATGCATGGTCAATTATCCCGCGCCGCTTCATCTGCAGCGCGTGTACAAAAACCTCGGGTATCGCACAGGCGCGTTCCCCGTGTCTGAAGATGTGTCGAAACGGATCATTTCCCTGCCCATGCATCCGTTTTTAAGCATGGGGCAGATATCGTATGTCGTTCAAACAGTCAAATCCGCCTTGAAGGAGGCCTGATGCCGTCGACAATACCTTTGACCGTGGTTATCTGCGCAAGGAACGAAGAGAACAATATCGAGGAAACGCTTCAAAGCGTGCACGGCTGGGCTGACGAGGTGATCGTCGTGGATGACGGTTCGACTGACCGCACCCAGGAAATTTCCAGGAAATACGCGAAGGTGCTCAGCCGGAGGATGGAGAACGAGGGCATCCATCGCAACTGGGCCTATGCGCAGGCAAAGAACCGCTGGGTACTGAGCCTTGACGCGGACGAGAAGGTTTCGGATGAATTAAAGCCCGAGATCGCTTCTGCGATCCGGGATCCTGATTTTGTCAGCTATGATATACCCTTGCGCAATTACATCGGAACGTTCTGGGTCAGGCACGGCGGCTGGTATCCGGCTTCGAAAGTCCGCCTGTTCTGCAAGGACAAATTCAAATATGAAGAGGTGCAGGTGCATCCCCGCGTTTTTATCGACGGAAAGAACGGCCATCTGAAATGCGATATCATACACAAAGGATACCCTGATCTGGAGCATTTTATGGGGTCGGTGAACCGCCAGACCACGCTTGAAGCCGCAAAGTGGCTTGCGACAGGAAGGAAGTTCACCTGCGGCCATATGATGTGGCGCGCGCTCGACCGTTTCTTCCGAAGGTATGTGCGCAAGCAGGCGTGGAAGGACGGAATGTACGGTTTCATCATCGCATATTTCGATTCCCTCTATCAGTTCCTTTCATACGTGAAATACCGCGAGATGGTCAACGCCGGAAAAAAATGAAGAAAGTGCGCGTGGTATTCCTTGACCGGGACGGTGTGATCAACGAATATCCCGGCAAATATAAATATGTCACTTCGGTCGAGGGTTTTCGGCTTTTGCCCGGAGCCAGGGAGGCTCTGGCCCGGCTCATCAAGGCGGATTTCCGGCTGTTTGTCATTTCAAACCAGGCAGGCGTGGCAAAGGGGCTGTTCTCACAGCGGACGCTCGATGATATCACGCAGGCTATGCTGGGCGGGCTCGGGCCCGATATACGGTTCGAGAAAATCTTCTACTGCACGCATTTGCCTGATGCGCAATGCAGCTGCCGCAAGCCGGGGACAGCGTTCATCGATGCGGCAGAAGCGCAGCTCAACGCGCACGGCATGCGGATCGACAGGCCGAAAAGTTATTTCGTGGGCGATTCCATCAGGGATATCGAGACAGGCAGGAAAGCCGGAGTGCGCACGATCCTGGTTTTTTCCGGCAGCGAGCATCCCGATAACGAACGCGAATGGCAGGTCAGGCCCGATGCCTGTGCCGCGGGCATTTCCGAGGCAGTTGACCGTATCCTATCCTGAATGAAAATAGTCGTCGTATATGCCACCGCAGGCGCAGGCCATAAAAAAGCCGCCCGATGCATCGCGGACCACATCGGCGCTTCAGCGCACGTCGAGTGCCGCGATATCATCGACGGTTCTTCGTGGCTGTTCAGGCTCGTATATCTGCGGGGTTATGATTTTCTCGTCAATCACTGCCAGTGGGCGTGGTCCGTTCTGTTCTGCCTGACCAACCGGGCCGCATCCCTGCCCGCAGCGGCGTCTTTGCGTTCTACGCTGCATTATTTCAATACCAGGCGCTTCTGTTGTTTTCTTATCGAAGCCCGGCCGGATGTCGTCGTATCCACGCATTTTCTGTCGTCGGACGTCGTATCCTATCTGAAGGCGAAAGGCATGCTGCGATGCAGGCTCGTCACGGTCGTCACCGATTTCGGCGTGCATCCGTTCTGGATATGCGCGGCCACGGACGTGTATTGCTGCGCCTCGGCCGCAACGGCGCGCATGCTCGCGGACAGGGGCGTTGGGCCTGAGAAAATACGCGTGACCGGCATTCCGGTCGAGCCGAAATTCTCGCAGGCGCATGATGTATCGGCGATCCGCAGACGCCTGGGCATTTCACCGGGCATGAAGGCCGTGCTGATCATGACCGGTTCGTTCGGCATCGGCCCGATCGAGGATATGACGCGCAGATTGTGCCGGGAGTATGCGGTGCTGGCCGTATGCGCGCGCAACAGGCGGCTGTATGCGCGCATGAAGGCGCGGGCATATCCCCATGCGTGTGTGTTCGGGTTTGTCGATTTCATAGACGAACTGATGGCCGCTGCCGACGTTATCATAACCAAGCCGGGCGGGCTGACCATATCCGAACTGCTGTGCATGGAATGCGCGCCTTTGTTCATTGCCGCAATACCCGGGCAGGAAACGGCCAATGCGTCGATCCTCGGATCTGCGGGCATCGGAAAAGGGGTTTCTCAGACGCGGCTGATCAAAGAGCAGGTGGATGAATGCATCCGTGACGCGGACAGGATACGAAAGTCCATCCTGGATTTCAGGCAGATCAGCGCAGCCGCACGTATCTATGACATACTACGCACAAATAGTCCTGGATGTCCCGGTTGACGGGCCGTTCGATTACAGTATCCCCGCAGACCTCGTGCCGTTGGCCCGCGCCGGATGCCGCGTGAAGATCGATTTCAGGAACAAGCGGCAGACCGGCTATATCGTTTCCCTCTCCGACAGGACCGATGTCAGGACGGTCAAGCCCGTTATCGCCGTCATCGATAAGAACGGGCCTGTGCTTACCGCATCTGCGCTTGAGTTCGCCCGGCGTTTGAGCGAATACTATTACTGTTCATGGGGCACTGCGATAGCGGTAAGCCTGCCTGCTGTATTGCGCCGCGGTTCAGCCATTGATGCGCCGCAGTCCCGGCCCGACGCGGCAGCGCCGTTGACAACCGGAAGATCCCTGCTGGTCCATGACCGCGGCTGCAGCGGCCGCATCCGTGTTTATAAGGAGCTTATGGCCGGCTGCCATGAGCGCGGCTTGAGCGTCATACTGCTCGCGGCTGATAAAGATGCGGTCGAGCGCATGCGGCTGGCCCTTGAGCCAACGTTCGGCCAGCGGCTGTGCGTGCTGATCAGGGAAGGGAAAGAGGAGATCGCTCAGTGGATGCGCGCGCGCAATGCCGGGCCGTGCACGGTCATCGGCACCAGGTCAGCGGTATTCGCGCCGGTCAGCCGGCTCGGCTGTATCATCGTCGATGACGAGCACGACTACGGCTATAAACAGGACCAGGCGCCGCATTATCACGGACGCACGGCGGCTATGATGCGCTGCGCTGTCGAACACGCGGATTTCGTCGCCGGAAGCCCGGCTCCGTCTTTGGAGATGATGCATGCCGTGGAGTCCGGGATCGCGGAGCTCCAGGCGATCCCCCGCGACCGGCCCCTGCCCCTGATCAAGATCGTGGACATGAAGCGGCTGCCGCTTGTCTCAGCGAAACAGAAAATATCCATATCGGGATACCTGCAGGAAGCTGTCCGCGCCGCGATCGCATCAAAACAAAAAACGCTTATTTTTTTCAACAGGACAGGGTATGCGACGCTTGCGGTGTGCTCGCATTGCGGGAAGATCTTTCAGTGCCCGCGGTGCAGCGTCAATCTGCATTTTCATTATGAGGCAAAGGCCCTGCGCTGCCATTACTGTAATTTCTCCATGGAGCCGCCGTCCATCTGCCCGGAATGCAATGCGGGATATGTCAGGTTCCTCGGCGCAGGCGCGGAAAAGCTCGAAAGCGAGCTTTTCCGGATATTCCCCCAGGCAACGGTCAGGCGCTGGGAATCAGGGATGCCGCTTACGAACGGTCCAGCCGATATCATCATCGCCACGCAGGCAGGGATCCGCCATTGCGACGCGCGTTTCAACCTTGTCGCGCTTCTGGGCATCGATAATGCACTGAATCACGCGGATTTCCGTTCTGCGGAAAAAACCTTCCAGACCGCCTCGTGCCTTGCAGGCCTGGCGGACGCACAGTTCGTCGTCCAGACGAATATGGCCGACCATTATGTTCTGCGCGCGCTTGCCCGGGATGATCCGGATATTTTTTACCAGGAGGAATCGCGCCTGCGCAGGCAACTGTCATTCCCTCCGTACCGGCATTTCTGCCTTGTCAAGGTGCGCGCCGCTGTTGAGGAAAAGGCGCGCGCTGCGGCGCAGGCTTTGTTCGACAGGCTCAGTGCCGCCCGGAAGCCCGCGCGGGTCAACGTGCTCGCGGTTTCCCCGGGCCAGATCCCCAGGCTCAGGGGCAATTACTATTGGCAGGTCCTGTGCTCCGGCAGTGACCCTGTCCGCGTGAATGATTTCCTGAAAAAGCAGTTACCGTCATTCAGGCATTCGGGTATAATAGTTACCGTGGATGTCGATCCGGTTTAGGAAAGGGGCGGTCATGAACATCGTTTTTATGGGCACCGGCTCGTTCGGTGTTCCGTGCCTCGAAACGCTTGTCAGAAGCGGCCATACGATCCGATGCGCGGTCAGCCAGCCGGATAAACCCCGGGACCGCGGTATGCGCGTTGAGCCGACCGCGGTCAAACGGGCCGCCTCCAGCCTCGGGCTGACGGTATATCAGCCTGACGATATCAACAGCGGGGCAAGCGTTGAATATATCAAAGGGCTCAGGCCCGATGTGCTGGTCGTCATAGCATACGGACAGAGATTGTCGCAGGCAATCCTTGATATCCCTTCAATGATGCCCGTGAACATCCATGCGTCATTATTGCCGGCATACCGCGGCGCTGCTCCGGTCAACTGGGCTCTTATCCGCGGAGAACGGACAACGGGCGTTACCCTTATGAAGATCGTCCTGCGCATGGATGCAGGGCCGGTCATACTGCAGAAACCCCTGGCCATACTCGATACCGATACAGCGCTGACCCTGTCTGAAAAACTGTCGTTTCTTGCTGCTGACGTGCTGGACCAGGGCATCCGGCTCCTGTGCGGTCCGGGGCTGCGGCTGACCGAACAGGATGAACCGGCAGCGACATATGCCCCGAAGCTCACAAAATCTGACGGTTCGATCGACTGGAACAAACCTGCCTGCGAGATCGTCAACCGGGTCAGGGGATGCGTGCCCTGGCCGGGGGCATTCACCTTATATAGAGGAAGATCGGTCAAGATCCATAGCGCAACGGTTCTGCCGGATGCGGCAGTCAGGCCCGGCGCAGCCGGACAGGTCATCGGCCTGTCCCGGCAAGGCATTGCGGTTTCTGCAGGAGCAGGCGCTGTGCTTGTCACATCCCTGCAAATGGAGGGGAAACGCATTGTCAGCGCCGATGAATTCATTGCCGGATACCGGGTAAAGGATATTGACAGATTCGGCTAAAAACGCTTGCATATGCATGATTGTATGGTATAATCAAAACCCTGTAAATCTCAAATACCGGCAAATCACTCGCATCTCACAACTTAAAACCCGAACATGCCAGAATTACGCAGGGATCCGATAGTCGGACGATGGGTCATCATAGCCACCGAGCGCGCGCGCAGGCCTGACCAGTTCATCCAGGCGCCTTCAGAGCAGACAGCGGAAAAGCCGTGCCCGTTTTGCGAAGGCATGGAATCCCATACCCCTCAAGAGATCTACGCGGTCCGCAGCAAAGGGTCTGCGCCCAACGGCCCCGGATGGGACGTGCGGGTGATCCCGAGCATGTCCCCGTTCCTGCGCATCGAAGGCGACCTTGACCGTCGCGGCAAGGGTATCTACGACCTGATGAACGGCGTCGGCGCGCACGAGATCGTCGTCGAGACGAACAGCCATGTTGCGAACATGGCAGACCTTGCGGAAGAGCAGATCGCAAAGATCATCGGCTGTTATATCAGCCGCATCCAGGACCTCGAGCGCGATGAACGGTTCAAATACGTGCTCGTGTTCAAGAATTACGGGGTCTCTGCCGGAGGCAGCAGGGTCAAACACAGCAGGTCCCAGCTTATCGCCACGCCCGTGAATCCCAAACGCGTCAAGGAAGAACTCGTCGGAGCGCGGAATTATTTCGACGCTCATGAGCGCTGTATCTTTTGCGACCTGATCCGCCAGGAGATCGAGATGAAAAGCAGGGTCATCGTCGAGATCGACGGGTTCATTGCGATCGTGCCGTTCGCGGCGCGGTTCCCCTTCGAGATATGGATCCTGCCCAAAAAGCACGCAAGCGATTTCGTGCATCTGACCGATGCGCAAAAAGGTGCGCTGTCGAAAATAATCAAAACGGTGCTCCAGAAGCTCAAAATAGGGCTCAATGACCCGCCGTATAATTACATCATACATACCGCGCCGTTCCGCAGGCAGAAAACTGGATACTGGCGCACTATATCCGAAGATTATCACTGGCACATGGAGATCACGCCGCGGCTGACGCGCGTTGCAGGCTTCGAGTGGGGGACCGGCTTTTATATCTGCCCGGTCACGCCCGAGGCGGCGGCGAAATATCTGCAGGAAGTAGCTACATAAAGGCAGGACATGTCAGAATTACGCAGGGATCCGATCGCGGGAAGATGGGTCATCGTCACGACCGACGATCCGAACAAACCGGGGGATTACGACCACGAAGAGCCGCATAACTGGCGGCCCGGCGCATGCCCGTTCTGCTTCGGCAACGAATCGAGCACGCCGCCCGAGATCGTGGCGATCAGGGACAACCATACGGGGCCGAATACGCCCGGCTGGCAGGTGCGCGTGGTGCCGAACAAGTTCCCCGCGCTGCAGATCGAAGGAGACCTTGAGCGCAGGCCGCTGGGCATGTACGATATGACAAGCGGCATCGGCGCGCATGAGATCGTCATCGAAAGCCCGTATCATCACAAAGACCTCTCGGATCTGCTCGATTCCGAGGTCACCAATATCGTGCACATGTACTGCCAGCGCACGCTCGACCTCGAGCGCGACAAGCGGTTCAAATATATCATGATCTTCAAAAATTACGGGCCCGGTGCGGGCGCGTCGCTGGAGCATCCGCATACGCAGATCATCGCTCTCCCTATGGTGCCCAAGAGCGTCAAGGAGGAGATCCAGGGGGCGAAGAACTATTTCGAGTACCGGGAACGCTGCATATTCTGCGATATACTGCGCCAGGAATCCGAGGATAAGGAACGTATCGTGCTCGAGAACAAGAATTTCATGGCGTTCTGCCCGTTCGTTTCGAGGTTCCCGTTCGAAATATGGATCATGCCCAAAAAACATACGGGGCTTTTCTGCCAGACGCCGTACGAGCAGATCCCGGATCTTGCGGTTTTGCTCAAAGGGATCATCGCCAAAGTCAAAAAGGTGTTCGGCAGCCCCGCGTATAACTTCATCATCCATACGTCGCCGATCAATTCGGACGCTCATTCCATGGACAGTTATCACTGGCACCTGGAATTCATGCCGAAGCTGACGCGCGTTGCAGGATTCGAGTGGGGGACCGGGTTCTATCTTGTTCCCACCCCGCCTGAGCTCGCCGCTAAATTTTTACGGGAAGCGTAACGGTACAACACGCAAACAAAGGAGAGGCAACCATGGCAGTGAAAGTCGGTATCAACGGTTTCGGAAGGATCGGCCGCCTTGTCGCGCGGGCTATCCTTGAAAAAAAGAGCAAGAACATCGAACTGGTCGCGGTGAACGACATCACCGACGCCAAGTCGAACGCATACCTGTTCCAGTACGATTCCGTGCACGGCAGGTTCCCCGGCGTTGTCAAGGCGGCCGGCGAGGACCAGATCTCCGTCGACGGGAAAATGATCAAGGTCCTGTGCAAGCGCGATCCGGCTGAACTGCCCTGGAAGGACCTCGGGGTCGATATCGTGGTCGAATCGACCGGGCTGTTCACCATCAAGAAGGACGGCGTGAACAAGAAGGGCAAGGAGGTCAAGGGGGCGGAGAACCATATTACCAAAGGCGGGGCGAAAAAGGTCATTATCTCCGCGCCCGCGCAGGACGAGGACATCACGGTCGTTCTGGGGGTCAATGAAAAGAAATACGACCCCAAAGCGCACCACGTGATATCCAATGCGTCGTGCACGACCAACTGCCTTGCGCCCATCGCCAAGGTGCTCAACGACGACTTCGGCATCGTCAAAGGCCTGATGACGACGATCCATTCATATACCAACGACCAGCGCGTGCAGGACATGGCGCATTCCGATCTGCGCAGATCGCGCGCGGCAGCGGTTTCCATGATACCCACGTCCACCGGAGCAGCCAAGGCGATCTCCCTGGTCATCCCTGAGCTCAAGGGCAAGCTTGACGGCTTCGCCATCCGCGTGCCGACGCCCAACGTATCGGTGGTCGATCTGACCATGCAGCTTGCGAAAAAAGCCGATGCCGCGGCCATCAACGCGGCGTTCAAGAAGGCGTCCGAGGGCGCGATGAAGGATATCCTCGGATACACCGAGGACCCTGTCGTTTCGATCGATTTCAACCATTGCAAACTGAGCTCGATCGTGGACGCCACATTGACGAAGGTCATCCAGGACGATTTCGTAAAGGTCCTGTCATGGTACGACAACGAGTGGGGATATTCCAACCGTGTCGTTGACCTGATCGATTACCTGATCGAAAAAGGACTCTAAAAAAAGGGGGACGCTTCCCTTTTTTCTTCGGGCCGGTCGCCTGAAAAAAGGGAAGCGTCCCCCTTTTTTACCATGCTCGCTATTGTTATACTTATTATCGGCGCAGGGGGGCTTGTCGCGCAGACGATATTGCTGCGCGAGCTTTTCGTTTGTTTTTTCGGCAACGAGCTTACCATCGGCCTTATCCTCGGGGCGTGGATGTTCGGCGAAGCCCTCGGCGCGTGCGCCGCCGCATACGCCGCGCGCCGGCTCAAAGATACTGCGGCAGCGCTGAGTGCACTGCTGGTCGTATTTGCCGTTTCCCTTCACTTTTGCGCCGTCGGCGCGCGCCTGTTCAAACCTCTGTTAAATATCCCCGCGGGCCAGGGCATCGGCACGGCCATGATACTGGCCGGCAGTTTTATGCTCGTGCTCCTGCCGAGCTTCTGCCACGGCGGATTGTTCAGCCTGGCCTGTACGCATACGCGCCCGTGGCGCGCATATGCGCTTGAAACATGCGGGACCCTTGCTGCAGGGATCGCGCTCACGTGGTGGGCAATACCGAATTATCTGCATTTTGACATTATCAGGTTTGTTTCGATCATCAGCATTTGCGCCGGGATAACGCGCATGTGGTCGATGCGGGGAGCATGGCGCAAGGCGATCCTCTATCCGCTTGCATTCGGCGCGTTGCTCTTCTTTTTGAATACGAAGCCCGCACAGGTTGAGCAGAATACGATTGCCCGGCAATATCGTCAGGGCAAGGTTCTGGATCAACGGAATTCCTGGTACGGGAATGCGGTGGTCACCCAGCGGGAAGGGCAGAAGACATTTTTTTACAACGGGGTGCCCGCGGTCACCGCGCCGATACCCGATGTGGTCTGGAGCCAGGATTTCGCTCATTTCCCGCTTGTTTTTTGCGAAGATCCGAAGGATATACTGGTGGTCAACGCGGGCCTCGGAGGGCTGGTCGCGGAAATACTCCGCCAGCCGGTCGCGCGCGTGGATTACTGCCAGCAGGACAGCCTTCTGGCCGATATGCTCCGGAAGCATCCCTCGCGGCTGTCGGGTCAGGAGTTCTCCGACGCGCGCCTGAACGTCATCCATGCAGATGCGCGCGCGTTCCTTGCCTCTGCGCGCCACACCTATGACGCGGTGTATATCGGCTCGTCAATGCCCGGCGACCTGGCGTCCAACCGTTTCTTTACCGATGAATTCTTCAATGCGGTCCATAGCCGTCTTTCGCCGGGCGGGGTCGCGGCCGTGTGCCTGCCCGGTTCCGCGGCGTATGTCAGCCCGGAACTACGCGACATGAATTACATGATCATCAATGCGATCAACCTTCATTTCAGCCGCGTGCGCGTTATTCCCGGCAATTATAATATCATACTCGCTTCAGACGCCGCGGATTTTACCGTAAAGCCCGCCGTTCTGTACAAGCGTTTGGTGCGAAGGGGCGTGCGCGCGTCGATGCTGAATCCCGCGTATTTGAGGGAACGTCTGGCGCCCGGGAAAGCGGATTGGTTCCGCCAGTCGGGCGCAGGAGCCACGGGATTGGTCAACAGCGACGACAGGCCCGTTGCCGTGTATCAGGTCCTCATTCTGTGGAACAAGCAGTTTTCCGCGCGGACCACCGCGATCCTTCAAAGGCTGTCGGGGATACGGCTGTGGATGGTCCTGTCTGTCATCGGGCTGATCGCCGCGTCCGCGGCGGCGGTTTCAATACTGCGCCGCAGGCCCGGGATGAAGGCGGCGGTATTATATGCGATGGCGACGACCGGATTTTTCGGCATGGCCATGAACCTCGTCCTGATCTTCAAGGCCCAGTCTCAGTTCGGCCATGTGTACCAGATGATCGGCGCGCTGACCGCATTGTTCATGGCCGGCGCGGCCGCGGGAAGCATTGCGGCCGAATACGCGACGCGCGCGCTCATCAGGCCGCTGCGCGCGATCGGTCTCAACGATTCGTTTTCCGTTCTGTTCTGCGCCATCGTGTTTTTTTTGATCGGCCGCAGCGGTGCGCCTCCGGTGCCCGCATGGGGCTATGGCGTGCTGTTCTTTTTTTCAGGCATGATCGTCGGCGCTGAATTCCCGCTTGCATCCGGCCTGTACGGCGCAGGAGGGAAAAGCCTGCCGCAGGCCCCCGGGATCGTGTTCAGCGCTGACCTTGCCGGCGGTGTATGCGCCGCGGGCCTGGCAGGCGTGATATTTCTGCCGCTTCTGGGCACTTCGGCCACGGTCATCGCCCTCGCTTTTTTAAAGGCCACAGCCGCGCTTATTATTATAATAAAAAACTTAAAATAGTATTTGACAAAAAATGGTTTTTAGTGTATATTTAAAACCTCTGCCAAAACTACCTGAACCTATCGTCGTGCATTCAGTTAAAGGCTAAGAGAAAAAATCAACAAGAAGAACATTCTTGGAGGGATTTTTTTTACTTATGCTGAAGTAGCTCAGTTGGTAGAGCACGTCCTTGGTAAGGACGGGGTCACGAGTTCAATTCTCGTCTTCAGCTTAAATTTTTCGATACGCCCGGCGCTACAGGAAAAATATCATGCGAGAGATCATAACGTTAGAATGTACCGTGTGCAGGAACAGGAATTATACAACGTACAAGAACAAGAAAAAGCATCCGGATAAGCTCGAGACCAAGAAATATTGCAGGGCGTGCCGCAAGCATACGGCACATAAAGAGGTTAAATAGCCGGATCCTCTGAAGGCGGAGTGGGGAGGCGTGAATTTTAGGGGCGTCCGTTAATGGCAAACGGCGAGACTCCAAATCCCGTCCTGGGGGTTCAAGTCCCTCCGCCCCTGATAGACAGTCCAGAGGCACATATACAAGGCGATCCATGATCAAACGCATCAGCACATTTCTGTCAGAGGTGAGAGGGGAACTGGCGAAGGTTTCATGGTCGACGCGCGAGGAATTGATGGGGTCGACCGCCGTGGTCCTTGTGTTTACCGCGCTCATGGCGGCGTTCATCGGCATAACGGATTTCGTTCTGTCGTTCGCGCTCAAGATCATTTTCCGATAATTATGAAAAATTGGTACGTCGTTCATACACAGACAGGGTTCGAAGACAGAGTCAAGACGATACTGCAGACGCGCATCGCATCCCAGGGATTGCAGGATGCGATCACGCGGATCGTGATCCCCACCGAACAGATCTCGGAGGTGCGTTTCGGCAAGAAACGGGTATCGGAACGCCATTATTTCCCCGGGTACATACTGGTCGAGATGGAAATGGCCGATAATACGTATTCTCTCGTCAAGGCCATCCCCGGCGTGACCGGATTCATCGGATCAGGCAAAAAGCCCACCCCGCTGCCCCCGGGAGAGGTCGATAATATCCTCAAACGTACCGAAGAAACAAAGCTCAAGCCCAGCCCCAAGGTCATATTTGAAAAAGGCGAATCAATCAGGGTCAAGGAAGGCCCGTTCATGAACTTCAACGGCACCATCGACGACATATATCCGGAAAAAGGCAAGGTCAAGGTGAACATCTCGATATTCGGACGGTCAACGCCGGTAGAGCTCGAATACTGGCAGGTGGAAAAGGTGTGAGAGTGCATGATTTATGGAGTCCGTAAGGACGACATAAATCATATGCACGAACACATCCCGTGTTTCGCGAAGCGAAACAACGGGATATCAGATAGAATACAGCATCAGTACTAAAGGCTAATCCCATGGCTAAAAAAATAACCGCACAGATCAAGCTTCACGTCGCGGCAGGAGCGGCGAACCCCGCTCCTCCCGTCGGGCCGGCGCTCGGCCAGCACGGCGTCAACATCATGATGTTCTGCAAGCAGTTCAACGACCAGACAAAGAACAGGGACGGGCTGACCCTGCCGGTCGTCATATCCGTGTATGAGGACAGGACATTTTCCTTTATAATAAAGAGCCCGCCGACGTCGGTATTGCTCAAGCGCGCGGCGAACCTTGCCAAGGCGTCCGGATCGAGCGGCAAAGAGGTTATCGGCACGGTCACGATGAAGCAGGTCGAGGAGATCGCAAAGCAGAAAGAAAAGGACCTGAATACCGCGAACATGGCCCAGGCGGTCAAATCCATCAAAGGGACTGCCCGGAGCATGGGAATACAGGTAGAGGACTGACTATCATGAAAAAACGAAGTAAAAGATACGCTGAATCGGCAAAAGATCTGACCGCGGACAAAGGATATTCGCTCAGGGACGCGATCGCGCTCCTCAAGGCGATGAAGATGACGAAGTTCGACCAGTCAATGGACGTTCATTTCGCGCTCAATGTCGACCCGAAAAAGGCCGAGCAGATGATCCGCGGCACCGTCGTCCTGCCGCACGGCACGGGCAAAAAGGTGCGCGTTGCGGTGTTCTGCCGCGGCGAGCACGAGCGCGATGCCAAAGCGTCGGGCGCGGAGATCGTCGGAGGCCAGGATCTTATCGACAAAGTGGCGGGAGGATTCCTCGATTTCGACTGCGTCATCGCCACCCCCGAGATGATGAAGGACCTGAGCAAGCTCGGCAAGGTGCTCGGGCCCCGCGGCCTTATGCCCAGCCCCAAGACCGGCACGGTCACCAACGACATCGCCAAGGCCATCGAAGACGTCAGGCGCGGCAAGGTCGAATACCGCGTGGACAAGCAGGGAGGCATCCATCTTTCGGTCGGCAAGATCTCGTTCGACGGGGATAAACTCTACGATAACGCGCAGTGCGTTATCAACGCTATTACCGAAGCAAAGCCCGGCACGGTCAAAGGCAAGTTCGTCCGCAGCCTGTATGTCTCGACCTCGATGAACCCGGGCCTCAAACTCGAGATGTGATCATGAAAAAAGTCAGCCTTATCGTCAAGGAAGTTTCGGAAAACCGGATCAAGGAAAGCATACGGCAGAGCGGCAGTTTCCTTATTGTCAAATACTCGGGTGTTTCATCGCCCGATATGTCGTCTTTGCGCATGGCGCTGCGCGCAGTTGAAGCGGACATGTTCGTGGTCAGGAATACGACCGCGCGCCGCGCGGTGAAGGATTTCGGCAACGATGACCTTATGAAACTGATCGACGGGCCGTGCGGTTTCGTTTTTTTCAAGGACGAGCCGGTTGCGGCGTCAAAGGTCCTGTACGGATTTGCGAAAGATCACGAGAAGCTGAAGCTCGAGGGCGGCCTGCTCAAGGACAGGGTTCTCGGCGTCAAAGACATCGAACAGATGGCGAAGCTGCCGTCCCGGGAGATGCTGCGCGCCCAGGCGGTCATGGCCCTCAAGTCGCCGATCAACGGCATTGTCGGCGTGCTCAAAGGCAGCCTGCGCAAGCTCGTGTGGTGCATGGTCGAGATAAAGAATAAAAAGGAAAATAAACCTGCGTAATCAATGAAGGAGGAGTCAAAATGGCGAACCTGGAAGAGATGATCAAAAGTATCGAAGGCATGACCGTTATGGAGCTTGCGGACCTGGTCAAGGCCCTTGAAGAGAAATTCGGGGTTTCCGCGAACATGCCCATGATGGCAGCCGCGCCTGCAGCGGGAGCGGCAGCAGCGCCGGCAGCCGAGGAAAAGTCGACCTTTACCGTCGTGCTGGCAGCGGCGGGCGCGAACAAGATCGCCGTGATCAAGGAAGTGCGTACGATCACCAGCCTCGGATTGAAAGAAGCCAAGGACCTCGTCGACGGCGCTCCGAAGCCCATCAAGGAAGGCGCGACCAAGGAAGAAGCCGAAGAGATCAAGAAGAAACTCGTTGCCGCAGGCGCAACCGTCGAGCTGAAATAACACGGTCTGCCGGAACCGCACGCATTGAACGGCCGTGAAAGATAAAGGCGAACACAGCATGCTTAAAAGAAAGAACTTCGCAAAGATCAAGGACGTGTATGATTTCCCGAACCTGCTGGATATCCAGACAGAATCCTACCTGGAATTCCTGCAGATCGATACGCCGCCTGACAAGCGCCTGAACCGGGGGCTCGAAGAGGTGTTCTCTGAGATCTTCCCGATCGAGTCGAATGACCGGTCGGTCAGGCTCGAGTATGTCAGTTATTCCCTCGGCAAGCCAAGGTACGATATCGCGGAGTCGAAGGAGCGTTCCGTTTCATATGCGTCCCCGCTCAAGGTCCGTTTCCGCCTGACCACCCCGCACGAGACAAAAGAACAGGACGCGTATTTCGGCGAGATCCCGCTGATGACCGAGACCGGCTCGTTCGTCATCAACGGGGACGAGCGCGTCGTCGTTTCGCAGCTGCACCGGTCCCCGGGCGTCTCGTTCGAGGAGGAGAACCATCCGACGGGCAAAAAGATATTCTACGGAAGGATCATCCCGTACCGCGGGGCGTGGCTCGAGTTCAAATACGACCTCACCGAAACGATCCTCGCGTACGTCGACCGGCGCAAGAACTTCCCCGCGACGCAGATCCTGCGCATCATGGGGTTCTCGACGGACAACGATATTATCGCCGCGTTCTCCAAAGACTACCCGGAGATCCGCAACACGCTGAAAAAAGACAACACCAAAAGCAAGGAAGAGGCGTACATAGATTTTTACCGCAAAATGCGGCCGACCGAGCCGGTCACCAAAGACGCGGCGGAGATGCTTTTCTTCAGGCTGTTCTTCGATCCGGCGCGCTACGACCTTGAGCGTTCGGGCAGGTTCATCCTGAACCGCAAGCTCGGCATGGATGTTTCGATCGACAAGCGCGTCCTTGATACCGAAACGGTCATCAAGGTCATGGAATACCTGATCCGCCTCAAGGAAGGCGTGGGCAGAATCGACGATATCGACCATCTCGGCAACCGCCGCATCAAAACGGTGGGCGAGCTCGTCCAGAACCAGGTGCGTATCGGCATCAGCCGCGTCGAACGCTCCATACGCGAACGGTTGAGCGTCATCGGCGACATGACGAACCTGAACATCCATTCGCTCATCAATTCAAAGCTTTTCTCGACCCAGATACACGATTTCTTCGCGCGTTCCCAGCTGTCCCAGTTCATGGACCAGGTCAATCCCCTGGCAGAGATGACCCATAAGCGCCGTTTGAGCGCGGTCGGTCCGGGCGGGCTGTCTCGCGAACGCGCCGGCTTCGAAGTGCGGGATATCCATCCGTCGCACTACGGCAGGATATGCCCCATCGAGACGCCCGAAGGCCCGAACATCGGCCTGATCGCGTCCCTTTCCACGTACGCGCGCGTCAATCAGCTCGGGTTCATTGAAACGCCGTACCGCAAGGTCGACAACGGCAAGGTCACCCGCAAGATAGATTATCTCACCGCCGATGTCGACGAAGAAAAGACCATCGCGCAGGCGAACATGCCGATCGATTCGGACGGGACCTTTACGGAAAAAGAGGTCGGATGCCGCTACAAGGACGATTTTCCCAAGGTCGCGCCCAAGCAGGTCGATTATATGGATGTGTCCCCGCGTCAGCTCGTGTCCGTTGCGGCCTCGCTTATCCCGTTTCTCGAGCATGACGACGCCAACCGCGCGCTTATGGGATCGAACATGCAGCGGCAGGGTGTTCCCCTGATGATAACCGAGGCGCCGGTGATCGGCACGGGCATGGAATCCAAAGTCGCCTATGACACCGGCGCGGTCGTCAAGGCGCTGGAAGCGGGCAAGGTCAACGCGGTGGACGGCGGGTCCATAACGATCGGCAAGCGCACGTACGCGTTGAAGAAATTCCTGCGCACCAACGCGGATACCTGCCTGAATCAGCGGCCGATCGTCAAGCTCGGCGAACACGTTGAAAAAGGCCAGGTGATCGCCGACGGAATGTCCACGAGGCAGGGGGAGCTCGCCCTCGGCAAGAATCTGTTCGTCGCGTTCATGCCGTGGCGCGGATACAATTTCGAGGACGCGATCCTCATCAGCGAAAAGGTCGTGCGCGAGGATGTTTTCACGTCGATCCACATCAAGGAATTCGAGATCGAATCCATCGAGACCCGTTTGGGCAATGAAGAGATCACCCGCGACATCCCCAATGTCAGCGAGGAAACGCTGCGCAATCTTGATACGACCGGTATCGTGCGTATCGGCGCCGAGGTCGGGGCCGGGGATATCCTCGTGGGCAAGGTCACGCCCAAGACCGAGTCCGAGCTTTCTCCGGAAGAACGGCTCCTGCGCGCCATTTTCGGCGAAAAGGCGTCCGACGTCAGGGATACGTCCCTGCGCGTGCCTCCCGGCGTCGAGGGATTCGTCGTTGACGTCCACCTGTTCCAGCGCAAGGAACGCGGCAGGAAATCGAAAGAAGAAAAAGCCAAAGAACTCGCCAAGATAAAGGAACTGAAGGCGTATTACGCCCAGGAGGTCGAGTTCGTCCGGGTCGAAAAGATCAACCGCCTGAGCGACCTGCTCGGCGTGGATAAATCGAAGCTCGAGCGCATGAACCTCGAGAACAACGAGGAGGCGAAGATACTTTCCTCTTCCTTCGACGACCAGATACAGGAACTGCTCAACGAGGAGGAGCAGGAGATCGAAAAGGTCAAGCGCGGGGATGAGCTTCCTCCCGGCGTGCTGAAACGGGTCGTCGTGTACATCGCGACCAAGCGCAAGCTGTCGGTCGGCGACAAGCTCTCGGGACGCCACGGCAACAAAGGCGTCGTCGCGCGCATCCTTCCCGAAGAAGATATGCCGTATCTGCCCGACGGCACGCCGGTCGAGATCGTCCTCAACCCGCTCGGCGTACCTTCGCGTATGAACATCGGGCAGATCCTCGAAACGCACCTCGGATGGGCGGCAAAGGCGTTGAACCTGCACATCATGACACCCGTATTCGACGGGGCGACCGTGCCCGAGATAAAACATATGCTCAAAACAGCGGGGCTTCCGGAAAACGGCAAGGTCCGCCTCCATGACGGCCATACCGGTACGGAGTTCGACCAGGAGGTCACCGTCGGCATCATTTACATGATGAAACTGATACATCTGGCCGACGAAAAGATCCATGCGCGTTCCATCGGGCCGTATTCGCTCGTCACCCAGCAGCCGTTAGGCGGCAAGGCGCAGTTCGGCGGCCAGCGGCTCGGCGAAATGGAGGTGTGGGCGCTTGAGGCATACGGCGCTGCCTTCACCCTGCAGGAGATGCTCACCGTCAAAAGCGATGACGTTGCCGGCAGGACGCGCATATACGAAGCCATTGTAAAAGGCGAACAGAGATTAACCCACGGCATCCCCGAATCCTTCAACGTTCTCGTCAAGGAACTGCAGGGATTGGGGCTTGATATCCGTATGGAAAAGGCGGCATAATGGCAGAGACCAACATCGAGTTCGACAATATATCGATCAGGCTGGCATCACCCCAGACCATCCACGGCTGGTCGAAAGGCGAGGTGAAACGCGCCGAAACGATCAATTACCGCACGCTTAAACCGGAAAAGGACGGGCTCTTCTGCGAGCGCATATTCGGTCCGGTCCGCGACTGGGAATGCAACTGCGGAAAATATAAAGGGATCAAGTTCAAGGGCATCACCTGCGACCGCTGCGGGGTCACCATCGACCGGTCCGCGGTCAGGCGCGAGCGCATGGGGCATATCGAGCTGGCCGCTCCCGTGACCCATATATGGTTCTTCAAAGTCGTGCCGAGCAGGCTGTCCGCATTGCTCGATATGACGCTGCGGGACCTCGAACGGGTCATCTATTATGAGGAATACGTCGTCCTTGATCCCGGCCCGACGCCTTTGAAAAAGAAGGACCTGCTCAACGAAGAAAAATATCAGGAAGCGCTGAATAAATACGGCTCCAAGTTCAAGGCAAAAATGGGCGCCGAGGCGGTCGGCGAATTATTGAAAGAGCTCGACCTCGACGCATTATGCAAGAAGATGCATAAGGATCTTGAAAAATCAAAGGACAATCTCGGCAACCGCAAGATATTGAAGACGCTCAAGGCGGTTGAGGATTTCCGCAAGTCCGACAACAAGCCGGAGTGGATGATCCTCGAGGTCCTGCCGGTCATCCCGCCTGACCTGCGGCCGCTCGTGCCTCTTGACGGCGGAAGGTTCGCGACATCCGATCTGAACGATCTGTACCGCCGCGTCATCAACCGCAACAACCGGCTTAAGAAACTGATGGAGCTCAACGCGCCCGAGATCATCATCCGCAACGAAAAGCGCATGCTGCAGGAAGCGGTGGACGCATTGCTCGATAACGGCAGGCACGGCCGCGCGGTCGTCGGAGCGAACAACCGGCCGCTCAAGTCGCTTGCGGACATGCTCAAGGGCAAGCAGGGCCGGTTCAGGCAGAACCTTCTGGGCAAGCGCGTCGATTATTCGGGCCGGTCGGTCATTGTCGTCGGGCCGGAGCTCAAGCTCCATGAATGCGGCCTGCCCAAGCAGATGGCGCTTGAGCTTTTCGAGCCGTTCATCATCAAGAAACTGAAAGAAAAAGGGTTTGTTCACACGATCAAGGGTGCCCGCCGCATGGTCGGTCACGGCAAGATCGAGGTCTGGGATATCCTTGATGAGGTCATCAAGGACCACCCGGTTCTTTTGAACCGCGCGCCCACGCTCCACCGCCTGAGCATCCAGGCGTTCCAGCCCGTGCTCACGGAGGGCAAGGCGCTGCGCGTGCATCCGCTCGTCTGCGCGGGGTTCAACGCTGATTTCGACGGCGACCAGATGGCGGTACACGTGCCGCTTTCTCTCGAGGCGCAGATGGAATGCCGCATCCTCATGCTCTCGATCAACAATATTTTTTCGCCCGCGCAGGGCAAGCCTATCGTCACCTCGACCCAGGACATCGTGCTCGGCCTGTCGTATCTGTCAAAGGAAAAAAGCGGCGTGAAAGGCGAAGGAATGATCTTTTCGAACGCGGACGAGGTCATCGTCGCGTACAACGACAAAGAGGTCGATATCCACGCGCGGATAAAACTGCGCGTCGAGGGCATGTTCGACCTTGACGAAAAGGCCTATACCGACGGACGTCAGATCATCACGACGACCCCGGGCCGCGTCCTGTTCAATCAGGTGCTTCCCGAGAAGTTCGGGTTCGTCAACCGCGAACTCAATAAGGGCAACGTCGGCGTCATCGTCGCCAATACGCACAAGCGTTTCGGCCATGCGCGGACCATCCAGCTTCTCGACGACCTTAAAATGCTCGGGTTCGAGATGGCGACGCTCGGAGGCATCTCGATCGGCATCGACGACCTGGTGATACCGAAAGCGAAGCCCGAAGTCCTCAAAGAGGCGCGTCAGGAAGTCGCCCATATCGAAGACCAGTACCGCAACGGCGCGATCACGGACCGCGAGCGGTCGAACAAGGTCATCGACGTCTGGACGCGCGTGACCGACCGGATATCGGATATGCTTTTCAAGGAAATGCATCCGTTCAACCCGATATTCATCATGGCTGATTCAGGCGCGCGCGGCTCAAAGCTTCAGGTCCGCCAGCTGTCCGGCATGCGCGGCCTTATGGCAAAACCGTCGGGCGAGATCATCGAGAACCCGATCACCGCAAATTTCAAAGAAGGGCTTACCGTCCTCGAATATTTCATCTCCGCGCACGGCGCGCGCAAAGGGCTTGCCGATACGGCGCTCAAGACCGCCGACGCGGGGTACCTGACCCGCCGCCTTATCGACGTCGCGCAGGAGATCATCGTTACCGAGGATGACTGCGGCACGCTCAACGGCATCACGGTCGAAGCGATCACCGAAGGCAACGAGGTCGTCGTCACGCTCGCGGAACGCGTTATCGGCCGCGTCGCCCTTGACAATATCGTCGATATCATCACCGATCAGGTTGTCGTCGAGCAGGGCCAGGAAATAACGGAAGAAAAAGCCGAGCAGATCGAACGCCTGGGCATCGAAAAGATCCGCATCCGTTCGGTCCTCACGTGCGAAGCGGAACGCGGCGTATGCGTCAAATGCTACGGCAGGAACCTGGCGACGGGGCGTCTCGCGGAGCAGGGCGAAGCGGTCGGCGTCATTGCCGCGCAGTCCATCGGCGAACCCGGCACGCAGCTGACCCTGCGGACGTTCCATATCGGCGGCACCGCATCGCGTACCATCGAGCAGTCATTCATCAAATCCAAGAACGAGGGCACGGTCAAGTACCATCTCATGAGGACCGTTCCCAAGAAGAAGGAACAAGTCGTATTGAACCGCAACGGCGCCATATCCATCAACGATACGGACGGCCGCGAACTCGAACGGTATCTCATACCGCAGGGCTCGTTCCTCGCATTCCAGGACGGCGAACACGTGAACGAAGGCGTCGTTTTCGTGCGCTGGGACCCCTATACGGCGCCGATCCTGACCGAAGTCAGCGGCAAGGTCAGATACGAAGACCTCAAGGAAAAAGAGACGTTCATCGAGGAATATAATCCGGCGACCAAGCTGACCGAGGTCGTCATCGTGGACCATAAGGCCGAATACCATCCGCAGGTCATCATCATGGGCGACAAGGGAGAGATCAACGGAATTTACCCGCTTCCTACGGGCGCGCATATCATGGTGAAGGACGGCGTGACCGTCGAAGCGGGCGACCACCTTGCCAAGATACCGCGCGTCACGGTCAAGACAAGGGACATCACCGGAGGCCTTCCGCGCGTCGCCGAGCTGTTCGAGGCGCGCAGGCCCAAGGACCCCGCCATCATCAGCGAGATCGACGGTTTTGTCGAGTTCGGCCAGACCAAAAAAGGCCAGGTCGTGATCATCGTCAAATCCCCGACCGGAATGGCCCGGGAATATATCGTGCCGCACGGCAAGCATCCGAACGTCTATAAAGGCGACCGCGTGAACTCTGGACAGCAATTGACCGACGGGCCCGTGGTCCTCCAGGATATCCTGCGCGTCTGCGGGGACAAGGTCCTGCAGGAATACCTCGTCAACGAGGTGCAGGAGGTGTACCGTCTTCAGGGCGTTCACATCAACGACAAGCATATCGAGGTCATTATCCGGCAGATGCTCAAGAAAGTGCGCATCGAGGATCCGGGCGATACGGATTTTCTGCCCATGCAGCAGGTCGACAAGATCATTTTCCAGCGCGAGAACTCGCGCGTCGCCAAAAAAGGCGGCAAGCCGGCGCAGGCGACGCCCCTGCTTCTGGGCATCACCAAGGCGTCTTTGACGACCGAGAGTTTCATGTCGGCGGCGAGCTTCCAGGAAACGACACGCGTCCTCACCGAGGCCGCGGCGTCCGGCAAACACGATGAATTATTTGGATTGAAAGAGAACGTCATTGTCGGCCATCTGATACCCGCAGGTACCGGGTTCCACAGCCACCGCTTGATCGACGTGGTCAAGGTAGGGGCGGAAAAATCGGAAGACCAGGCAGAACAACCGAAGGAATAACCGTATGCCAACGATAACACAACTGATACGCCATGGGCGCATCGAGAAATCGAGGAATACCAAATCCCCGGCGCTCAAGTCATGCCCGCAGCGCCGCGGCGTCTGCACGCAGGTGCGCACCATGACGCCCAAAAAGCCCAACTCCGCCCTCCGTAAGATCGCGAGGGTGAGGCTCACGACAGGCATCGAGGTGACCGCGTATATACCGGGCGAGGGCCATAATCTCCAGGAACATTCGATCGTCCTGGTGCGCGGGGGCCGCGTCAAGGACCTGCCGGGCGTTCGCTACCACATCGTACGCGGGACGCTCGATTCGGCGGGCGTCAATACGCGCCACAAGTCGCGTTCGAAATACGGGGCAAAACGGCCTAAGGAAGGCGCTGCTCCGAAGGCAAAATAAACATATTCGTGAAAGAGCGGTCATAACTAATTATGAGAAGACGACACGTTTTTAAAAAGGATACCGCCGCTGACCCGAAGTTCAATTCGAAGGTCGTCGGCAAGTTCATCAACATGGTCATGCTTGAAGGCAAGAAGGCCGTTGCGGAAAAGATCGTATACGACGCGTTCGAAAAGGTCAAGACCGTTCTCAACGAGCCGGACGCGCTCAAGATATTCCATAAGGCCATCGACAACGCGCGGCCGCGCGTCGAGGTCAAACCGCGCAGAGTCGGCGGCGCGACGTACCAGGTGCCCATCGAGGTCAAGCAGGAACGCGGAGTATCCATCGCCCTGCGCTGGATCAGGGATTTCGCCCAGGCGCGCAAGGGCAAGCCCATGGTGGACAAGCTTGCCGACGAGATCATCGCCGCGTACAAGGCAGAAGGGTCGGCGATCAAGAAGCGCGACGACACTCATAAGATGGCCGAATCCAACAAGGCATTCGCCCATTTCCGGTGGTAACGCCGAAAAAAATATAAAAGGAACATGCGTAAACACGACCTTCATAAATTACGGAACATCGGGATCATCGCGCACATCGACGCGGGGAAAACGACCACGTCCGAGCGGATCCTGCTCTACACGGGCAAGAATTACAAGCTCGGCGAGGTGCATGACGGCACCGCGACCATGGACTGGATGGTCCAGGAGCAGGAGCGCGGAATCACGATCACCTCCGCCGCAACGACGTGCATGTGGAACGGGCATACGATCAATCTGATCGATACGCCCGGCCATGTCGACTTCACCGTTGAAGTGGAACGGTCGCTGAAAGTGCTTGACGGAGCGGTCGTCGTTTTCTGCGCAGTCGGCGGGGTCCAGCCCCAGTCCGAGACCGTATGGCGTCAGGCTGACCGGTACGCCGTGCCGCGCCTGGCGTTCGTCAACAAAATGGACCGGACAGGCGCAAACTTCCAGGCGGTCATCGCGCAGATCATCGAGCGCCTCGGCGCGAATGCCGCTGCGATCCAGCTGCCGTACGGGTCAGAGGATAAATTTAAAGGCGTCATCGACATCGTCGAGCAGAAAATGACCCTGTATAAGGACGATCTCGGCAAAGACCTTCAGCTTGTGGATGTGCCCGATGAGATGAAAGAGGCCGTGCACAAAGCGCGCACGATACTCGTTGAGCGGGTCGCCGAGGTGGACGATCCGGTCATGGAATTGTTCCTCGCCGGCAAAGAGGTCAGCGCCGGGGAATTGAAGGAAGGCATCCGCCGATCGGTGTGCGCGTGCAAATTCACGCCGGTATTATGCGGTTCGTCTTTCAAGAATAAGGGCGTACAGCGTCTTCTCGACGCGGTCGTCGATTATCTTCCCGCGCCCATCGACGTGCCTGCTGTCAAAGGCACGAACCCGGACACCGGAGAGTTCGAAGAGATCAAGGTGGACGACAAGGCCCCGCTCGTCGCGTTGTGCTTTAAGGTCGCCACAGATCCGTTCGTGGGCAAGATATACTATTGCAGGATCTATTCCGGATGCATGTCTTCCGGCAAATACATATACAACGTCAGCAAGCGCGAACGCGAACGCGTGACCAAGCTTTTGCGCATGCATGCGAACCGCCAGGAAATCATTGACAGCGCGTATACAGGTGATATAATCGCCGCAGTCGGTTTGAAGGAAACGCGCACGGGCGACTCGCTGTGCGACGAATCGACGCATATCCTCATCGAGGCGATGCGGTTCCCTGAGCCGGTCATTCAGCAGGCGATAGAGCCGAAGGTCAAGAACGATCAGGAAAAACTCGGCCTGGCGCTGCACAAGATGCTCGAGGAAGACCCGTCGTTCAGGGTTATTTATAACCATGAAACGGGGCAGACGGTCATGTCGGGCATGGGTCAGCTTCACCTCGAGGTCATCGCGGACCGCATCAAGCGCGAGTTCAACGTCGAGGTGCAGGTCGGTTATCCGGAAGTCGCCTACCGCGAGACGATATCGAAAAAGGTCAATGTTTCGGGCAAGTTCGTCCAGCAGTCAGGCGGCCGCGGCCAGTACGGCCATTGCGTGCTCGAGATCGAGCCGCAGGAAGTCCCGGGCGCGGGCGTGACGTTCGAGAACAAGATCAAAGGCGGGGCGATCCCGCAGGAATTCATCCCGTCGGTCAAGCAGGGAGTTTTCGATACCGCCAAATCGGGGGTTCTGGCCGGATACCCCGTCACCGACATCAAGGTGACGCTTGTCGACGGTTCGTTCCACGAGGTCGATTCCTCCGAAATGGCGTTCAAGATGGCGGCAGGCATGGCGCTGACCGAGGGGCTGCGCAAGGGCCATTCGAAGATGCTTGAACCGATCATGGACATGGAGATCACGACGCCCGAAGAATTCATGGGAGCCGTTATCGGCGATCTTTCGAGCCGCCGGGCCAAGATCGCGTCGATCGCGCCGCGCGCCAATATCCGCGCGATCAGGGCGGATGTGCCGCTCGCGGAGATCTTTAATTATGCAACAGTGCTGCGCTCATGCACCCAGGGGCGCGCATCCTATACAATGGAGCCCTCGTTCTATACCGAGGTGCCTTCACATATAGCGGAAAAGATCATTGCTGGGTCCACACATCAGACAGCACGCAGAACCTAACGTAAACAGGAGGAGGCTCACATGGCGAAGGAAAAGTTTGTACGCTCAAAACCGCACGTGAACATCGGGACGATCGGGCATATCGACCACGGCAAGACGACCCTGACCGCAGCGATCCTCAGCGTCCTCTCGAAGATGGGGCGCGCGACCGCAAAAAGCTATTCGGACATCGCAAAAGGCGGTACGGTGCGCGACGCATCGAAGATCGTCACGATCTCCGTTTCGCACGTCGAATACGAATCCGAAGGCAGGCATTACGCCCATATCGACTGCCCGGGCCATGCGGATTTCATCAAGAACATGATCACGGGCGCCGCGCAGATGGACGGCGCGATCCTCGTCGTATCGGCGGTGGACGGCCCCATGCCTCAGACCCGCGAGCATATCCTTCTTGCGCGCCAGGTCAACGTTCCTTCGATGGTCGTATTCCTGAACAAGGTTGACCTCGTGTCCGATAAGGAACTGATCGACCTCGTCGAGATGGAAGTGCGCGACCTGTTGACCAAGTACGGATTCCCCGGCGACAAAACGCCGATCATCAAAGGTTCGGCGTCAAAGGCGCTTGCGGCGACCGATCCGAATTCCGAGGACGCCAAGCCGATCGTCGAACTCATCAAGGCATGCGATGATTTCATCCCCATGCCGACGCGCGAGACCGATAAACCGCTCCTGATGGCGGTCGAGGACGTATTCTCAATCGAAGGCCGCGGCACCGTCGGCACGGGCAGGATCGAGCGCGGCAAAGTGCACGTCAACGACGAGGTCGAGATCATCGGGCTGCGCCCCGAACCGCAGAAATCGGTCGTTACCGGCATCGAAATGTTCAGAAAGCTCCTTGACGAAGGACAGGCGGGCGACAATGTCGGCCTGCTTCTGCGCGGCATCGACAAGGACGCGATCGAGCGCGGCATGGTCATCGCGGCGCCGAAGTCGATCACGCCCCATACAAAGTTCAAGGCGCAGATCTACATCCTGACCAAGGAAGAAGGCGGACGCCACACCCCGTTCTTCAAAGGGTACCGGCCGCAGTTCTATTTCCGTACGACCGACGTCACCGGCGCGGTGACGCTCCCGCAGGGCGTGGAAATGGTCATGCCCGGGGATAATATCAACCTTGAGGTCGAGCTTATCATCCCGATCGCAATGGAAAAAGAATCCCGTTTTGCCATCCGCGAAGGCGGGCATACGGTCGGCGCAGGCGTCGTGACCGAAGTCATCGCCTAAACCGGGTTCGTTAACGCGGTGAGCCCGCGCGTGACGCGGGCTCACCGCAATAGAAGTAAACGCACAGGAACGACACATGACACAGAAGTTCAGGATAAAACTTAAGGCATATGATCATCGGCTCCTCGACCAGGCTGCGGGTGAGATCGTTGAAGCTGCAAAGCGCACCGGCGCCAAGATCGCCGGACCTTTGCCTCTGCCGACAAGGAAAGAGACCTATACCGTCAACAGGGCATCGTTCATCGATAAAAAGTCGCGGGAGCAGTTTGAGCTCAGTACGCATAAACGCCTCATCGAAGTGCTTGAGCCGACCTCAAAGACCATCGATGCGTTAAGGAAGCTGAATCTGCCTGCCGGTGTGGATGTCGAAATAAAATAAGGGGTTACTGCCGCTGCCGTTGAACGACGCGTCATGGGCTGTCCGATAATGACAGGCCGGGTCGCGGACGGCAACCTGCGGTACGAAAAGACTATGATCGCATTACTCGGAAAGAAAATAGGAATGACCCAGCTCTTCAATGAGGCCGGCGATAAGGTAAGCGTTACGGTCATCGAAGCAGGGCCGTGCGCGGTGATGGCTGTCCGGCCGAAGGCAGTGCAGCTGGGATTCGATGCCGCGAAGGAAAGATCGCTTCGCAAACCCGAACTCGGATATTTCAAAAAGCTGGGGATCACCCCCCGGTCATTCGTGCGCGAAGTTGTCTCGGACAATGCGGCGGAAGTCAAGGTCGGCGATGAGATCAAAGCCGATATATTCGCCTGCGGTGATTTCGTCGATATTACCGGCGTGTCGAAAGGCAAGGGCTTTCAGGGCGGCATGAAACGCTGGCATTGGGGCGGCGGCCCGGGATCGCACGGGCACACAACGCACCGTCGCGTCGGATCCATCGGTTCGTCAACCACTCCCGGGCGCGTATTCAGAGGCCACCATATGCCCGGCCATATGGGCAGTGACCGGGTAACAACCCAGAACCTTATGGTGGTGAGGGTTGATGCGGCGAACAATCTGCTTGTCGTCAAAGGAGCGGTCCCCGGGCACAATAATTCGTATTGCATCATCCGCACCGCGAAGAAAAAAAAGGCTAAGAAATAACTATGTTTACGCTACCGGTATATAATTGCGAAGGCAAAGAAATAGAGTCGATAAAGCTTGACGAAAAAATTTTTTCTGATAAGATATTAACTTCTCCGATGTATCAGGCGGTGCGCCAGTTCAGGGCGTCGCAGCGGGGAGGACACGCTGCGACCAAGACGCGCGGCGAGGTAAGCGGCGGCGGCAAAAAACCCTGGAAACAGAAAGGGACCGGAAGGGCGCGCGTGGGTTCGACGCGGTCCCCGCTCTGGCGGCACGGCGGCGTCGTGTTCGGCCCTCATCCGCGCGATTTTTCGTTTTCAATCCCGAAGAACATCAAAACGGTTGCGCTGCGCAATGCCGTCAGCGTTAAAGCTCTTGAACGGAAGCTCATCGTCATAGATGAGCTGATAGTGGCGGAACCGAAGACCAAAGCGGTCGCGGCCATACTGCGCAACCTCAAGGCGTATCACCCGGGCAAAAATGTGCTGGTGGTGGCGCCGAAGATCGACGCGAAGCTCAGGCGTGCATGCGGCAATATATGCCGACTGACGGTCGATGTTCCGTCCCGGATCAACACCTATCAGGTCCTCGCCGCGGATACGGTCATCGCGACAACGGACGCTTTGAAACAACTGACCAAACGGATTGGATGATCTCATATGAAAGCAGCCCAGGATATCATTAAGGCACTGATCAGGACCGAAAAATCGACGAGCGCCGAAACGCAGGGAAAATATCTTTTTCTCGCGGCATATTCGTCCAACAAGGTCGAGATCAAGCGCGCCGTGGAACAGATCTATAAGGTGAAGGTTTCCGCCGTGAACACCATGATCGGCAGGGGTAAGATGAAGCGGGTGCGTTACCAGGTGGGCAAGACCGCGGACGTCAAGCGCGCCGTCGTTACCCTGAAACCAGGCCAGAAAATAGAGGTAGGTCAATAATGGGCATTATCAATTTCAAACCGACGACACCGTCCCGCCGCCATATGGTCGGCCCGGACTTCAAAGAGATAACCAAGGACGCTCCCGAAAAAGCGCTCGTACAGCCGCTTCCGCAGTCAGGAGGACGGAACTGTTACGGCCGCATCACCATCCGCCACCGCGGCGGCAGGCATAAGCGCATGTACCGGATCATCGATTTCAAGCGCGACCTGCTCGATGTGCCGGGCAAGGTGCTGGCGATCGAATATGACCCGAACCGCTCAAGCCGCATCGCGCTTGTCCAGTATCCGGACCAGCATAAGCGCTATATCATCGCGCCGGTTGGCCTGGCGGTCGGCGACGAGGTCATCGCGACAAAAGAGAAGGACGCTGACATCAAAGCGGGCAACTGCCTCATCCTGCGCAATATCCCGCAGGGAACGCTCATACATAATGTCGAAATGACCCGCGGACGGGGCGGGCAGATCGTGCGCTCCGCAGGCAGCGCCGCCCAGATCATGGCGAAGGAAGGCGCTTTTGCGCACGTGAAACTGCCCTCCGGCGAGATCCGCCTTATCGGTCTCGACTGCCGGGCGACCATCGGACAGGTCAGCAACGTCGACCACGACGCGATCATACTCGGAAAGGCGGGCGCGTCGCGCTGGCGCGGCCGCAGGCCGCAGTCGCGCGGTTCGGCGATGAACCCCGTTGATCACGGCCACGGCGGCGGCGAGGGCAAGGCGGGCCAGGGCAATCCGCACCCGGTCACGCCGTGGGGCAAGCCGACAAAGGGATACCGCACCAGAAGGCCGAAGCGCTATTCGAATAAGTTCATCGTGAAAAGGAGAAATAAATAATGCCGCGTTCAGTAAAAAAAGGTCCGTTCGTCGAACAGAAGCTGGTTGACAAGGTCGACCGGGCGCGCAGGTCCGGGTCGCGCGTCGCGATCAAGACATGGTCGCGCGCATCAACGATCGTGCCTGATTTCGTGGGAACGACGTTCGCGGTGCATGACGGGCACAAGCACGTTCCCGTGTTCGTGACCGAGAATATGGTCGGCCATAAACTGGGCGAATTCGCGCCGTCGCGCGTATTCCGCAAGCACGGCGGCGTCAAGGCCAAGAAGGCCGTCGAGAAAACATAATCTAACCACGGGACAGGACCATGATCGCGAAAGCTGAAATTAAACATGTCCGCATAGCACCGCCGAAGATCCGGCAGGTCATCGCGTTATTGCGCGGCAGGGACGTGACATCGGCGCAGGCAACGCTCAAGGCGCTCAACAAGCGACCGAGGGAATTCATATCGAAACTGCTTGATTCGGCAGTCGCCAATGCGAAGGTCAAGGGATTCGGCGTAGAGCAGTTGTATATATCGAAGATCATCTGTAATACGGGGCCGAGCTGGAAACGGTTCAAGGCCGCCGCGTTCGGCAGGGCGGCTCCGATCCTTCGGCGCACGGCGCATTTAAAATTGGAACTCGACGTAAAGTAAAGGAGAAGCATGGGACGTAAAATCCACCCTTTTTTGCAGAGAATAGGCATCATCAGGACCGAGAACTCGCGCTGGATCGCAACGCGCAGGGATTACGGCAGGTTCATATATGAGGATTTCGAGATCCGCAAGCTTATTTCATCGAAGTTCAAGACCGCGGCGGTCGCGCGCATCATCATCGAGCGCCTTGCAGACAAAGTGCGGGTCCGCATACGTTCCGCCAGGCCCGGCATCATCATCGGCAGGCACGGCGCCGATATAGAGAAGCTCCGGGAGGACATAAACGCCCTGACCAAAAAAGAGGCCAGCATAGACATAGAAGAGATCAAGAATCCGGGGGTCGATGCCCAGCTTGTCGCGGGCAACATCGCCAATCAGATCGAAAAGCGCATCGCGTTCCGCCGGGCGGTCAAGCGCGCCGTGGAGCAGACGATGATGGCCGGCGCCAAAGGCGTCAAGATCAGCGCGGCGGGTCGGCTTGACGGCGCCGAGATGTGCAGGACCGAGACCTATAAGCAGGGAAAACTGCCCCTGTCGACGTTCCGCGCCGACATCGATTACGGTTTTGTCGAATCGCTGACGACCTACGGCCTTATCGGCATCAAGGTCTGGATCTATAAGGGAGATATTCTTGTAAAGGGCGGCACGGACCGCGCACCGGTCGAGGTCAAAGAACAGCGCCCGCACCGGAGCAACCAGCCGCAGCAGCCGGCGCAGGGCAGATAAATAAAGGAAGAATAACCTATGGTCATGATGCCAAAGAGGGTGAAATACAGAAAGCTTCTCAAGGGGTCCCGGCGCGGCATCGCGACCCGGGGAGCGAACCTGGTGTTCGGCGAATTCGGCCTCAAGGTCCTTCAGAACGGCTGGATCAAGAACACCCAGATCGAGGCTGCGCGCGTCGTGCTCGCCCGCCAGCTTCATAAGGGCGGAAAGCTCTGGATCAGGGTGTTCCCCGATAAGGCGATCACCAAAAAACCGGCCGAAGTCCGCATGGGAAAGGGCAAAGGCGATATCGACCACTGGGTGTGCGTGGTCAAGCGCGGCAAGATCCTCTTCGAACTGGGCGGCGTTCCTGAGGAATACGCGCGCATCTGCTTCAGGCTGATCGCATACAAACTGCCCCTCAAGACCAAATTCATCACCAGAGCGAGCGAAAAAGAATAATACTATGAAAATGACCGAACTCGAAGCGCTGTCGAAAGAAGAACTGCAGGCGAAGATCCTCCAGCTGAAGAACGACCTGTTCAAGCTGAACGCCGGCAGGTATACCGGTAATGTCGAAAAACCGCACCTGTTCGGCGCTATCAAAAAAGATATCGCCAGGATCCACACGATTTTAAACAGGAAAGAGAAGAAAAATGGGTAAAAAGAAGGAATTAACGGGTATCGTAGTGAGCGATAAGATGGCTAAGACCATCGTCGTAAAGGTCACGCGCAAGGAAAAGCATCCCCGGTACGACCGCATCATCAAGACGTTCAGCAAGTTCAAGGCGCACGATGAAAAGAGAATCGCACATGTCGGAGATACGGTGACCATCGTGCAGACACGGCCGCTTTCCAGGGAAAAGACCTTCAGGCTTCTTGCCGTCGTCAATAAATCGCAGATGGAACCCGTCGAACTAAAGGACGCAGGCATATGATACAGCTACGATCGATACTGGACGTTGCCGACAATACCGGCGCCAAGCGCGCGTCGATGATCGGGGTCCTCCATAAAAAGGACTGTTTTATCGCCGGCGTGGGCGACATCATCAACGTGAACGTGAAGGAGTCGAGCCCGAACGCCGTCGTGAAAAAAGGCGAGAAGGGCAAGGCGGTCGTCGTGCGCACGAAAGCCGGAATCCGCAGGCCCGACGGATCGCTTTTGCGCTTCGACCGCAACGCGATCGTCTTCATCGACGCGGCGAACAATCCGCGGGGCACCCGCGTGTTCGGCCCCGTGGCCAAAGAGCTGAGAGAAAAGAACTTCACCAAGATCATTTCTCTGGCGCCGGAGGTCATCTGATGCGCACGATACGAAAAGGCGATACCGTAGCGGTTTTAAAAGGCAAGGACCGCGGCAAGAAAGGCAAGGTCATCACGGTGTTCACGGCGTCGGGCAAAGCGCTTGTCGAAGGATGCAATCTCGCCAAAAAACACCAGCGCCAGACGCGCCAGGACCAGAAGGGCGGCATCATCGACATCGAAGTGCCGATACCGCTGGCCAACGTGGGAATCGTCTGCAAGGCCTGCGACAGGCCGGTCCGCGTCGGCTTCAAGACCGCAAAGGACGGCACCAAGGACCGCGTCTGTAAACGCTGTGGAGGAGCGCTCTGATCATGATACCGAGAATGCAGGACAAATACCGTAACGAGATAGTCCCGGAGATGATGAAGGCCTTCTCCCTTAAGAACCGGATGGCCGTGCCGCGGCTCGATAAGATCGTCATCAATATGGGCGTCGGCGAGGCGCTGACGGACGTGAAAATACTCGACAAAGCGATGGAAGAGCTTGCGGCGATCGCGGGCCAGAAGCCGATCATGCGCCGCGCGCGGATCGCGATATCGAATTTCAAGATCAAAGAGAACAATCCCATCGGCTGCAAGGTGACGCTGCGCAGGGCGAAGATGTACGAGTTCCTCGACCGGTTCATTTCGGTCGCGCTGCCGCGCATCCGCGATTTCCGCGGCGTACCGAACGAGTCATTCGATAAAGCGGGCAATTACAGCATGGGGCTCACCGAACAGCATATCTTCCCCGAGATAGAGTTCGACCGTATCACCCGCACTCAGGGCATGGACATAACCTTCGTTATCAAAAATTCGAAAAATTCCGAACAGTCCCGCACGCTGTTGAAATTATTCGGGATGCCGTTCCAAGTAAAGGAATAATATCCGATGGCAAAAAAGTCATGGATCAACCGCTGGAAAAGGACGCCGAAATTCTCGACGCGCAAGTACAACCGCTGCCCCATATGCGGCCGGTCGGGCGCGTATCTGCGCAGGTTCTCGCTGTGCCGCATCTGTTTCAGGGAGCTTGCATGGAAAGGGATGATCCCCGGCGTCAAGAAAGCCAGCTGGTAACAATAAGAACAGGAGCAGGGAGATGTCACGATCAGATCTAATCGCCGATACGTTCACGATGATGCGTAACGCGATCATGGCACACAAAGATTCCCTTGATGTCCCCGCGTCGAAGGTCTCCTCTGCGATCATGGAGATCCTCAAGAACGAGGGGTATATCGATAATTACAAACCGATCGAGGATAAGAAACAGGGCATTTTGCGCATATATCTGAAATACGTTTCGGGAAAGCCGGCGATCATGACCATCAAGCGCATATCGCGCCCCGGACTGCGCCATCATGTCCGCGCCGGGGATATCCCCGAGGTCCTGCGGGGCAGAGGCCTGGCGATCCTATCCACATCGAGCGGCATCATGACCGGGAAGGCTGCCAGGGAAAAGAACGTCGGCGGCGAGGTCATCGGCTACGTCTGGTAATCATTCAAGGAGTATTTACATGAGTCGCATAGGCATTAAGGCAATAGCGGTCCCGTCCGGGGTGAAGATCGAGGTCAGGGACGGAAACGTCCATATCGAAGGGCCGAAAGGCAAAGCGGTGCTGAAGATCTCCGACCGCATCCAGGTCGAGGTCAAGGATAATTCCGTAAAGGTAGGCCGCACGGGAAATATCGCCACGGACCGCGCTCTGCACGGGATGACGCGGGCGCTCATCAACAATATGATCATCGGGGTCAACCAGGGATATACCAAAGAGCTTGAGATCATCGGCGTCGGTTTCAAAGCGCAGGTCCAGGGGAAGAAACTGACCATGGCGCTCGGTTTTTCCCATCCGGTCGTGTTCGAGATGCCCGAGGGCATCGCCATCGAAGCGCCCAAACCGACGAATATCGTCATACGCGGCGTTGATAAGATGCTCGTGGGCGAGATAGCGGCGAAGATACGCGACGTGTATCCGCCCGAGCCGTATAAAGGCAAGGGCATCAGGTATTCCGGCGAGCAGGTGCGCAAGAAGGTCGGCAAGGCGCAGGCGACCTCAAAATAAATCATAACCGCACAAGGCAGATAAAATGACAAAAAATAACAATAAGGTCCAGTTGAGAATGAAGCGGCACAGGCATATACGGCGCAGGATGTCGGGCACGACGGAGGTGCCGCGGCTGGTCGTGCGCCGCAGCCTTTCGAACATGTACGCGCAGCTCATCGACGACGTCAAGGCGCACGTGCTTCTTTCAGCCTCGACAAACGACGGCGCTCTGAAATCGCAGCTGCCGTACCGGGGAAATATCAAGGCCGCAGCCGCCTTCGGCGAGATGTTCGCGAAAAAGGCGATCGACAAAGGGTTCACGAAGGTCGTTTTCGACCGCGCAGGGTATCTGTACCACGGCAGGGTAAAGTCATTCGCCGACAGCGCACGCAAAGGCGGATTGCAGTTCTAATGAGGAGGGGGCACACACGTTATGCGAACAATGAGCATTGACCAGAAGTCCGAACTTGTCGAAAAGATCGTCGCGATAAACCGCGTCACCAAAGTCACCAAAGGCGGCAAAAAAATGTCTTTTTCGGCGCTGGTCGTCGTGGGCGACCGCAAGGGACATGTCGGATATTCGCTCGGCAAGGCGAACGAGGTCGCCGACGCGATCCGCAAAGGGCTGGCGGCGGCGAAGAAAGAGATGCGCGCGATCCTGCTCGAGGGAGGATCCATCCCGCATGAGGTGCTTGCGGAGTTCAACGCGGCCAAGGTGCTTCTCAAACCCGCATCCGAAGGCACGGGCATCATCGCCTGCGGTCCGGTGCGCGCCGTATGCGAAGCCGCGGGCGTCAGGGATATCCTTACGAAATCGCTTAAATCAAATAATCCGATCAACGTCATCAAAGCGACAATGGCGGGTTTCAGCCAGTTAAAGGGTTAAGACATGGAAAACAAACCGCACACAGGGCTTCATAACATTCCCGTTCCCGCAGGCAGCCGCCATAAGAAGAAGCTTCTGGGTAGAGGCCCGGGTTCCGGCCACGGAAAGACGTCAAGCCGCGGCAGCAAAGGCCAGACATCGCGCGCCGGCAGGCATTTCTATCTCGGGTTCGAAGGCGGCCAGAGCCCTCTGATCAGGCGCGTCGCAAAACGCGGTTTCATCAGTAAATTCCGCGCCGTCTACCAGATCGTCAATCTCGACCAGATCGCCAAGATCAAGGCCGAAGCGGTGACGCCGGAACTGCTGTGGGAAAAAGGGGTCGTCGCGCGCAGGAACGTCCGCGTCAAGATACTCGGCCGCGGCGAGGTCAAGGCGGCGCTCGCGGTCAAGGCGCACGCGTTCTCGCGGTCGGCTGAGGAAAAGATCAAGAAAGCAGGCGGTACAACCGAGGTCCTCAATGCTGTCGGCGCTCGTTAATTCGTTCAAGATCCCGGATCTCAAGAAACGCCTCGTCGTTACCGGGCTTCTTTTCATCGTATACCGTATCGGCTGTTTTGTCCCCACGCCCGGGATCGACGGCGCGGCGCTCAAGGAGTTCTTCGCCCGCATGGCCCAGTCCCAGGGCGGCACGCTCTTCGGCATCATGAACATGTTCTCCGGCGGCGCCATGGAGCGGCTGACCATTTTCGCGCTCGGGATCATGCCGTACATATCAAGTTCCATCATCATGCAGCTGTTGACGGCGGTCATCCCGTATTTCGAGAAACTTTCCAAGGAAGGCAAGGCCGGATACGAGGTCATCAACCAGTTCACGCGCTACGGCACGGTCCTGCTGTCGATCATGCAGTCCTTCTTCATCGCCCTGTGGCTCGAGAACCCGGCGCGTTTCGAGGGACTGCGCATCGTCATATTCCCCGGCTGGGGATTCAGGCTCCTGACCGTGCTGACGCTGACGACCGGCACGATCTTCATCATGTGGCTCGGCGAGCAGATCCAGGAACGCGGCATCGGCAACGGCATATCGCTGATCATAACCGCCGGTATCATCTCGCGCATCCCGACCGCGCTCAACCAGCTGTATTTCCTGATAACCAAGCACCAGATACAACCGATCACGCTCATCATCATGGCGGTGCTGCTGGTCGGCGTCGTATTCTCGGTCGTCATGATCACGCAAGGGTACCGCAAGATACCGGTGCAGTACGCGCGCAGGATCGTGGGCCGCAAGATATACGGGGGCCAATCGACCTATATCCCGCTGAAGGTCGATACCTCAGGCGTCATCGCGATCATATTCGCGCAGTCGCTGTTATTGTTCCCGGCGACCATCGCGTCGTTCGTTCCGAATGCCGGGTTCCAGCAGTGGGCAATGGCGTTCGCCCGCGGGCACTGGATGTACTCATTCGCCTATGCGCTCCTCATCATATTCTTCTGTTATTTCTACAACGCGATCGTGTTCAACCCGCTCGACGTGGCGGAGAACATGCGCAAGTACGGCGGTTTCATCCCCGGCATACGCCCGGGAAAGCCGACGTCGGATTACCTGTATTTCGTCATGAACCGTATCACGCTCGCGGGCGCGATATTTATCGCGATCATCGCGATCTTCCCCGACTTTATCATGGCCTGGCTCAAGGTACCGTACCTGGTCGCGTCTTTCTTCGGCGGCACCGGGATCCTTATCATCGTCGGCGTCATGCTCGACACGATCAGACAGATCGAGTCGCACCTGGTCATGCACCACTATGAGGGGTTCCTCAAAGGCTCCCGGGTAAAAGGACGCCGCGTATGAGGATCGTGCTGTTAGGGCCGCCGGGAGCGGGCAAAGGGACGCAGGCCAAGGCAATGGCGCAGAAATTGCAGCTCGCGCATATTTCGACCGGGGACCTTCTCCGGCAGAATGTCGCCGGTGCGACACCGCTCGGGCTCGAGGCCAGGGATTACATGAACAAGGGGCTTCTGGTGCCCGATACGCTCGTCACGAAGATGCTCGAGGAGCGGTTCGGCCAGCCTGACGTCAAAAACGGATTCATACTCGACGGGTATCCGCGGACGCTCAACCAGGCGCAAACCCTCGATACGATCCTTGCCGCACGTTCCATGAAGATCGACGTCGTGTTCGACCTCGATTCGAGCGAGCCGGTCATCGTGCAGCGCCTGTCGGGAAGGCTCGTGTGCAGGAAATGCGGCGCACTGTTCCACCGGACGAACATGCCGCCGAAACAGGCTGGCCGCTGCGATCACTGCGGCGGCGAGCTGTACCAGCGCGATGACGATAAAGAAGAAACGATCAAGAAGCGCCTCGCGGTCTATCGCGGGGAGGCAGCGTCGCTGCTGGAATATTACCGCGCGGCGGGCGTCCTGACGACCGTATCCGCTGACGGCGATGCGGCGGTCGTGCTGGAAAAGATCATTGATACAGCGCGTTCTTTGCGATGATCCCGGTTAAATCCCCGCAAGACCTGGCGGTCATGCGTTCGGCGGGAAAGATCCTGGCGGATATCCTGCGCGCGGTCCAGCAGGCGATCAAAGCAGGGGTCACGACCGGGGAACTCGACCGGTGTGCCGCGCGCCTTATGGAGTCCGCAAAGGTTGAAAGCGCTTTTTTAGGCTACCGGGGATACCCCGGCACCGTGTGCGTTTCGATCAACGACGAGGTCGTGCACGGAATTCCGGGAAGCAGGCTGATCCGTGAAGGCGATATCGTGTCGCTCGACATGGGCATCAGATACAAGGGATTTTATTCGGATGCCGCGGTGACAGTGCCCGTTGGGAACGCGCCCCCGGATGCAAAGCGGCTCATCGATGTCACGCGTAAAAGCCTTTCCGCGGGAATACGGCAGATGCGCGCGGGCAACAGGCTCTCTGATATTTCGCACGCGATACAGCAGTGCGCCGAACAGGCCGGATACGGCGTCGTGCGCCAGTTCGTCGGACACGGCATCGGCGTTGCCCTGCACGAAGACCCGGAAATACCGAATTTCGGCATGAAAGGCCGGGGGCCGGTCCTCACGGAAGGCATGGTGTTCGCCATCGAACCGATGATCAACCAGGGGACATGGGAATGCGAAGTCCTCGACGACGGCTGGACCGCGGTGACTGCAGACGGTAAATTATCGGCGCACTGGGAACATACGGTCGCCCTGACCGAAAAGGGCGCGGAGATACTCACGCTCTGCGCGTAACAGGGCAAGGGTCCCACAACCATGCCAAAAGAAGAACATATTGAGACCGAAGGCGTAGTCCTGGAAGCACTGCCCAACGCCGTGTTCAAGGTCGCCCTTGAGAACGGCCATACGGTGCTCGCTCACGTATCCGGAAAGATGCGCATGAACTTTATCCGCATACTGCCGGGCGACAAAGTGAAGCTTGAACTGTCGCCGTATGACCTGACGCGGGGCAGGATAACCTTCAGGGTAAAATAGGCGATCGATACTCGAAAGGAACCGGACGGTGAAAGTAAAAGCATCCATCAGGAAGATCTGCGACAAATGCAAGATCATCAAGCGCCGCGGGGTCGTGCGCGTCATCTGCACGACAGCCAAGCATAAACAGCGCCAGGGATAAGGCGCCCGTATACGAATTGTAAGAGGAGGAACCCGTGCCAAGAATCTTAGGTGTAGATCTGCCGAAACATAAACGCATAGACGTCGCGCTGACGTATTTATACGGCATCGGCAGCTATAACGTCAAACAGATACTCAAGGACGCCAATGTCCCCGCCGAAAAGCGCGCAAAGGACCTGAGCGAGGAAGAAATATCGCACATCACCAATACGCTTCAGAAAAGCACGGTCAAGGCCGAAGGCGACCTGCGGCGCGACATCTCGCAGAATATCAAGCGCCTGATGGATATCGGGTCGTACCGCGGATACCGCCACAAAAAAGGCCTGCCCGTCAGGGGCCAGCGCACCCGCACCAATGCCCGGACGAGAAAAGGCCCGAAGAAAAGCGGTTCGATCATCGTAAAAAAAGAAGCCACCAAGAAGTGATAACGAGGAGATAGTACATGGCAGGTGAAAAGAACACACAGTCGCAGTCAGCGGCACCCGCGGCGCATGCTCCGGCAGGTACCCAGAGCGCGCCGTCCTCAAAAAAGAAAAAGACCCTCAAAGGCGTGACCGCCGGCATCGCGCATATACTGGCGAGCTTCAATAATACGGTCATCAATATTACCGACAAGCAGGGCAATACCATCACCTGGTCCACGCCCGGCATCGTCGGCTACGGCGGATCGCGCAAATCGACGCCGTTCGCCGCGCAGGTCGCGGGCACCGACGCCGCCAAACGCGCAAAGGACATGGGACTCAGATCGGTCGACGTGCTCGTACGCGGACCGGGGCCGGGACGCGAATCCGCCATCCGCGCGCTTCAGGCGGGAGGGCTTATCGTGACTTCGATAAAGGACATCACCCCGATACCGCACAACGGCTGCCGGGCGAAGAAAAAACGCAGGGTATAACCCAAATATAAAGGGACGGAGTAAACACACATGGCTCGATATACAGATTCGGTATGCAGGCTCTGCCGCAGGCAGCAGGAAAAATTGTTTTTGAAAGGGACCCGGTGCAATACGGACAAATGCGCGGTCAATAAGCGTAATTTCCCCCCGGGCCAGCACGGTTCTGCCAAGACCCGCATGAAACTGTCAAACTACGGCCTTCAGATGCGCGAGAAGCAGAAAGTAAAACGCATCTACGGGGTCCTCGAGAGCCAGTTCAGAGGGTATTTCGCGCAGGCATCCAAATCGAAAGGCGTCACCGGCAAGGTCCTTTTGCAGTTGCTCGAGCGCAGGCTCGACAACGTTATATTCAGGATGGGGCTGGGATTATCCCGCTCGCACGCGCGGCAGATCGTCAGGCATAATCACGTGAGCGTCAATAACAGGCGCGTCAACATCCCGTCGTATCTCATCAGGACCGGCGATGTCGTCGCCATAACCGGAAAAGAAACGGGGAAAAACCGCATCAAGGAGAACCTGGAATACACCAAAGAGCGCAGTGTTCCCGCGTGGCTTGAGTTCGCGCCGGCGCAGCTGACCGCGCGCGTGGTGCGGCTGCCGGAAAAAAGCGATATCCTGCATCCGATCGAAGAACAGCTCATCGTCGAATTGTATTCGAAATAACGTCATATACGTCCCCGCTGAAGCTGCGCAGGCAGGCCGCGCGGGGAATAAGGGAGGAACCATGGGAGTAAAGTGGAGAGATTTTCAGCTACCGAAGAAATTGGAATGCGACGAATCCAGCTACACCAATACGTACGGCAGGTTCTCGGCGGCGCCGTTCGAGCGCGGCTACGGAGTGACCATCGGCAACGGCCTGCGCAGGGTCCTGCTTTCGTCGATCGAAGGGGCGGCCGTCACCTCGGTGAAATTTTCGGGCGCATCGCATGAATTCACCAATATCCCCGGCGTGCTCGAGGACGTGACCGAGATCATTCTCAACATCAAGAACCTGATCCTGCGGTCGCATTCAAAAGTCCCCAAGACCGTCACCATCAAGAAGAGCTCAAAAGGCCCGGTGACGGGCAAGGACATCGAGACCGACGAGACCATCGAGGTCATCAATCCGGGGCTCCATATCTGCACGCTCACCAAGGATACGAAGTTCTCTCTTGAGATGGAAGTCGCCCGCGGCAGGGGGTACGTGCCGCAGGACCTCAACAAAAAAGAAGAACATTCCATCGGCACGATCGCGGTCGATTCGATATTCAGCCCGGTCAGAAAGGTCAATTTCGCCGTGGAGAACACGCGCGTGGGCCAGCGGACCGATTACGATAAGCTGAACCTCGAGATCACGACCAACGGCGCCATCAGCCCCAAGGACGCGCTTCTCTACGCGTCGAATATCCTCCAGCGCCATTTCGACATATTCGTCAATTTCGGCCAGCTGCCCGAAGAAGAGATCGAAGAACCGGAGATGACGCAGGAAGAAGCCGCGCTGTATGAGAAACTGCGGCTGCCGATATCGGAGCTCGAGCTTTCCGTCAGGTCGTCGAACTGCCTGCGCGAAGCGAACATCAAGACGATCGCCGATCTTGTCAAGCGCGGCGAGGACGAGATGCTCGGTTTCAAGAACTTCGGCAAAAAGTCCCTGACCGAGATCAAGCAGCTTCTCGGCGGCATGGGGCTGACGCTCGGCATGCAGATCGACTCGAAAAAACTCAAGAAATAATATCACGGGCAAGATAAGGATCAAACCATGAGACATAGAAAAGCGAAACATCAGTTCAGCCGCAGGACGGCCTGGCGCACCGCAACCGTCAAAAGCCTCATCCGGGCGCTGTTTGCGCACGGGTCCATACATACCACGCTGACGCGCGCCAAGGCCGCGCAGCCGGTCGCGGAAAAACTCATATCATGGGCAAAGGACGGTACGCTCGACAAAAAGCGCCGTGCGTTCTCGGAGCTCGGCGAGCATGCCCTGGTGAAAACGCTCTTCGGCGATATCGCCCCGCGGTACAAATCTCATGCGAGCGGGTTCACGCGGATATTGAGGATGGAGAACAGGCGCGGCGACGATGCGCAGATGGTCCTTTTCCAGCTCACGGAACTGCCCGTGAAGGAAAAGACCGAAAAGCATAAAAAGAAAGAGAAAGAATCAAAAGGGGCTTCATCCGGAGAGGGCGCCGCAGCGAAGCAGCACGAAGAAAAATCGAAGCCCGGGCATCCTGAAGCCGCAAAACCGGCTGCACCGGAGATACAGCCTCCCAAAAAACAGGCCAAACCTCCGAAGAAATTCCTCGGCGGCATACGCGGTATTTTCAAGAAAGAACGAGATTCTCTATAATCTCCATGCGTATCGACACACGGCTGTCCGAACGTATCAAGAAGATACATCCGTCGCCGACTTTGTCCATTACGTCAAAGGCAAAGAAACTCGCGGGTGACGGTAAAGACGTCGTATCGTTCGCCGCAGGAGAACCCGATTTCGACACTCCTGATGTTGTCAAAAAGGCGGCCTGCGAGGCGATCGCGTCGGGGTTCACCAAATACACCCCCACCACCGGCATACCCGAGCTGAAACAGGCAGTCTGCGAGAAATTCAAACGCGACAACGGCCTTGTGTACGCGCCGCATCAGATCGTCGTATCCTGCGGGGCCAAGCACAGTATATTCAACGCATTGTTCGCCCTCCTGGACCCGGGAGAAGAGGTCATCATCCCCTCGCCATACTGGGTCAGCTATCCGGAAATGGTACATCTGTGCGGCGGCGTCCCCCGCATCGTCAAGACGGGCGCGGACAGCGCGTTCAAGATCACGCCGGACGACCTGAAAACGAATATTACCCCGAAGACGCGGGCGCTCATACTCAACAGCCCTTCCAACCCGACCGGCTGCGTCTACAATAAAAAAGAGCTCGCGGATATCGCTCATATCTGCGTTTCCCGGAAGATCTTCTGCATATCCGACGAAATTTACGAAAAGATCATTTTCGACGGGAACAACCATGAGTCCATCGCGGGTCTGGACAAGGACATCTACGACCTGACCATAACGGTCAACGGCCTTTCCAAGAGCCATTCGATGACGGGCTGGCGCATCGGATACCTCGGCGCGCCCTCAGACGTCGCGCAGGCCATTTCGAACCTCCAGGACCATACGACGTCGAATCCGGCGTCCATATCGCAAAAGGCGGCTGTGGCCGCGCTTGCCATGCCCGGGACCTTCTCGGAAAACATGTGCTCCGAATTCCGGAAACGAAGGGATTACATCGTTGCGCGCCTCGCGAAGATGCCCCGCATCGCGGCGGTGACGCCCGGCGGCGCGTTCTATATTTTCTGCGATATCTCCAAGACCAAACTTGATTCCATGTCATTCGCGGCAAAATTCCTCGATGAACAGCTTGTCGCGGTCATACCGGGCATCGCGTTCGGCGATGACCGGTATGTGCGCATGTCCTACGCGACCGGCATGGCCCGGATCGAGAAGGGAATGGACAGGCTCGAACAGTTCCTGAATACCATATAAGGGTTGCATTCATGGGCAAGACAATCGCCGAAAAGATATTGAGCGCTCACGCAGGCAGGGACGTAACTGCGGGCGATTTCGCCATATGCGCGATCGACTTCGCCTTCGGCCAGGACGGGACGTCGTCGATCATCATCGACCGCGTGCGTGAAATGGGCATCAGAAAACTGAAAACCCCGTTCTGCATGGTCATCGACCACAGCGCTCCGTCCCCGAACGAAGGCGTTTCGCGGGTACACAAGAAAATGCGCGCATTCTCGGCTGATTTCAACGTCGGCCTGTTCGATATCGGCTGCGGCGTCTGCCATCAGGTCATCCCTGAATCAGGCAGTGTGCTTCCCGGCGACCTTGTCCTCGGAGCCGATTCGCATACCTGCACGTACGGGGCGCTCGGGGTGTTCTCGACAGGCGTCGGTTCGACCGACCTTGCGGTGGCGCTTGCTGCCGGAAAGAACTGGTTCAAGGTCCCCGCGACCATGAAAATATCCGTCACGGGCGCGGTCCCCGCGGGCATTTATCCCAAAGATATCATCCTCCATATCATCGGCGCAGTCGGCGCCGGCGGCGCTACCTACAAAGCGATCGAATTCACCGGACCGGTCATAGACGCCATGGATATCGACGGCCGCATGACCATGTGCAATCTCGTTGTCGAAATGGGCGCCAAGGCAGGGTTCATGCCGCAGGACGCAAAAACCCTCGCGTGGCTGCGCGCGCGCGTTCCTGCAGGCGCACAGATCAAGACCGTCAGCCCTGACCGGGACGCCGCGTACGAATCATCAATGACGTTCGACATATCGAAACTGAAGCCTCAGGTCTCGGTCCCGCATAACGTCGATACCGTGACGACGGCCGCCGCACTGAAAAAAGTCAGGATCAACGAGGCGTTCCTCGGCACGTGCACGAACGGCAGGCTCGCCGACCTGAAGGTAAGCGCAGGGATCCTCCGGAACAGGCGCGTTGCCGATAACGTCCGTTTTATCATCGCGCCCGCATCCAGGCAGATCATGCTCGAGGCGCTCAAGGCCGGGTATATCGATACATTCATCAAGGCGGGCGCGGTGGTCGTCGCTCCCGGATGCGGGCCGTGCGTGGGGACCCACAACGGCGTGCCCGCCGACGGGGAGACCGTCATTTCGACCGCCAACAGGAATTTCAAAGGCAGAATGGGCAATCCGACCGCCAGTATCTATCTTGCGTCGCCGGCCACGGTGACCGCATCGGCGATAACGGGACGGATCACGGATCCGCGAACGTATCTGTAAAAAAGGAGGGACGAATGGATATTAACGAATTGATGATGCTCTGCGTCAAGAAACGGGCCTCCGATCTGCACCTCACCGAGAACGAACCGCCCATTTACCGCATTGACGGAAAACTCCACCGCCATGAAGCGATCAGCCTCACGCGCGATGCGATAAAAAAGATGATATACGGGGTCCTGACCGATACGCAGAAAGAGATGTTCGAGCGGGACCTGGAACTCGATTTCTCGCTCGCCCTGCCCAACCTCGACCGTTTCCGCGTGAACATCCACATGCAGAAAGGATCGGTCGAAGGGGCGTTCCGCCGCATACCCCTTGAGATACCGAATATCGAAACGCTCGGGCTTCCGCCGGTGGTCCTGGACCTTGCGCGCCGGCCCAACGGGCTCGTGCTCGTGACGGGCCCGACGGGCGTCGGCAAGACCACGTCGCTTGCTTCGGTCATCAACCTGATCAATAACGAGCGCGAGTGCCTCCTCATCACGATCGAGGACCCCATCGAATTCATCTACACGAACAAAAAAGCGATCATCAAACAGCGCGAGGTGTACGCGGACACGCATTCCTTCTCCGAGGCGCTGCGCCACTGCCTGCGCCAGGACCCCAATGTCATCGTGGTCGGCGAGATGCGCGACCTCGATACCATTTCGACGACGCTCACCGCGGCGGAAACGGGCCATCTCGTGCTTGCGACGCTCCACACGCCGGACGCGCCGCAGACGATCGGCCGCATCATAGACGTTTTCCCGCCGCACCAGCAGCAGCAGGTGAGGCTCCAGCTTGCCGACTGCCTTCAGGGGATCATCTCTCAGACGCTCATACCGCACGCATCGGGGCAGGGGCGCGTGCTCGCGTGCGAAACGCTCGTCGCAACGCCGGCTATCCGCAATCTTATCCGCGAGCAGGAGATCGAGCAGATCCCGACGATCATGCAGACCGGTTCCCAGTTCGGAATGAAAACGATGGATAAATGCCTCAAGGAATTGTACAACAAAGGGCTGATCACTATCGACGCGGCGATGTCGAAGGTCAAGAACCCCGAAGAATTCAAGCAGATGTAGCGTCGAACTTCGGGGTCAGATCTATTTATTTCCGGCGTTAAGACGTGCAGGAAATAAAAAGATCCGACCCCGCAATTCTGGAAACGACTAATGGAATTCAAAGGCGCAGCGCTAAAGCTCGGCGATAACATCAACACCGATTTTATCATTTCGGGCCGGTATAAATTCTCTATCACCGATATCAAGGAGCTGTCAAAGCATATCATGGAGGATATCGACCCGGATTTTTATCAAAAGATAGCGCCGGGATCGTCCATTCTGGTTGCCGGCAAGAACTTCGGCATGGGCTCGTCCCGCGAGCAGGCGCCGCTGGTCATAAAGGGCGCCGGCCTTGTCGCGGTCGTTGCCGAATCGTTCGCGCGCATATTCTTCCGCAATGCCTTCAACGTCGGCCTGCTTCTCATCGAAACGGATACGTCCGGGATACAGGAGCGCGATTCGCTCGACATAGACCTCGACCGGGGCATCGTCAGGAACGTTACGCGGGGCCGGGACCTGCGGATCAAGCCCTTGCCGCCGGTCATGCAGGGATTCCTCAAAGAAGGCGGCGTGATCCCGTTCATCAAGAAATACGGCGGATTAAAGATCCCGTAAGAGGATTGTCAATATGGCACACACAGTGACGCTTATACCCGGAGACGGCATCGGCCCGGAGATCAGCGAAGCGGCGCGGCGCTGTATCGAAGCGACCGGGGTCGACATCATCTGGGACATACAAACAGCGGGGCAGACCGCGCTCGACAAGGCCGGAGAACTCCTTCCCGCAGCCACCGTCGATTCGATCAAAAGGAACAGAGTCGCATTAAAAGGCCCCATAACCACTCCGGTCGGCAAGGGGTTCAGGTCGGTGAACGTCGCCCTCCGCCATGCCCTCGACCTGTACGCGTGCGTCCGGCCCGCCAGGACCTATCCGGGGGTCAAAAGCCCGTATAAAGACATCGACCTGGTGATCGTCCGGGAGAACAGCGAGGACCTTTACGCGGGCATCGAGTTCGAACAGGGCAAACCGGAAACCGCCGAGCTCATCAGAACGATCGAAAAATACACCAGAAAATCCATCCGGCCCGATTCGGGGATATCCATCAAGCCCATTTCGATATTCGCCACCGAACGCATCGTGCGCTATGCGTGCGAATACGCGCTCGCCCACGGCAGAAAAAAAGTCACCGCGGTCCATAAGGCCAACATCATGAAATTCACCGACGGCCTGTTCCTCAAGGTCGCCCGCGCAGTCGGGGCGGAATATGCGGGCCGGCTCGTGTTCGAAGATGCGATCGTGGATAATATGTCAATGCAGCTGGTGCAGAAACCGCATAATTACGACGTGCTCGTTCTGCCGAACCTTTACGGAGATATCCTTTCCGACCTGTGCGCCGGCCTTGTCGGAGGGCTCGGCGTTGCGCCGGGCGCCAATATCGGGGAGACGAACGCGGTTTTCGAGGCGGTGCACGGGTCAGCGCCCAAATACGCCGGCCTGAACAAAGTCAATCCGACCGCCATGATCCTTTCAGGGGCGCTGATGCTGCGCCATCTGCGCGAGCAGGCCGCGGCCGACCGGCTTGAGTCAGCGGTCAGGCAGGTGCTTGCCGAAGGACGGTCCGTTACCTACGATCTGAAACCGAGCCGCGACGACCCCTCTGCTGTCGGGACCAAAGAGATGGCGGACGCGGTCATACGGCTCGTCAAAAAATCATGAAGATATCCGTTATCGGCGCAGGAAATGTGGGAGGGCTTGCGGCAGCGCGCATCGCGGCAGAAAACGACGCATCGGTATACCTGATCGATATCGCCCCGAAACTCGCCGCAGCCAAAGCGTTCGATATCGAGGATTCCCGCGCGCTCCTGTTGCGCGATGCAGCGGTCTGCGGAAGCGAGCACCTGGAGGATATCAAAGATTCTTCCGTCATTGTGGTCACCGCGGGCCTTGCGCGCAAGCCGGGCATGACCAGGGAAGACCTGCTTCAGAAGAACTGCCAGATCCTGGCCGGCATCAGCGCCCATATACGACGGCATGCCCCGCAGGCGATCGTCATCGTGGTAACGAACCCGCTTGACGCGATGACGTATTTCATGTTCAGAAAACTCGGCTTCGGCCGGTCGAGGGTGTTCGGCATGGGCGTAACGCTCGATGCAAGCCGATTCGCCAATCTCATCGCGAAAGAATTGTCGCAGCCGGTGACCGCAGTGCGGGCCTCGGTGATCGGCAGCCACGGAGAGGCCATGATGCCGCTGCCCCGGTTCTCGACCGTCAACGGGAAGAAACTGACCGATATCATGACAACCGGCCAGATCGATTCCCTGGTCAACCGGACCGTCAACAGAGGCAAAGAGATCGTATCGCTCTACGGCACCGGATCAGCATATTTCGCGCCGTCAGCCGCGATCGCGCAGATCGTCAAGGCCGTTGCAGCGGACAGCCGGATACAACTGGGCGTGAGCGCATATCTCGAGGGAGAATACGGCCTGGACGGCATCTGTGTCGGCGTCCCCTGCGTCATCGGCAAAAACGGGATCGAAACAATCGTCCCGCTTGAATTGAACGCGCAGGAACATGCGCAGATGAAAGCATCCGCAGATTCCATCAAAGAATTAGTCTCGCTCTTAGCCCTTTAAACATCCGTTATGTATGATCTTGTCGTCATAGGCGCTGGATGGGCAGGGATCTCCGCGTGCATGGAAGCGCGCAGCCGCGGTATGAAATGCGCGTTGATCGAAAAAGGCGCGCTCGGCGGCACCTGCCTCAATACCGGATGTATCCCCACCAAAGCGCTCATCCAATCCGCAAAAATATTCAGCACTGCAAAAAAAGCCGCATCGTTCGGCGTGAGCCTGCAGGCCCCGGAGATCGTCTTTTCCCAGGTCCAGGAGCGTAAAAACAAGATCATCGCCCAATTGCGCAACGGCATCAACGCCATGCTCACGGGCGTCGATATCATACAGGCGCAGGCCCGCGTCCTCGGCCCGGATCGCGTACAGGCAGGAAATGCGGAATATAAAACAAAATGGATTCTCGCCGCGACCGGCTCGGTCCCGGTCCAGCTCAAGGACCTTCCGTTCGACGGCACATCCGTGCTGTCGAGCGACCAGATCCTGGCGCTGACGGACATACCACGGTCGCTTTTGATCGTGGGGGGCGGGGTCATCGGGTGCGAATTCGCAAGTCTTTTTGCGTGCCTCGGGGCCCGGGTGACGATCGTCGAGTTGATGGCGCAGCTTTTACCCGGCATGGATGCGGACATTGCATCGAAGCTCGCCGTGTGCTTCAAGAAAAAAAGGATCGATGTCAAAACCTCATGCGACGTCCGGACCATAGACCGCAGCGGGTTCGAAAAGACCCTCGTGTGCGTGGGAAGGAAACCTTTTGCGGCAGATCTCGGATTGGAAGCTGCCGGGGCAGTCGTACAGGCTAACGGAGCCTCTGCCGTGAACGATATGATGCAGACCGGCGTTCCTTCGATCTATGCCGCGGGAGACTGCACGGGCGGCATCATGCTTGCGCATTACGCCGCGTTCCAGGGACGCGGCGCCGTCAGTGCAATGGCAGGCGCCTTCACTGCCGCGTCCGCACCGTGCGGTCCTGTCGTGCCTTCGTGCGTATTCACCGATCCCGAGATCGCGTGTACCGGCCTTTCTGAGGAACGCGCCAGACAACTCGGCATGAGCATACGGCCGTACCGGTTCGATTTTATGGGTTCCGGCATGGCGCGCATCCTTGACGAGACCGAAGGATACGTCAAGATCCTTGCAGAGGAACAAACCGGCAGGATCGTGGGCGGATCTATCATCGGCCCGAGGGCGACCGAACTCATCGGCACGATCACCGTCGCGGCGCAGTCCGGAATGACCGTCGAGCAGCTGCGCAACACCATACTGCCGCATCCGACTTTGTCCGAATCGATAACCGAAGCCCTGCACGGCTAAAAACGGGGTCAGAATTATTTATTGCCGACGCCGGACAGAGCTTCAATAAATAATTCTGACCCCGTTTTTAGCATTGACCGCGTTTTCAACTTTTATGCATATCATAGACCTGGGACTGGTGGATTATTGCACGGCGCTGGAGGAACAGCAGCGCGTCCATGCGCGCGTCGTTGAGGGCAGCCTGCCGGCGACGCTCATTCTGTGCCGGCATTATCCGGTCATCACCGCAGGCCGTTCGTCAAAACCGGACAGCCTGCTTTTGCCCCGGCACGAGTATTTCGAGCGCGGCATCGAGGTGATCGATGCGGACCGGGGAGGGGACGTGACCTATCACGCTCCCGGACAGCTCATCGCGTACCCGATATACCCCATGGCCGCCTATGGCAACGACCTGCACGCATACCTCAGGTCGCTCGAAGAAGCCGTGATGGAAACGCTCAAGCCTTACGGGATCGATGCGGGGCGCAGGAAAGGCCTTACGGGCGTGTGGGTCGAAAACCGCAAGATCGCGTCCATCGGCATCGCGGTCAGGCACTGGACCTCGTACCACGGAATATCGCTCATTGTAAAATCGAAAGGGCTTGAGGAATTTTCCCTCATTCGCCCGTGCGGATCGGATGCGGTAATGACATCGATCGAAGCCGAAGCAGGCCGCACGGTATTGTTCGACGATGTCGCCCATTATCTGATAAGGAGCCTGTCACATGACCAATGTTATGCTGCCGCCGCTCGGTGAAGGGGTGAACAAAGCGACTGTAACCTTCTGGTTCTGCAAAGCAGGGGATACGGTCAAGGAAAAGGACGACCTGGTCGAATTGACGACGGACAAAGCCGCGTTCAACCTGCCGTGCCCGGTTTCCGGCGTGCTCACGCAGATACTCAAGGAAGAGGGCTCGACCGTCCTCGTCGGAGAAACCCTCGCCGTCATCGAATAAAAATCCCGAAAAAAATTCTTGACAACGGTGCGGGTTTGGCTATAATTAGCACTCTGGGGATGGGATTGCTAACTTGAAAATAACCATTATCAACCGGTTAAAGGAGGTGGAGAAATGAAGATTCAACCCCTGGGAGACCGCGTCGCGGTAAAACCGCTCGAGGCCGAAACCAAAACAAAAGGCGGCATCGTCCTGCCCGACTCAGCGAAGGAGAAACCGCAGGAAGGGCTCATCGTCGCAGTGGGCAAAGGCAAGGTACTCGATAACGGCACCGTATCCGCGCTCGAGGTGAAGGTCGGTGACAAGGTATTATACGGAAAATATTCGGGCAACGAGATCACCACGAAAGACGGCGAAGAGATCCTTATCATGCGGGAAGAGGACATACTCGCCATTGTAAAATAACAGGAGGAACCATGGCAAAGCAACTGCTGTACCAGGATGAAGGCCGCAGGAAGATACTGTCCGGCGTCGAGCAGCTCGCCCGGGCGGTCAAGGTGACCCTCGGCCCCAAAGGACGCAATGTGGTCCTTGATAAAAAATTCGGCTCGCCGACCATCACCAAGGACGGCGTGACCGTGGCGAAGGAAGTCGAGCTTGAAGACCCGTTCGAGAACATGGGCGCGGCGATGGTGAAAGAAGTCGCCGAAAAAACGTCGGATATCGCAGGCGACGGCACCACGACCGCGACCGTGCTTGCCGAAGCGATCTATCGCGAAGGATTGAAAAACGTGACCGCCGGCTCAAATCCGATGGAATTAAAGCGCGGCATTGAAAAAGCGGTCGAGAAGGTCGTTGAAGAGCTGCAAAAGCTTTCTAAGCCGATCAAGGATAAAAAAGAGATCGCGCAGGTAGCTACTATTGCAGCCAACGGCGATACCGTCATCGGAGAGTTGATCGCCGATGCCATGGAAAAAGTCGGCAAGGACGGCGTCATCACGGTCGAAGAAGCAAAATCAACCGCAACTACATTAGAGGTTGTCGAGGGTATGCAGTTCGACCAGGGATACCTTTCCCCGTATTTCGTCACCGACGCCGAGCGCATGGAAGTGGTCCTCGATGATCCGTATATTCTCATCCACGAGAAAAAAATATCGAATCTCAAAGACCTGCTGCCCCTGCTGGAAAAAGTTGCGCGCTCGAGCAAGCCGCTGGTCATTATCGCGGAAGAGGTCGAGGGCGAAGCGCTTGCCACGCTGGTCGTGAACAAGATCCGCGGCACGCTTTCGATCTGCGCGGTCAAGGCGCCCGGATACGGCGACCGCCGCAAAGCGATGCTTGAAGATATCGCGATCCTCACCAACGGCAAGGCCATCACCGAAGACCTCGGCATAAAGCTCGAGAACGTCGATATCGAGGATCTCGGGAAGGCCAAGCGCATCCGCATCGACAAGGAGAACACCACCATCGTCGAAGGAGCGGGAAAGGATGCGGCGATCAAGGCGCGCGTCGCCCAGCTCAAGAAACAGATCGAAACGTCGGATTCCGACTACGACAAGGAAAAGCTCCAGGAACGCCTCGCTAAGCTTTCCGGCGGCGTTGCGGTAATCAATGTCGGCGCCGCGACCGAAACGGAGATGAAGGAAAAGAAAGCGCGCGTGGAAGACGCGCTCCATGCGACACGCGCTGCCACGCAGGAAGGTATCGTACCCGGCGGCGGCGTCGCGCTTCTGCGCACGATCCCGTCCCTTGATAAAATGAAGCTCGAAGGCGACGAAAAGATCGGCGCGGATATCGTTAAACGTGCCATTGAAGAACCGCTCAGGCAGATCACGCAGAACGCCGGCCTTGAAGGTTCGGTCGTCGTGCACCGCATCAAGACCGAAAAGACCAATATCGGCTACGATGTCTCGCAGGATTCGTATGTCGATATGCTTGAGGCAGGCGTCATCGATCCGACCAAGGTCACCCGCAGCGCGCTCCAGAACGCAGCCAGTATCGCCGCGCTCCTGCTGACGACCGAAGCGATCGTATGCGATAAGCCGGAAAAAGAAGACAAAATGCCGCCGATGCCGCCCGGAGGCGGAATGGGAGGCATGGGCGGAGGCATGTATTAATCGCGTTTGCCCAGGCGCAAAAACACGCGCACAGGCAGCATGACAACGCATCAAAAGCAGGCGGGGCCGGAACACTATCTAAGTTGCTGGCCCCGCTTGCTTTATAAATTTGAAAGCGCTTTCTTGACATTATCCTTTTTTGTGCTATACTTTTAACAATTAATCATTGCCTACGAAAGAGTTATCATGGCGCACCTGGCCTCATTCCTGATCCATTTGAACTGGGTCGATATACTCGCATTCGTTATCTTTCTTCGCATACTGATAGTCGGTCTCAAGAACGGCGCTGCTTCTGAAGGCTTCAAGCTCGCGGCAGCGCTCGTTGCGGCCTACGTGTCCCTTCATTATTACCGGACGGCCGCCGAATTCCTCGGCAATGAATATATCCTTGATGCCCGGACCCTTGAGGGCTCTCTCTTTGCGGTTCTCGCATGCCTGGGATATGCGGCCATCGGGTTTGCGCGGCTTTTATTCGAACGGTTCGTCAACATGACAGTGGTTCCTGCCCTGAGCAGGTGGGGAGGATGTTTCCTGGGGATCCTGCGCGCATTTCTCCTGACGAGCCTGCTCTTTTATTTTTTCATGGCCACTGACAACCCCTACCTGCGCAAAAGCGTCAAGACCTCCATCTCGGGCACGGGACTCGTTTTTCTTGCCCCGTCGGTGTACGGCTTTGTCTGGAAGACCCTCATGTCGAAGCTGACGCCGAACGACACGTTCAACAACGCTGTCTTCGAGATCGACCGGGATCACCCAAAGAAGAAAAAATAGCATCGATGAAATTATCCAGATTCTTTGAATTAGCCGTCCGCTCCGGTATTGCCGCCGACCCGCGGCGCGCCAAAAAAAACATACGCGGGTATGCGGACAGCGCAGTCCTCAACGGCCCGCTGACGACCGAGGTCACCTCGATCCTCGCGGGCATCGACATGGATGTGCCGGAACTGCTCCTTGCCGACCGCCTGCGCCGGACGCGGCGCATCGATCTGGTCATGGCGCATCACCCGCAGGGGCGGGCGCTCGCAGGATTGTTCGGCGTCATGCAGGTCCAGGTCGACGTCATGAGGAATGCGGGGATCCCCGAGCGCGTTGCCCAGGGATTCCTCGACGAACGCCGCCGGCAGGTCGAGCGCCGGCTGTTGTCGGCGAACCATCAACGCAGCGTCGACGCGGCGCGCCTGCTCGGATTGCCGTTCATATGCTGCCATACGCCGGCCGACAATCACGCATACCGGTTCATTTCGCGGCTCCTTGAGCGCACAAGACCGGCATGTCTGAAAGACATCATCGGTATCCTCATGGAAATCCCCGAATACCAGCATGCGGCCGATTCACTGTGCGGCCCCCGTATCATCCTCGGAAACCCGCGCCGGCCCTGCGGAAAGGTACTGGTCGAGATGACCGGAGGGACCGAAGGCCCGCAGAATGTATACAAACATTTGTACCGGTCGGGCGTTCGAACGCTCGTATCCATGCACCTGAGCGAGGACCACCTCAAGAACGTGACCGAGGCGAACCTGAACGTCGTGATCGCAGGGCACATATCCTCGGACACATTAGGCATGAACCTGCTCCTGGACAACATCGCCCGTTACGGAGACTTCGAGATCGAAGCCATTTCCGGATTCAGGCGTATTACGCGCCGCGGCCGCATACGAACGGCGCGTTAAATTCATAGAACGCGAACCCATGGCTGGTTTTATCGACGAAGCTGTATTGGACGACATACTCGGGCGCACCGATATTGTCGAGGTCATTTCAGCGTATATCCCGCTCAAGAGATCGGGCAGGAACTTCAAGGCATGCTGCCCGTTCCATAAGGAAAAGACCGCATCGTTCATGGTGTCGGCGGAAAAACAGATATATCACTGTTTCGGCTGCGGCGCCGGAGGGAATGCGTTTAATTTCCTTATGCAGTATGAGCGCATGGAATTCCCCGAAGCGGTCGAGCACCTCGCGCGCAAAGCGGGGATCATCCTGCCCGAGCGGCGCCCCGGCGCGGACAGGACAAGCGGCCTGGTGACACAGATACACAGGATCAATGAAACCGCTGCCGCGTTCTACCAGGGCGTATTGCGCACGCCTGCGGCCGCAGCGGCGCATGCGTATCTTAATAAACGCACCATCACCCCGGAGACCGCAAAGATCTTCCGCCTCGGCTATGCGCCGGAGCAGGAGCCTTCGCTCTTTCGCCATCTGGCCGGGCAGAAATTCGATCCCGGGCTTGCGCAGAAAGCCGGCCTTGTCATGGCCGGGCAGGACAACGGGTATTACGACCGGTTCCGCAGCCGCATTGTTTTTCCCATTATCGACGCCCGATCAACGGTGGTCGGTTTCGGCGCGCGCGTCCTGGACGGCTCGCTGCCCAAATATATCAATTCGCCTGAAACGCCCGTATATGTCAAAGGCGATCACCTGTACGGCCTGAACCTGGCAAAGGATGCGATCAGGCGCGAGGACCGCGCAGTCGTCGTCGAAGGATATCTTGACTGCATACTGCCGTACCAGGCAGGCATGCACAGTATCGTCGCGTCGCTGGGCACCGCGCTCACGCCGCGGCAGGTGCGCCTGTTGAAACGGTATACGCACAACGTCTGCCTCGTATACGACGGCGATATGGCGGGCCAGGCCGCGAGCATACGCTCGCTTGAAATTTTCATCGATGAGGGAGTGAACCTGACAGTCGCGGTCCTTCCCGATGGATACGACCCGGATTCGTTCGTCGTCGAACGCGGCATCGGCGCATTCAGGGACCTTGTCGCGCAGGCGCGCTCGATATTCGATTACAAGCTCCATTTTTTGACCGCGCGTCCCGGCTCGATCGGCATCGAAGAAAAGGCCGCGGTCGTCACCGATATGCTTGAGACGATCGCGCGGTTCAAAAATGCGGTCCTGCGGTCCGAATACATAAAAAAACTCTCAAACGCGCTCGATATTGACGAATCGGCGCTGCTTGCCGAATTATCGAAAGCGCGGACGGGTATCCGCGGCCGCGATACGGATACGGCGGCCCCGTACCGCGCCGCTGCGGTGCATCCGACCGAAAAACTGCTCATCAAACTGATGCTGGAAGAAACGGCGCTCATCAACGACATCCGGGACCGGCTCGACCCTGATGACTTCCAGGACAGCCGGACCGCCCGCATCGTCAGGGTGATGCTCGAATTGACCGCGTCCGGCAGACCGCTGGCGCCCGGCGCCATACTCAACCATATCGCGTCGGAGGACACGACGCAGCTTGTCTGCGAATCGACGTTTTTGCCCGATGTCCCCGATGCGGAAAAACGCCATATTATCGACGACTGCATCAGGCGGCTGAAAGATACGCGCGCGTCCGGACACAGGCAGCGGCTCCAGGCACAGATCAAAAAAGCGCAGGATTCGGGTGATCACGAACTGCTCAATACGTTGTTCATGGAATTCCACCGTCTCGTTAAAAAGGGGTAACGCACGATGAAAAAAAAGATATACACCAAGGAAGACGTTGAAAAAATTATCGCCCTCGGCAGGCAGAAGGGATTTGTCACCTATGACCAGGTCAACGATATGCTGCCCGACGGCGTATCATCATCGGAGGACATCGACCGCATCTTTGACATCCTCGGGGACGAGGACATCCAGATCGTGGAGAACGAGGAGGAGATAGCGGCGGAAGCGGAAAAGAGCGCGGCAAAACGCGAGGAAGAGAACCTCATTGAGGCCGCGGCCGAGGAACAGGTGTTCCCGCTCGACGACCCGGTCAAGATGTATTTGAAACAGATGGGCTCGATCTCCCTGCTCTCGCGCGAAGAGGAGATCGATCTTGCGCGCAAGATCGAGGATGCCGAATTGAAGTTCAAGCATGCGGTCCTGACCACGCGTTTTGCGTATAATGAGATCATGGCGGCGGCAGGCGACGTTCTCGCCGGCACCCTGAACCCCGAAGAGGTGGTCAAAGGAGAGATCGATACGGACCCGAAGAACGTCATCAGGAGGTTCCGGCGCATCTACGACCGGATAAAGCGCACGCGCAGCGATGAGAAAACGGTCGAACTGCTCATCAGCTTCAATTTCACCACGTCGGTCATCGAAAAGGTCGTCGTCAACCTTCAGAAGATCATCAGGGAGATCGACAATATCAGCCGCAGCAGGAAGGGGTCGGCAAAACAAAAAAGCCTCCTGCTCAAGAAGATCGGCGAGCCGTACGCGCGGATACGCGAACACATGAAGCTGATCCGGGCGGCGCAGCTGAAGTTCAACCACGCAAAAGAACGGCTGGTGGCCGCGAACCTGCGTCTTGTCGTATCCATCGCAAAAAAATACAACAACCGGGGCCTTTCGTTCCTCGATCTTATCCAGGAAGGCAATATCGGCCTCATGCGCGCCGTGGAAAAATTCGAATACAAGCGCGGGTACAAATTCTCGACCTATGCGACATGGTGGATACGCCAGGCGATCACCCGCGCCATCGCGGACCAGGCGCGCACGATCCGCATTCCGGTGCATATGACCGAAACGATCAACAAGATCATACGGTTCACCCGCGTGTTCCTGCAGAAATACGACCGCGACCCCAGCCCCGAGGAGATCGCGCAGAAGATGCGTCTGTCCCAGGAAAAGGTCAAGGCGATCCTCAAATTCGCCCAAAAGCCGATATCGCTGCAGATGCCCATCGGCGACGAAGGCGACACGCATTTCGGCGATTTCATCCAGGACAAGAAAGTGGCGTCTCCGGCGAACACAGCCGTCAGGTCGATGCTCAAAGAAGAAATGAACACGATCCTCGACACGCTCAACGAAAAAGAAAAGAAGATCCTCGTTCTGCGCTTCGGCATCAACGACGGCTGCGCGCATACCCTTGAGGAAGTGGGTAATATATTCAAGGTCACGCGCGAGCGCATACGCCAGATCGAAGCGAAGGTCCTTAAAAAACTGCGCCATCCGACCCGCTCGCGGCGCCTGAGGTCATTCCTCGATATGTCGCTCGCCCACGAACGCGAGTTCTAACCGATGTCTCTTTTGGCGCTGCTCATTGCCGGCTGCGGCGCGCTGTGGCTGGGCTACGCGATCTACGGCTCTTTTCTGCGCAAGGTTTTCGAGCTCAACGACCACATGCCGACGCCTGCGCATTCGCTTGAGGACGGAAGGGATTTCGTTCCCGCCAACAGGTGGTACCTGCTCGGACAGCACCTTTCCGCGATCGCCGCCGCGGGCCCGATCGTCGGCCCCATTCTGGCGGGACTCTGGTTCGGATGGCTGCCGACGTTTGTCTGGCTCATCGCGGGCGGCATATTCATCGGCGGCGTTCATGACATGGCGTCCCTGGCCGCGTCGATCCGGCACAAAGGCAGGTCCATCGCCGAGATCATCCGCAGCCACATGTCCCGCAGAGCATATTTCCTTTTCCTGCTGTTCCTGTGGTTTTCCATCGTTTACATCATCATCGCATTCACCGACATAACCGCATCGACCTTTACGGGCCACGCCCGCGGGCCGGGGGTCGCTGCATCATCCATGATGTACCTGGTCCTGGCGCTCGTCATGGGGATCGTGCTCAAAACCACGAAACTGCCCCTGCCGCGTGCGACCGCGCTTTTTTTGCCGCTCGTGCTCGTCTGCATCTGGCTCGGGCCTGTCCTGCCGCTGTCAATCCCGGTCATTCCGGGAATGGACAGCCGGACCACCTGGGACGTGATCCTTCTGGGATACTGTTTCATCGCCGCGGTCATACCGGTATGGCTCCTGTTACAGCCGCGGGGATATCTCGGCGGTTTTTTTCTCGCGGTCACCGCGGGCTTAAGCATCGTCGGTATAACGGTCGGGGCGTTCACACACCGCTGGAGCGTCCAGTTCCCGGCGCTGACCCAATGGACCAATCCCGACGGCCTGCCGCTGGTGCCGCTGTTGTTCACCACGGTCGCCTGCGGGGCCTGCTCTGGTTTCCATTCGATCGTGGCCTCGGGCACGACGTCAAAACAACTCAACAGGGAAAGCGACGCGCTCGTCGTCGGATTCGGCGGCATGCTTCTGGAAAGCGTCGTGGCCATTATCGCGCTCGGGACGCTTATCATCCTCACCCGGGCGCAGGCGGAGAAGCTCGCCGACCCGAACCAGATATACGCCCGGGGCATCGCGACATTCCTCGATACGATCGGCATCAATTACGAATTCGCTTTTAACTTTGCGCTCCTTGCGTTCGCGACCTTCGTATACGATACCCTCGACGTTGCGACGCGGCTGGGCCGGTATATCTTCCAGGAACTGACCGGGTTGAAGAACAAAGCGGGGATCGTCCTTTCGACGCTGGCGACGCTGTGCCTGCCCGCGCTCTGCGTAACGACGAAAACCCGCGACGCGGCGGGAAACGTCATCCCCGCATGGAAGGTCTTCTGGACCGTTTTCGGCTCCTCGAACCAGCTCCTTGCCGCGATGACGCTTCTGGGCCTGTCCGTCTGGCTTTACCGCAAAAAACGGCCCTATCCCGTAACGCTTATCCCGGCAGTCTTCATGACGATCGTCGCGGTCCTGTCGCTTGTCCTTATCCTGAAACCGTGGCTGATCCGCGGCATTTCGGGAGCCGGTATCTCGGCCGAGCCGCTCGTGCTGACCAGCATCGTCCTGCTCGTCCTGGCGGGACTACTTATCATCGAATCCGCGGGGATCATCATAAAGCACAGGAGGGTATGATGTGCCGCCTGATCCTCACGGTCATCCTGTGTGCCGCAACGCTTCAGGCGCGGGCGCTCGCCAATACAGACAAAGCCGACGTCTGCATAAACGGCCAATGCGTTACTGCCGAGATAGCCGAAACGGATGCGGCGCGCGCGGCCGGCCTCATGCACCGCGATGAACTTTCACCAGGCCGCGGCATGCTTTTCGTATTCCCCGAGGAAGCCCGCCATTCGTTCTGGATGATGAACATGCGTTTTCCCATTGATATGGTCTGGATCGGGAAAAATCTGCGTATCGTCGACATTCGCCACAACGCGCAGCCATGCTCGCGCGGATGCCCCAGTTACGCTCCGGACGGCGCAGCCGCGTACGTGCTTGAGGTCCCGGCCGGATTCTGCCAACGTTACCGCATCTCTATCGGCGATCCCGTCACCATCGCCATGGCTGAGAAATGATCGATTTCGAACAAGAGCTCAATCCGTCGCAGCTTGAAGCGGTCCGGACCGTTGACGGCCCGCTGCTGGTCATTGCCGGCGCCGGTTCGGGCAAGACCCGGGTGATCGAATACCGCGTGCTGTACCTCATCCAGCGCGGAATAGCGCCCCGGTCGATCCTGCTTTTGACCTTTACCCGCAAGGCCGCCGGACAGATGCTTTCGCGCGCAAGCCGCCATGATATCCGCTGCAGCTACGTCGAGGGGGGAACGTTCCATTCGTTCGCGTACCGCATCCTGAAGAAATACGCCGGCCGCCTCGGATTCACGACCTTTACGATCCTTGACGAGTCGGACGCCGAAAACGCAGTCAATCTATGCGTCGGCAAACTCGGCATCGATTCCAAAGACAGGCGTTTCCCGCGCAAAGATACGCTGCGAAAGATCCTCAGCATGTCGATCAACAAATCGAGGCCCGTCGCAGACATCGTCGATGCCGAATATCCCGATTTCGCGCCTCACGTGCCGGCCATATGCAGGATCCGCGACGAATACGCCGCGTACAAGCTCAGGAAAGGGTACCTTGATTACGACGATCTGCTCGTATATCTGGCGCTTCTTATGTCGCGCTATGAAGACATCCGCGCGGGCCTTGCCGCCCAATACCGGTATATCATGGTGGATGAGTACCAGGACACCAATAAATTACAGGCTGAAATAACCTGGCTTCTTTCAAAGGACCACGGCAACTGCATGGCCGTCGGCGACGATGCCCAGAGCATATACGGTTTCCGCGGCGCCTCCCACGAGAATATCATGGAATTCCCCCGTTGCTTTCCGGGAACGCGCATCGTCAAACTCGAGGCCAATTACCGGTCAAGCCAGAGCATCCTCGACGTGGCCAACGCGGTGCTCAAGAACATGCGGACCAAATTCTCCAAAGATCTTTTTTCAGCGACCGAGCACCACGGCGCCCGGCCGCAGCTCGTTTTCTTCCAGGATAACGCCATGGAGGCGGAATGGATTGCCCAGAAGGTGCTCGACCTGCGCAATGAAGGCATCAATCTCGCAAAACAGGCGGTCCTGTTCCGGTCGTCGTACGTATCCATACTCCTGCAGATGGAATTGACCAGGCGCGGCATACCGTTCCAGGTCTTCGGCGGCATGAAATTTTACGAAACCGCGCACGTCAAGGACCTGCTTTCGCACCTCAAAGTCCTTTTGAACCCGCGTGACGAAATATCATGGACCCGGATACTAACGCTCATTGAAGGCATCGGCCCGCGCACCGCGGCAAAGATAATCGCCGCGATGGAAGCGCACCCTGCCGCTGGCGGCAGCGCAACCGGCGTCCTGCGGACGGCATTCACCGCGGCCGCGTACGGCCACCGCCTGGAACGCCTTGCTGAAGCGCTTGAGCACGCGCGCGCCGCCGATGCGGGGATCGGCGGAAGCATCGATATCATGCTGAAATATTATGAACCTCTTTTCAAGGAACAGTTTGACGACTGGCACCAGCGGATCAACGACCTTGAGGCATTGCGCCGCATATCGGACAGGTACACGTCGCTTGAGGATTTTCTCGCGGAGTTCTCCCTGGAGCCTCCGGAATACGGCACGAGCCAGGCAGCGTCCCGGGATCCGGACGATGAAAAACCGCTGACCCTCTCCACCATACACTCCGCCAAAGGCCTTGAATGGGAATGCGTATACCTTATCGGCCTCATAGACGGGGTCCTGCCGGTCAGCTTCTCCCTTGAAGACCAGGACAGGATAGAGGAAGAGCACCGGTTGTTCTATGTCGGCCTGACCCGCGCCAAAACCAGGCTGTATCTGGCCGTCCATCATGAAGGCAACGGTATCGGCATGAACGGGTTCAACAAAATATCCCGCTTCCTCGATTGCCCCGACGTCCTGTCTCGCCTTGACCGGGATGTCCGCCTCGATTACGATATTTAAATATGCCTTTTTTTTAATTTTTAGCTTGCAAAGAAAGCCCGGAAAGGGTATTATAATATTCTATATTTTATAAGAGAAATAGTGGGTTAGGAAGAATTCGGGCCCATAGCTCAGCGGTAGAGCAGGAGACTCATAATCTCTTGGTCCGGGGTTCGAATCCCTGTGGGCCCAATAATACCACACGGAGAAGGTTCCCCCATCTCTCGATTCTAATGATCGGATGGGATCCCGTTTCAAAGATACTCAGTCACTCGAAACGGGAGAACCCTCCTGGGCCCAGTTAATAGAGCGGTTCGCGGGTGCATGGCTCTCCTGATCTGCCTTCGGCAGATGCAGGACACGCCATGCCGGGAATAGTTCGCGGGTGCATGGCTCTCCTGATCTGCCTTCGGCAGATGCAGGACACGCCATGCCGGGAATAGTTCGCGGGTGCATGGCTCAGTTGGTTAGAGCGCCACATTCACATTGTGGAGGTCATAGGTTCAAGTCCTATTGCGCCCACCATCTTTATTCGGGAGAAAGGAAAACATGAAGTGTCAACGTTGAAAAACCAGTTAGAGAACCTTCTCCAGCTTCAGGCCGTCGATACCCAGATATATACTTTGACTGAAGAAAAAAAAGCGAAACCGGCCCAGGTCGAAGCATTACGCCTCCAGTTCGAGGACAAGAAAAAATCGCTCGCGGCCCTGGAAAAAGCCTATCTCGACGCGCAGAAAGAAAAAAAGGACCGGGAACTCGAGTTCGCTTCCAAGGAAGAGAACACAAAAAAACTGCAAGGCCAGTTATACCAGCTCAAGACCAATAAAGAGTACAATACGATGCTCCAGCAGATACAGGACAGCAAAGCCGACGCTTCCATGGTCGAGGATAGGATACTCGAGGCGATGGATAAGATCGACCGCGCCAAGCGGGCCGTCGATGAAGAGCAGAAAAAGCTCTCAGAGGATGAAAAATCCTTTCTCAGCCAGAAGACGAAGGTCGAGGGAGAGCTCAAGGAGATCGAGGGCCGCCTTGCGCAGCTTGAATCCCAGCGCAAGCAGATCGCTCCCGGCATCGATAAGCATATCCTGACGCAATACAACCGGATACTGAAATCGAGGGACGGGCTGGCGATCGTCGCGGTCAAAGATTCGTCGTGCCTCGGCTGTCATATGTCCGTACCGCCCCAGGTCATCAACCTGATCCAGATGTACGATCATATCATCACCTGCGAAGTATGCAACAGGATCCTGTACATCCCGAATGACCACGCTTGACATATATATCGACGGAGCTTCAAAAGGCAATCCCGGACCGAGCGGCATCGGGATCATTATCATGCAGGACGGCTCCGTGATCAGGCAGATCGCCCGGTTCATCGGGCCCGCGACCAATAACATCGCCGAATATACGGCGCTCGTCCACGGCCTGCAGGAAGGGCTTTTGCTCAAGGCCGATACGGTCAGGATCAAATCCGACAGCGAGTTGTTATGCCGGCAGATGAACAAGGCGTATAAGGTGCGCAACGCCAATATCATCGGCCTCTATTCCCAGGCGGAACGCCTTCTGAGCGGTTTCAAAGAAGTATCCATCGATCATATACCGCGCGAACAGAACGCGCATGCCGATAGATTGGCTACACAAGCGGTAAAGGACGCCCTTAAGAGATAAGTGGGGGTGGTTGCCCCGCAGGATGTAATCCGGCGGGGAGGAAAGTCCGGGCTCCGGAGGGCAGCGCAGCGGGTAATCCCCCGCCCATGCGCCGTAAGGCGCATGAGGATCAGAGCTACAGAGACGAGTCCTGCGGCCGAAAGGGCGCAGGGGTGAAACGAGCAATCTCTGCGCGGAGCAATGCCATGTAGGAAGCGGTGGGGCTGCCCGTCCCGTATAAGCTTCGGGTTGGCTGCTAGAGCGCCGGAGGCGACTTCGGCGTCGAGAGAAATGACCACGTAAACAAAACTCGGCTTACACCACTTATCTCATCGCACAAGGTACCCACGGGGAACGTCCCCATTATGAACCATCTCTACGGAGGATAATGACATGTCAGGTCACTCAAAATGGAAGACGAATAAAGGCAAAAAAGCGGCGGCCGACGCGAAAAAAGGCGCCACCTATACGAGACTGATCAAAGAGATCACCATCATCGCGCGCGAAGGCGGCGGCAATCCCGATCAGAATTCGAAACTGCGCACGGTCATGGCCAGGGCAAAAGAAGCGAACATGCCCCTTGACAATATTAAAATGGCTATCAAACGCGGCACGGGCGAAGTTCCCGGCATTACGTACGAATCAGTCAAATACGAGGGTTTCGGGCCGGGCGGCGTTGCCATCATGATCGACGCCATTACGGACAATAAGAACCGCTGCGCTGCTGAAGTCAGGAATATCATGTCCAAGACCGGCGGCAGTCTCGGCGGGTCGGTAAGCTGGATGTTCACCATGAAAGGATATATCGCAATTGACAAAGCAGGGGTCAGCGAAGACGACGTCATGACCATTGCCCTTGATGCCGGGGCGGACGATATAAAGACCGAAGGCACGCAGTTCGAAGTATACAGCGCGCCGCAGAAAATGGATGCGATCAAGGCAGCGCTCGAAGCAAAGGGCATCAAATGCGCAAGCGCCGAGGTCACCATGGTTCCCTCGTCAACGGTCAAACTCGATCTGGCGAATGCAAAAAAGCTCAAAGACCTGATCGACGCGCTTGAAGAACATGACGATGTTGAGAACGTTTATGACAATTCGGATATACCCGATGACGTCATGGCGCAGATGGACGCCGAAGACGCCGGGTAGGACCCATGAAGATCCTCGGGATCGATCCCGCGCTCCAGACCACCGGATACGGCATCATTGATACCGCGGGCGCGCGGCCGGCGCATATCGTATCGGGAACGCTCGCGACCAGGCCGGACGATCCCATGGAGGAACGTCTGGACTCGATATACACCCAGGTATCGAGCGTCATAGAGCGGTTCAAACCGGACGCCGCAGTGCTCGAAAAGGTCTTTGTGCACCACAGCCACACGACAACAGCGTTCTTGCTGGGACAGGCGCGCGGGACCATCATCCTTGCATGCAGCCACAAAGGCATCCCCGTTGCGGAATACGCCGCGACGCAGGTCAAAAAGGCGGTCGTGGGCAGGGGGCACGCGACCAAACAGCAGGTGCAGCGCATGGTGATATCCTTTTTAAGCATGAAGCAGGTCCCGCGGGCGTACGATGTGACCGACGCGCTTGCGCTTGCACTGACCCACACGTTCCATTACCGCACCGGCGCTCTCGCACAGGTGCTCGACGCACACAGACGATGATCGCGCGCATTAAAGGAAAGATCTCACAGCAGCAGGATAACGCGCTGATGCTCGACGTCGGCGGGATCACCTACCGTGTGTTCGTCCCGGCGGCTATTTTTCAAAAAGTGGCGGAGCATATTGCTCAGGACAATACGATAGAACTGGTGACCTTCCATTATCACCAAGTGGATCCGTCGCGCAGCGTCCCGGTCCTCATCGGGTTCCTGAACGAGATCGAGAAAGAATTTTTCGAGTCGTTCATCACGGTCTCCGGAATAGGCCCGCGAGCGGCGGTCAAGGCGCTTAACAAACCGTTTTCATCGATCGCCCGCGCGATCGACGAGGGCGATGCGGTGTTCCTGAAGTCCCTGCCGGGCATCGGCGCCCAGCGGGCAAAAGAGATCATTGCGAAGCTCCAGAACAAAGTCGGCAGGTTCGGCCTTATCCAGGACGCGGCGGTTGAGGCTGCGCAACGGCCTCCGGAGACGTTTGAACAGGAATCGCTCGCCGTCCTGCTCCAGCTGGGGTATAAAAAACCCGAGGCACTCTCCATGATCAGCGCCGCGCTCGAAGCGAATCCGTCGATTGCCTCCGCTGAGGGGCTCCTGAACGAAGTGTACAAACAGAAAAAAAATACGGATTGATCATGAATGAAACCAGCGTATCGACGAACACACGGGCGGCGATCGAGGCAATGCTGTTTGCGAGCGACAAGCCGCTCATGCTCGACCAGATCAGGCGCGTGCTCGATAATCTCGATGCTGCGGCCGTGCGCGCAACCGTCGAAGGCCTGCGCAGGGAATACGAGGAAGCCAATCGCGGCATCCGCATCTATGAGGTCGCCGGCGGCTACCAGATGATCGCCAACCCGATATTCGCGATATTCCTGAAAAAACTGTTCAAGACCGGACGCAGCGCCGACCGGCTCTCGCGGTCCGCCATGGAAACGCTGGCGATCATCGCGTACAAACAACCGCTGTCAAAGCTTGAGATCGAATCTTTGCGTCAGGTCAACGTGGACGGGGTCATGTCCACGCTCGAAGAACGGGACCTGATCCGGGTCATTGGCAGGAAGAAAACTCCCGGACGGCCCAAGGTATACGGGACCACGCGCAAGTTCCTCGAATATTTCGGGCTGAGATCCCTCGAGGACCTGCCGAAACTTGAGAACGTGCACGTGCCGACGGCTCAGCAGCTCGCCGATATCGAGCCTGTCGAAGAACAAACAGCGCCACCACAAGGACAACAAGACAATGCCGCTCAAACGCCTGCGCAAACAGATTGACGCCGCCGATAAGCAGATCGTCGAGCTTCTCAACAAGCGCGCGCGCATCATCGTCGATATAGGCGCGCGTAAATCAAAACAGGGGGCTGCGGCATACTGCCCCGAGCGCGAGCGGGAAGTCCTTGCGCGGATCGCGGCGCTCAACCGCGGGCCTTTAAGCACTGCGGCGCTCGAGGCCATTTACCGCGAGGTCATGTCCGGTAGCCTTTCTCTGGAAAAGAAACTGACTATCGCCTACCTCGGGCCCCCGGCGACGTTCACCCATCAGGCCGCGCTCAAACGCTTCGGCAGCCAGGTATCGTACGTTTCATGCGAAAGCATCGCGGATGTCTTCGCTGAGGTCGAAAAGGGCAGCGCGGATTACGGGGTGGTGCCCATCGAGAACTCCATCGAAGGCGCGGTGAACCACACGCTCGATATGTTCGTCGACTCGGACCTCAAGATCTGCGCGCAGGTCATCCTCGATATCAGCCACAACCTGCTTTCGAGAAGCCCGCTGAAGAAGATCGCCGCCGTGTATTCAAAGGCGGAGGTATTCGGACAATGCAGGATCTGGCTGCAAAAAAACATGCCCGGCGTCGACCATGTCGAGGTATCGTCGACGACCAAGGCGGCGCAGATTGCCGGCGCCACGGGATCGGCAGGCTGTATCGCCTCGGCGCTCGCCGCCAAGATGTACGGCCTGAACACCGTTGCGCGCAGCATCGAGGATTCGCCGCATAACCGCACGCGTTTCTTCGTGATCGGCACGACCGACACCGCGCCCACGGGCAGGGACAAGACGTCGTTGTTGTTCTCGATCAAGGATAAGGTCGGCGCGCTGCACGAGATGCTCATGCCGTTCAAAAAATACAAGGTGAACCTGAACAAGATCGAATCGCGCCCCTCCAAGAAGCGCGCCTGGGACTATTATTTCTTCGTCGATCTCGAAGGCCATCAGCAGAGCCCCCGGATCCATAAGGCTTTGCGCGAGCTTGAACATAAATGTAAATTCCTTAAAATACTGGGCTCATACCCGGTCGGTGCATAACGACAAGGATATTCCATGGAACTGGTCAGGAAGAACATCCGGCAGGTGCAGGCATATGTGGCGGGCAAGCCCATCGAGGAGACCAAGCGGGAGCTCGGCCTTACAAACGTCATAAAGCTGGCCTCCAATGAAAACCCCATCGGCGCATCCCCCCGTGCGATCACCGCGATGCGCAAAGCGCTTCAATGCGTCAACCGGTATCCCGACAGCCAGAGCTTTTATCTCAAGGCGAAACTTGCAAAAAAGCTCGGCGTCAAGCCGGATAACCTGGTCCTGGGCAACGGGTCGGACGAACTGATCGACGTCGTCATCAAAACGTTCGTCGAGGACAACGAGAACATCGTTACCTCCCGGCAGACCTTTGTCGAATACGAGATCATCGCACAGGTCAACAACAAAAAGGTCGTCACGGTGCCGCTTAAAAATCTGGCCTTCGACCTCCGGGCCATGGCTGCCGCGGTCACGCCAAAGACAAAACTCGTGTTCATCGCCAATCCGAACAACCCGACCGGCACCTATGTGAGCCGAGGCGAGTTCGAGCGGTTCCTTAAAAAACTGCCCGCGCGCGCCATCGTCGTTCTCGACGAGGCGTATGATACGTTCATCGACGTGGATGATTATCCTTGCGGCATCGATTATATCAAGTCGGGGCGCGTTATCGTGCTCAAGACCATGTCGAAAGGATACGGCCTCGCCGGCGTTCGCATCGGTTATTGTATCGCGCCCGCCCGGTTCACGCCTTTTCTTGAGCGGGCCCGCCAGCCGTTCAACGTCAACCTGATAGCGCAGGCCGCGGCGCTCGGCGCGCTCGACGATGCCGCGTTCCTTTCGAAAACCCGCAGGATAACGCTCGCGGGCAAGAAATACCTGTATCGGGAACTCGCGGCCATGGGCGTCGCGTATATCCCGTCGGTAACGAATTTCATTCTTATAGACGCCGGCCGCGACTGTGTCGAGGTTTTCCGCAGGCTCCTGGCCCTGGGCGTCATCGTCAGGGACATGAAGCAATACAGGCTTGATTCGTTCCTGCGGGTATCCATCGGAACGCCTGCGGAAAACAAAAAGTTCATTTCAGCGTTCAAAAAAGTCTTATCCTCATTCCAAGGAGCCCGGTCATGATCGTCGTACTTCGCAAAGACGCAACTGAGGAGCAGATCGGCCATCTGGTGGAGAAGATCCAGAAGCTCGGCCTGACCCCGCATATCTCCAAAGGCACCGAACGCACGATCATCGGCGTTATCGGGCCGGAGGACATCCTGCA
>JAGOOP010000033.1 GCA_017992455.1 Candidatus Omnitrophota bacterium | reverse complement strand
CTGGTCGCCATCGAGAAATCGATCTCGATGATCATGGATCAGAGCGCGGGGAACGTGTCCGATACCCAGAAACAGTTCCTGACGATCGCGGACCGGAATCTCAAGCGCCTGTCGATCCTGATCAACGATCTGCTGGACCTGTCCAAGCTCGAGGCGCGCAAGATGCAGATCAAGCGCGAACTTGTCGGCATCGACAAGGTCATTGAAGAGGCGATCGCGGGCCTGGATACCTGGGCCAGGACCAAGTCCGTGGTTATAGAAAAAGATATAGCAGCAGGCCTTCCGCTTATCAGTATAGACCAGAACAGGATCCTGCAGGTCTTGATCAACCTGATCGGCAATGCGATCAAATATACCCCTGCGCAGGGGCGCATCACCGTTTCCTGCGGGCAGCCCGATGCGGACGGCATGATCAGCGTGCGCGTCGCCGATACGGGACCGGGCATTCCCCCGGAGGATATAGGAAAGATATTCGAGAAATTTTATCAGACCAGGGAGCGGCCGTCGAGCGATATAGCCGGCACCGGCATAGGGCTGACGATCGTCAAGGAACTGGTGGAATTGCACGGAGGCAAGGTCTGGGCCGAAAGCGAGCACGGCCACGGAGCTGCTTTTATATTTACGCTGCCGTTAGTGGCGCCGGTCACCGAAGGGGAACAGGGAGGATGAGGTATGCACGAACAGGAGAAAAAGATCAAAGCGCTGCTCTGCGATGATGAGACGGATTTCAGGCAGCTGATGTCATTCTGGATGCAGTCAAAAGGGTATACGGTGGTCGAGGCTTCGAACGGGCAGGAAGCGGTCGAGATCGCCCGGAAGGAGAACCCCGATATCATATTCCTGGACCTGAATATGCCGGTCATGGACGGGACCGAGGCGCTTATGAAGATCAGGGAGTTCAACAAAACCGTGCCGGTGATCATCATCAGCGCGTATGTCGAGGATAAAAGGGCGAAAGAAGCCATGTCCGCCGGCATCGCCGGCGTCTTTTATAAAGGGAAGGACTTTCAGGAAGGGCTGGCGCTTCTGGAAGCCGCGCTCCACACCCACCGCCAGCTGAAGAAATAACATTTTTCGAGCGTCAGGGCTAAAAACGGGGTCAGAATTATTTATTTGCTCGCTCAGCGCATCGCAGCAAATAAATAATTCTGACCCCGTTTTTAGCCCTCCCCAAAAATAGAACCCCATTCTCTTTTCTTCAGGGCCGCAGTTTGTAACCCCTCAAAAAATCAATAATTTATGTTGACAAGTATGAAATTTATGATATATTCTGGACTTATAGTAGTTACAATAAGTACTGTACATGATATACCTTCAGAAGGTACGGAATATGCCGACGGAAAAATCAGGCGATCTCGAAGGCCGGAAACTGATATCGGCAAAAGATATCATCGCCCGGTATCATCTCACCTACCAGACCATCAATTATTATACGGATTTCGGGCTGTTGTCCATGGTATGCAAAAAAGGCAATGTCCGGTATTATGACGGCGTCCAGGTCAGGCAGCGGTTGAGCAAAATAACCAAATTATCCCGCGAGGGATATTCGCTGCGGTTGATCCGCAGGAAATTACTGGGGATATAGCTATGAGAAAGACGGTATCACGGGTCGGCGTATGGATGATCCTGGTATGTGCGGCCGTATCGTTGAGCGGTTGCGGCAAAGCGGAAAAGGCAACGGAAACGGATGCGCAGGGCAGGGTCCCTGCGGCCGCTCAAGGCAAGACTTCAGCAGCAGCCGTTCAGGGCGCTGTCCCCGGCCTTCCTGCGCAGCCTGCAGCTGCGCCGGGAGAAGATTTTGCCGGCGAATTCTCCGCATGGGGCGTGCGGGTGCCTTTGACGAACTATTATTTCGTGCAGGGGGCGATCAGTATTTTCGGCACGCGATGGGGATCCCAGCCGACAACGCCCGAAGAGCTCGATGATGCCGCCTGGGACCAGCTCGTATTGTCGTATGAGGCGTTCCGCAGGAATATCCAGGTCAAGGAAGAAGAGCTCGATGCCGAGGTCCGGAAGGTCCTGGATTCCGAGAAAGCGGCTTTTGATTGGAAAAAGGACACCGAAGAGTATGCGAAGTGGGTCAAAGAGAAGCTCAACGTGACGGTCGAGACCTTCCAGAATTTCCTGCGGCATCTTCTGCAGCTGGAGAACCTGCGTAAAGAGATGCTTGCAACATTTACGGCGTCCGTGACCGAAGAAGAGGCCCGGGCCGAATTCATCAACGAGCATAATACGATCGAGCTGGAAATGGCGCAGTTCGACGAAAAAGAGGACGCCGACAACTATTTCAAGACCATGCAGGACCCCAAATTGTGGGACGAACAGAATGAAAAAGACCCGAAGTATTACAAGCATCCGGGCTTCGTTTCGTTCGAGTTCCTGATCTTTATGTGGAAGATACCCAAGGACGATCTTTATAAGATGATAACCATGGAAGAGAATTCGATCTATCCTCCGGTGCCTGTCTATAAAGGGTACGGCGTTATGCGCATCCTGAAAAAAAGGCCCGCGGTCGAAGAAGATTTTCCGAAATACAAGGATTCCTATATGAAGCAGGTCGAGAATAATAAAAAATACGAACAGCTGAAAGAATGGCAGAAACAGCTGAAGAACGGCGCGGGGCTTGTCAAATATCCCCGCGGGGACGTCAAAAAGGAGCAATAAGCGGCCATGGCTGATATCAATCCCGCTCAGGCATCAGGACAGCAGGCGGCGCAACCCGCAGCGGCAGCATCGCCGGCGCCGAAAAAAGCGGGGGCAGCAGGCCTGGCAGAACTGAAGGACAGGGTCATGTCCGCGTTCAAGGCCGGCTCCGGACCATTCGACATCGGTTTGGTCAACCGCGGATTGATCGCGGTCATCGGGATCATGATCGTTTTTGCCGCCACCGGCTCGTCGTCGGCCTGGCGCGAGCTTCGCGAGCTTTCGATAAAGGAGTTTACGGTCAGCCCTGCGGCAAAGAGCGAAGCCGGGTTCAAAGAGATCGCCACGATGAAAGGGGTCGCCTATTATATAGGAAAGCTTGCAGGCAGGGATATATTCAGCCGCAAGCCCCGGCAGGACGACCTGTCGAAAGAGCCGGTATTTTCTACCAAGATGGCAGATATGACCGCATCTTTGAAATTGGTTGGCATTTCCATGTCGGATAATCCCGATGCCATGATCGAGGATACGAAGCTGCAGAAGACATATTTCGTCAAAACCGGCTCGACGGTCGGCGATTTGCGGGTCGATCTGATCACCAAGGACAAGGTTGTCCTGAAATATAACAAGGAGCTTTTTGAATTAAGATGAGGGCGCGCGTCAGAAGATCAGCCATGTGTGTGCTCTGTGCGGCGATGCTGCTGCATGTCCCGGGCGTTTTTGCCGGACAGGCAGGCCGGGAAGAGAATCCGACCCTGCTCGCTCAGGCGCCGCTTTTGCCCGCGCAGCCGGACCTTGCCATCGCGGCTGCCGGCGCAGGCATGCAGGGCAGGATCTCCCTTGACCTGCGTAATATCGATATCGTCGATGCGTTGAAGTTCCTCGCGACCAAGGCGCAGTTGAACATCATTACGACAAAAGCGGTCACCGGCAGGGTGACGCTTCTGGTCACCAGCGCGGTCATCCAGGACGTGTTCGATGTCATGATCCGCAGCAATAATCTTGCCTATGACCAGCGGGGCGACATATATAACGTCATGACGCAGGAAGAATACCGGATCCTGTACGGGAAGAATTTTTCGGACGTGCGCAAGGTCAAGGTTTTTTATCTGAAATACGCCATACCCGAACAGGCGTTCAGCATGCTCGACATGATCAAGAGCGAGGTCGGCCGGGTCATGGTCGATCCGGAGACCGGCAATGTGCTGGCGATGGATTCTCCAGAGCGCCTGGAGCTTATGGAAACAGCGCTCTCCAATTTCGAGGAAAAGAACACGGTCAAGGTGTTCAAGCTGAATTACGGCAAGGCAAAGGAAGTCGAGGAAGCGCTCAAGAACCAGCTCGATTCCAAAAAAGTCGGGCTCATCAAGGCCGATGAGCGGGGCAATCAGCTGATCGTCCAGACCCTGCCTGACCGCATGGACCAGATCGAACGGCTTATCAAGAACCTTGACCGCAGGACACGCGAGGTCATCATCGATGTGAGCATCGTAAAGGTCCAGATCTCCAGCGGGCTCGATTCAGGCGTTCAGTGGGAGGGGATCTTCGACCTCGGCCTTGCTGAAAAAGGCCTGCAGTATCTGGGCACGTCCCCGTTTGCCGCGATCCAGGCCACGACCGACACGTTCCGGACGCGCAACCAGGTCCGCTCGGACCTGGGCAACGATGTCGGATCGATCCCCTTCACGGGCACATCGACCTCGTATTCCGCCGGCAGGAAAAGCATCGGCACCCAGGAAATGCATCTGGGAGTCGTCGGCAGGCAGGATTTCGACGTCATCATAAAATATCTGGCGACCATCGGCAAGACGAACATCATATCGAACCCGAAACTGGCGGTCGTCAACAACCAGGAAGCAAAGATCCACGTCGGCTCCAAGGAGGCGTACGTCACCTCGACCACGACGACCGGCCAGACGACCAATACCGTCGCGGAACAGGTCACGTTCGTCGATATCGGCGTGCTCCTGTCGGTCGTTCCGGTCATCAACGACGAAGATTTCATCAACCTGAAGGTCAAGGCCGAGATCAGCGAGGTCATCGATACGCTTATCACCCCGACGAACAACCAGATCCCGATCATCGATTCTTCGCTTGCCGAAACGACGGTCCTGGTCAAGGACGGTTCGACCGTCATCATCGGCGGCTTGCGCAAAGAGACCAAGGTTTCTTCATCGAGCCAGGTGCCGTTCCTCGGAAGCATCCCCGTCCTCGGCCGGCTGTTCAGCCAGAAATCCGATTCAAAGCAGCAAAGCGAATTGTTGATCATCCTGACCCCGCGGCTTATCACGGGCGAAGTGCTCGTATCGGATGCCGGGGTCAAAAGTCCGGGCCAGATGGGCTTCAAGGGCCTGAAGGAATACGAACGGTCGTTGACCATGGACGTCGCCAGGACGCTGCCTCATGAAGTGTTTATTCCGGTGGAAGACATGAAGCTTCCGCTTAAAGGCGTTAAACAACGGACACGATAATGCACGGCAGGGAGAATATCCATATGAATAAGGACCAGGTGCGGGGCATGCGGCCGCGGCACGGGACAGGTATCTTGCTTTTAATATGTTTTTTATGCCTTCCGTGCAATTCCGTCCGCGCGGATACGCCGTGTGAAGGGTTCGAGCAGATCAAGCAGGAACTGGAGCTGACGAAGCAGTCGCTTAAGAATTATAAGGATCTGTACGAGCGCAAGGACCGGGAAATAAACGCGCTCAACAGCAAGCTCAACAAGCTTCAGGACGGGTTTGACAAATTCCAGGAGATCTCCGACCGCCTGGCCAAGGAGAAGGAAGCCCTGCAGGCACAGCAGGCGGAATTGGCCGCGCAGTTGAAGCGGCTCGAAGGGCAGAAGGCCGCGCTTGAGAAACAGAACAAGCTGTTATCCGACTGCACCAGGGAATCGAAGCAGAAGTCGCTCGATATCGCTGCCCTGACAAGCATGACCAAAGCGGAGAAGCAGGCGCTCGGGCAGAAGCTGAAAGAAGCGCAGGCGCAGGTGGACAGCGCCATGGAGAGCAATAAAGACCTTTCGAGAAAGAACGCGGACCTGAAGGATAAATTCACGGAATTGTCGGTCAAGGCCGCGGGGCTTGAACAGAACAATGCGCAGCTTCAGCAGCAGAAGGAATCCGCTCTGACACAGGCGCAGGGCCTGGCGCGCGAGATCGAACTCGTAAAAGCGAAGCTGTTGACCGCGCAGGCGGAGAACGCGCGATTAAAAGAGTCGGCGGGCCGCGCTTCGGAATGTGAAAAGACCGAGGCACGGCTTGAGAAGAACCGCGGGGAACTCGCCCGGCTTAAGGACGAGAACAAAAAACTTTCTGCCGCGGTCCTGAAACAGAAGGATGTCGAAACGCTTCAGCAGGAAGCGGCTTTGCTGCGCAATGAGGTGACAGTCCTTAAAAAGGAAAATAAGCGCCAGCAGTCGGAGATTATCAAGTGCAAGGTCAACGAGACATTGCCCGAAGAGCTTAAAAATGCGCGCGCAAAGCTTGCCGAGCTGGAGAGCTCGCGGGAACAATTGATCCGGGAATTCACCGAGAAGTCAAAAGACCAGAAAAAGATGGTCGAAGAACTGATCGACCTGCGTTTACGCGCCGGCCGGCAGGCGAGCCAACTCGAACAGCTCGAGGCGGAGAACAAGGTGTTGAAAGCGGCGCCTGCTCCGCAGCCTGAAAAAGCCGCCGGCATCATCGATCTTGAGCGCGTGAACGCCGAACTGGCCCGGCTTCAGGAAGAGAATGCGCGTCTGCGCACAGCGCAGGCCGTCAAACCGGGACAGGATGCGCTGCTTGAAGAACTCAGGCAGATCCGCGAGGAACTGGCGCGGACCGATATGGAGAACAGGAAATTGCGCAGCGCCTCGGCCGCCGTTCCCGTGCAGACAAGGGAATTGCAGAACGAGATAAAATCGCTCAAGGCGGAACTTTCCGACCTGAAGGAAGAGAATACCAGGCTTCGCCAGGACCCGGTTGCCAAGCGCCAGGAAGGGTACGACGAGGGCATTGCCGTCGGGCTTCAGCGCGAACTCGACAGGACCAGAAAAGAGGTCGTCGGGCTTCAGATCCAGATCGAGCGTTTGGAAAAGGAGAATATCCAGCTGAAGCATGCAACCGAACAGCTTCAGGACCAGGAATTGTTGAACAAGGAAGCTGCCCGTCTGCGCGAAAAGCTCGCGCTTTCCGAACAGGAACGCAATCTGCTCAGGTCCGAGATAGCCGAGGCGCGCAAGCAGGACGGCTTTGTCGAAGGATTGAAACAGGGGTATGAGAAAGAGATCGCAAAGCTTACCGATGCCCTGGAAAGCGCTCAGATCGATAATAAAAAGCTCTCCGATGAGGCGATCCGGCTGAGGCAATTCGAGGCTTCGACGCAGGATATGGCCGACGCGCGCAAACAGATCATCAAGCTTGCGGAAGAAAAACAGGCCGTGGTGGTCGAGCTGGAGGCTATGAAGCTCAAGCAGGACAAGCTGGTCGACCAGCTGGTCAAGGCGCGCAAGGAAAAAGAAGCCATCGAAGAGATCAACCGCGGCAAGACCGGGGCCCAGGTCGAGCGCCTTCAGAAGGACCTGAAAGACGCGCAGGAATTTTCGTATCAGCTCGTGCAGGAAAAAGCCGGTTATCAAGTCAGGGAAAAGCAGTTGAATAACCGCATCAGCATGCTCGAGGACGCGGTGGCGCAGGGAGAAAAGGCCGTTGCCGAGCTTCAGAACAAGCATGCGATACTGAAAACCGAACATGCCAAGCTGTCCGAGGAGCTCGCCCAGACCATGGTCAGGCTTTCCGAAAGCGAAAAAGAGAATAAGGCCATCGCCGGGCAGTCCGAAGCGGCAAAGCGCGAGATAGAGAATCTGCGCGCGCAATTGGTCCAGTCGCAGGACATCATTTCGAAGATGAAGGATGAGATGTATGAACTGCGTAAATCCAACGATACATTGACCGAGGCGAATGCGCGGATCGTGGGCCAGCGCGCCCAGGAGACCGCGATCGCCAACGCGCAACTGGAGCAGGTGAAAGCGCATAAGGACGGCGAGATATCCGCATTGAACCAGCGATTCGCCAAGATCAGGGCGGAGAAAGACGCTGAGATCCTTGCCATATCCGAAAAGGCCGGCAAGCTTGAAGCAGAGCTTAAGAACGCGCAGGCAGTATCATTGCAGCTTATGCAGGAGAAGACCGGATTTTCCGGCCAGCAGAAACAGATGAACGAGGAATATACGCGTCTGCAGAAACAGAATACCGTCATGGCGCAGGAGATCAAGAAACTCGAGGACCAGAATACGTTCCTCAAGAATCAATTCATAACCGTATCGCAGGAAGCCAACGACATGAAGCGCGTCGCCCGCGCCGGGCAGAAAGGCGCGCAGCCCGAGGAGCGCTATCTGGAAGAACTGCAGCAGCTCAAGAGCGAATTGCTGCGCAAATCACAGCAGTTACGGCTGTACGAACAGGCAGGGGGGGACGGGATCTCGGGCAGGAACAAACAGCTCATAGACGATTATGCCAAACTGAAAAAACAATACGACACATTAAAGGCGCGCAATGCGGAACTCGAAACGGTCAAAAGGCAGTACGAGGATTATAAGGAAAAGTCCGCGAAACTCCATACCGAGACCGCGACCCTGCATTATAATCTGAGCGTCCTGTACGCGCAGAACAGGGAATACCAGAAAGCGGTCGCCGAGCTTGATAAGGTGCTGGAGCTCAAGCCCAACGACGGCGAGGCATATTATAACCTGGGCGTCATCCACGGCGAATATCTTAACGACCGCAAGAAAGCCCTCGGATATTTTAAAAAATACCTGGAGTTGTCTCCGAAAGACCCGGATGCCGACCGGATCAGAAAATATGTTTTGACCTACGAGACCCTTGACCAATGAACGATAAATATATCACGGTAAAAGAGATATCGCGGCAATACGGATTGTCGTATCAGATCGTGAACCGGTATTCGGATGCGGGGCTGTTGCGCGTGGCGTTCAAAAAAGGCAATGTGCGGTATTACGACCGCAGGCAGGTTTCCCGGCGCATCCCGCAGGTGTCGAAGCTGGCGCGGGAAGGGTATTCGCTCATGCTTATCCGTAAGAAGCTGATGGGGATATGAAAAAAACAAGAATATTTTTTTTGATTGTTATTTTCTGTTTTTGCGCGATAATATCTGTATTCGCGCAGAAGGAAAAACAGGTTTCCGATACGGCGGCGATCTTTTCAGAGCCTGTTTCCCGTCCTGATTTTCCCGATACGAGGATCTCCCTCGACCTGCGCGATATCGATATCGGAGAGGCATTTAAATATATATCGGAGAAAACCGGGCTGAATATCGTGCCGACCAAAGCGGTCACCGGCAGGGTCACGATGACCGCCGAGAGCGTTTCGGTCAAGGACGTCTTTGATATCATCCTGCGCAGCAATAACCTCGCGTATGAGAAAAAGGGGTCGATCTATAACATCATGACCGAGGCGGAATACAAGACCTTTTACGGCAGGAGTTTTTACGATACCCGCGTGTTCAAGGTGTTCCGCCTGCAGTATGCGATCCCCGATCAGGCGTTCAACCTCGTCAATACCATGAAAAGCGAGATCGGCAAAGTGCTTATGGATCAGGAATCGGGGCTGATCCTGGTGATCGATACGCCCGACCGCGTGCGCCATATGGAATCCACGATCTATGCCATGGACCAGAAGAACGTCATCGAAGTGTTCTCCCTGAAATACGCGCGCGCAAAGGACGTGGAGGAGCAGCTTAAGAATCAGCTCGATGTCAAAAAAGTCGGGTCTATCAAGGCGGATGAACGCACCAACCAGGTCATTGTCCAGACGCTCCCGGACCGCATGGAGGGCATCAGGAAACTGATCCAGGGGCTGGACCTGAAGACGAGGCAGATACTTATCGACGCAAAGATCGTGCAGGTGCGGCTGAGCAATGACGTCAGCAGCGGCGTCGAATGGGAAGGCCTGTTCAAGGTGAACGACAATCCCGATACGCTGCGGTATCTCGGCTCCTATCCGTTCAGCAACGTTGCGTCGTCAACCAGCTCATTCATGACGCGCAAAGAGGTCTTACAGTCGCTTACCAACGATATCGGCTCGATCCCGTTCACGGGCACCACAAGCGATTACGCCGCGGGCAAGCAGTCCATCGGCACCCAGGAGATGCATCTGGGAGTCATCAGCAACAAACAGGATTTCGACACGATCATCAAATACCTGCAGACGCTCGGTCAAACAAGGATCCTGTCGAACCCGAAGCTGTCGGTCGTCAACAATCAGGAAGCCAAGATCCACGTCGGCGAGAAGCAGGCGTATATAACCACGACCACCACGCAGACGCAGACGTCCAATACCATTTCCGAAGCCGTGACGTATGTCGACGTTGGCGTGCAGCTTTCCGTCACGCCCACGATCAACGAGGACGGGTTTGTCACCGTCAAGATAAAGCCGGAAATATCCTCGGTCACCAGTTACCTCATGTCGTCGCAGAACAACAAGATCCCGATCATCGACACGTCCACCGCGGAAACGATCGTCATGGTCAAGGACGGCACGAGCATCCTGATCGGCGGCCTGTCCAAGGATGAGAAGACGACCAATTCCGAAGGAACGCCTTTTTTAAGCAAGATCCCGATCATCGGCACGGCTTTTTCGAGCAAGACGGACACGATCGTGAGGACCGAACTTGTCGTCCTCTTGACCCCGCACGTCATAGCGGGCGACGAGCTTAAGACCGGTTCCACCCATGAATACGGTTATGAGATGGATAAGCAGTATCAGGCGTATCCCGGCATGGAAGAAGAAAAACCTGATCTGCGGCTGAAACAGTATCAGCCGTATCCGGACCTGAAGGCCGATCTTATGCCCGATATCAAACCGGCACGGAATTATTAAGGGGAGGGCAATGCAAAAATATACCGCGATTTTTCTGGCGTCCTGCTGTATGATCGCAGCATTGTCGGTTCTATCCGTCAGCCCGGCTGCGGGGCAGGAGGATTATAAGGCAAAATACGAGAAGCTTAAGCGCGATTATGACAATGTCTCGGCAGACCGGGCAAATATCATCCAGCAGGTCAAAGGCCTGGTAGAGGCGAACGCAAAATGCCAGTCTGCCGAATCTGAGATCCGCAAAGCGGTCCTTGCGCAGGAGGCCGCGGCTGCCGAGGCGAAGAAATACCGTGAACAGGCCGCGATGCTTACCGATAAGGTAAATAATCTTGAAACAACGTACGCCGGCCTTGTCAAAGAGCGCGACCAACTGAAGCGGGACCTTGACAAAATGACGCTCGATTATAAGGTCGTACCCGAGACCCAGCGCGAAAACTCCCGCCTGCGCGGCGACCTGTCCGCAGCCCAGCGCGATCTCAAGAACCTTCAGATCAAAGCAAAGCGAATGGACGAGCAGGCATTGAACGACGCCGCCCAGATGGAGATTTACCGCAGGCAGATCAAGGAGTTCAAGAAGCGCTATGAGCTGGCGATGGCGAAGAACCGGTCCCTTGAGAAAAAGATAGAACAGGTGCCGGCGAAGTTCGCCGAGATAGCGCGGGAGAACAAGGTCCTCATCAAAGAGACCGCGCTCATGCATTATAACCTCGGCGTGTTCTATACGAAGAACAAGGAATATTCGCGCGCGATCGCCGAGTTCGAGAAGACCGCCGAGCTGAATCCCAATGACGCGGCCG
>JAGOOP010000012.1 GCA_017992455.1 Candidatus Omnitrophota bacterium | reverse complement strand
CCGGGGCGGGATCGAAGATAGAGCGGATACTGTGCTTCGGCAATGTCACGATCACGCGCGGCCCGAACGTCTCGTACAGCGAATCCGCGGTCTATTCGGCGCCCGAGAACAAGATCACGCTGCTCGGCAGGCCGAAAATGATTATTTATTCATCGGAGGGGTTGAATGCACCTGCTGGAAATTAAGAACCTGTGCAAGAGTTATGACGGCCGCGAGGTGGTCAAGGGCGTGGATATGCTTGTCAAGCGCGGCGAGATCGTGGGCTTGCTCGGCCCCAACGGCGCGGGCAAGACGACGACCTTTTACATGGTCGTGGGGATCATCCCTCCGAACAAGGGCAGGATCGTGTTCGACAACCAGGATATCACGGGTCTGCCGATCCACGAGCGGGCCCATTACGGCATCGGGTATCTTTCTCAGGAGCCGTCGATCTTCAGGAAGATGACCGTGCGGCAGAACATCATGGCGATCCTCGAAACGCTTGCGGTCAGCAGGCAGGAGCGCAAACGCAGGCTCGAGAGCCTTCTCGAGGAACTCAAGATAGCGCATCTGGCAAATCACAAGGCGTTCACGCTCTCGGGCGGGGAGCGCCGGAGGCTCGAGATCACCCGCGCATTGGTGACCAACCCGTCATTTATCCTCCTTGATGAGCCTTTCTCGGGGATCGACCCGATCATCGTGGGCGAAGCGCAGGAGATCATCAAGGAACTGCGCGATAAAGGCCTGGGGATCCTGTTGACCGATCATAACGTGCGCGAGACGCTTTCGATCACGGACCGGGCGTATTTGATCGCCGAAGGGAAGATCCTGATCTCCGGCACGGCGCAGGAGCTCATCGATAATCCGCGCGCGCGAGAGATATATCTGGGCGAGAAGTTCAGTATGTAAATGCAGGTGAAATTATCAATCCGCTTATACCAAAGAGGAACGCATGAAAGCTGAAGTAAAGAAACTGGACCATGCGACGCGCGAGCTCTGCGTGGAGGTCGCCGGGGACGTCGTAAAGAACAAATTCGAGGATGTGTTCAAAAAGATCACGCAGGAAGCCAAGATCAAGGGGTTCCGCCCGGGCCACGCGCCGCGCGATATCATAGAAAAGGAATATTCCCATGTCGCGCACGAGCAGGTCCTGCGCGAGTTGATCCCCGAGGCGTATCAGCAGGCGCTCGACCAGGAAAAGATCGAGGCGATCGATTATCCGCAGATATCCGACGTCAAGCTTGAGCGTACGCTGTTATCCTTTAAGGCGAAAGTCGAGATCACCCCGGAGATAGTGGTCAAGAATTACAAAGGTATCGCATTGACGTATGCAAAGCCCGCGGTCAGTTCCGACGAGATCAAGCGGCAGCTTGATTCGATCAAAGAATCCCGCACGATCGATACGATGGACGATGCGTTCGCCCGGGGGCTGGGGTATCCGTCTCTTGATGAGCTGAAGGCGGTTATGGAACGCCAGGCCCTCGTTGCCAAGGACAATGCCCAGCGTCATGCGGTCGAAAAACAGCTTATCGACCATCTCACCAAAGGGCTCGACGTCAAATTACCCCAGTCGCTCGTGTCCAAGCAGCTGGAGGAAATGCTGCGCCAGACCAAGATCGATCTGGCGTTAAAAGGCGTTCCGAAAGAAAAGATCGTCGAGGAAGAGGAGGCGCTGCGTAAAGAGCTCGAGCCGCAGGCGCGCCGGCAGGTCCTCGTGTATCTGGTGTTATCGAGCATCGCCCGCACAGAAGGCATTGCGATCGACGACCAGATGACGCACAAGGTCATGGAATTATTATACGCGAACGCGAAGTGGGATGTGAAGGAAGGGAACGGATGAACGGACGCGGGTTAAAACGGAGGTGATACGTGACGGCAAAATCGCAGATATTGGTCCCGATGGTCGTGGAACAAACATCAAAAGGATTCGAGCGCGCGTACGACATATATTCCCGTCTTTTGAAGGACCGGATCGTTTTTCTGGGCACGCCGATCGATGACATGGTGGCCAATGTCGTTATCGCCCAGCTTTTGTTCCTTCAGCAGGAAGATCCCGCCAAGGAGATCAGCATATACATCAATTCTCCGGGCGGATCGGTCACCGCGGGGCTGGCGATCTATGATACCATGCAGTTCATCAAGCCGGACGTGGCCACCTATTGCGTCGGCCAGGCCGCGAGCATGGGCGCCATCCTGTTATGCGCCGGGACAAAAGGCAAGCGTTTTTCCCTGCCGAATTCCAGGGTCATGATCCATCAGCCCTGGGGCGGCGTGCAGGGCGCGGCGGAGGACATATCCCGCCAGGCGACCGAGATATTGAAACTGCGCGACAAGATCAACAATATCCTGTCCGCACATACGGGCCAGCCGCTCGACCGCATCCAGAAAGATACCGACCGCGATTATTTCATGTCGTCGAAAGAAGCGCAGGATTACGGATTGGTCGATGAGGTCATCATCGGAAAACAAAAAAAATAGCTTCGTATCCAACAAGAGGTGAATGCATGAAAAAAAATTATCTTCTGACCCCCGGGCCGACGCCGCTTCCGCCGGAGGTCTGCGAGTCTTTGTCCCGGCCTATCATCCATCATCGGACGCCGCAGTTCCAGGCGATCCTCAAAGAGGCGCACGAAGGCCTGAAATATGTCTTCCAGACCGCCCATGATGTGTATATCCTGGCGTCATCGGGAACCGGAGGGCTGGAATCCGCGGTCATCAATTTTCTTTCGCCCGGCGACGCGGTCATCGTCGTCGATGCGGGCAAATTCGGCGAACGGTGGACCGAGATATGTCAGGCATACGGCATCGCATGCGACGTCATCAAGGTCGCATGGGGCACGGCCGTCGATCCGAAGGATATCGGGGCGAAATTAAAGGCCGGCGCAGGCCGGATCAAGGCGGTGTTTACCACCTTATGCGAGACGTCGACGGGCGTTGCGACCGACATCAAAGCGATCGGGGATATCGTCGATCATTCGGATGCGGTCCTCATCGTCGACGCGGTCAGCGGCCTCGGCGCCATCGACCTGAAAAGCGACGCGTGGCACTGCGATGTCGTCGTTTCGGGATCGCAAAAAGGGCTCATGCTGCCGCCGGGCCTCGGGTTCATATCGGTGTCGGCAAAAGCATGGAAACTTGCCGAAAGCTCGAAATGCCCCAAATATTATTTCAATCTCAAGGCTGCCAAAAAAGCGTATGCCTCGACCGATACGCCCTGGACCCCTGCCATCGGATTGATCATCGCCTTGAACGAGGCGATCAGGCTCATGAAGGCCGAAGGGCTGGAAAAGATCTTTGCATGGCATCATACCATGGCCGATGCGGTGAGGGCCGCGGTCACGGCCCTCGGACTTGAGTTGTTCGCGCCGGATGCGTATTCCGACGTCGTCACCGCGGTCAAGGTTCCCGCAGGTTTCGACGGCGAGAAGCTCGTCAAGACCATGCGCGATATGTACGGGGTGACGATCGCCGGAGGGCAGTCGGAAATGAAGGGGAAGATCTTCCGGTTCGCGCATATGGGCTATATCGGCGAGTTCGACATCATCGCCGGCATATCGTGCCTGGAAAAGGTCCTCGCTCAAATGGGGTATGCATTCCAGATGGGCGCCGGAGTGGCTGCCGCGCAAAAGGTATTCCTGGCCGGTAAGGGTTAGCTGCGTTTAAAGAGCTGAAAAACGGGGTCAGAATTATTTATTTGTTAGCTCGGCATTCTGCGGCAAATAAATAATTCTGACCCCGTTTTTAGCCTTCCATTTCCTATGTTTTTGCTTGATTAACGCGCCGGAATTGAGGTATAATATGCCTCTTCGCATACAAAGACAAGGAGCGGTATATGTTCAAAATTCTCGTAAGCGATTCATTGTCGGAAGAAGGCCTTAAGATACTCCGGGAGGAAAAGGACTTTCAGGTCGATGTTAAGACCGGGATGAAACCCGAGGAACTGAAAGAAGTTATAAAGGATTACGACGCGTTGTTGGTGCGCAGCGCGACCAAGGCGAACAAGGATATTATCGCCGCGGGGACGAAACTGAAGGTTATCGGGCGCGCAGGTGTGGGGCTGGATAACGTGGATGTCCCGGCAGCCACCGAACGAGGCATCGTGGTCATGAACGCGCCTGCGGGCAATACCATCTCGACCTGCGAGCATACGATGTCTTTGCTTTTGTCTCTGGCCCGCAGCATCCCTCAGGCGGCCGCATCCATGAAAAAAGGCGAATGGAAGCGGTCTAAGTTCATGGGGGTCGAATTATATAAAAAGACCCTCGGTATCGTGGGCCTGGGCCGTATCGGCAGGGAGGTCGCCCGCCGCGCTGCGTCGTTCGGCATGAAGATCAAAGGGTATGATCCGTATCTGTCCAAAGAGGTCGCCGAAACGCTCGGCATCGAGGTCGTGGAACTGGAAGAATTGTACAGGGCGTCCGATTTTATCACGGTCCATGTCCCGTTGACCGACGATACCATGCACATGATATCGGACAAGGCTTTCGCGATGATGAAGGAAGGGGTGCGGATATTGAACTGCGCGCGCGGCGGGATCATCGACGAGAAAGCCCTTGCGGACGCGATCAGATCGGGAAAGGTCGCGGGCGCGGCGCTCGATGTGTTCGAGACCGAGCCGCCGGCCTCCGACGGCGAGCTGTTAAAGCTCGAGAGCGTTATCCCGACATGTCATCTCGGCGCCTCGACCGAAGAGGCGCAGGTCAATGTCGCGATCGAAATAGCCGAATGCCTCACGGATTTCCTGAAAGGGCGGGGCATACATAATGCCGCGAACTACCCGAACATCGACCCGGAATTATACAAGGTCCTGCAGCCGTATATCGTCATGGCGGAAAAACTCGGCCAGTTCTCCGCGCAGATGATCGAAGGCCGGATCAACGAGATCGAGATCCGCGTTTCCGGGGACCTGACGAAATACGACACCACGTCGCTTTCCATGGCGATCATCAAAGGCATGCTGTCCCCGGTGCTCAAGGAAACGGTCAATTTTATCAATGCGATGCCGCTGGCGCGCAGCCGCGGCATCCAGATAAAACAGACAAAGGCCGATGACGCCGAGTTCAACAATCTTGTCACGGTGACGATCAAGACCGATAAAGAAACGCGCTCCGCCGCGGCAACGCTGTCTCCCAAGCGCGAACCGCGCATCGTCAAGATCGACGATTTCTACGTCGAGGCGTCGCCGTCCGGGTATCTGCTTGTCATGAAGAACTGGGACGTTCCCGGGATCATCGGGTCCGTGGGCACGCTCATGGGCCAGAATAAGATCAATATCGCCGCTATGGTTTTCGGCCGCAAGGAGGTCGGCGGCGTCGCGGTCTCGATCCTGAACGTCGACAGCCCGATTTCGAACGAACTGCTTGAGAAAATAAAATCCCTGGAGAACATACTGGCCGTGCGGCTGGTCAAACTGTAAGAGGGGCGTTGATGAAAATGGCATATCTGCGCGGGACGCTTGGAGCGGTCCTGGGGTTCGTTTTCTTCGCTGCCGGCCGCGTTCTCGCGGCTGATGTCACGCTTTTGTTCACCGGCGAGACCCATGCGATGCTGTATCCCTGCAGCTGCCCCGTCGAGGTCGACGGCGGCGTTGCGCGAAGGGCAACACTCGTGAAGGATATCCGAACGTCGTCCCCGAATGTACTGCTCGTCGATTCAGGGGCGTTCTGTGCCGGCGGCCTTATGGACGAATATACGCAGTCGGCCGAGCTGGATATGATCCGCACGGAAACGGCGCTCAAGGCCATGGAATATATGCAATACGACGCGGCTGCGGTCGGGGGCGAGGAGTTCAATTTCGGCAGGCAGTTCATTGAAGATGCCGCGCGGAAATACCGTTTTGCGTTCGTTTCGGCGAACTGTGATGTTCCGGGCGTCGCGCCTTTTGTCGTCAGGGCGTTTCCCGGGGTCAAGGTCGGTCTCATCGGCGCAACGCCGCTGTCCGCCCGCCCCAAGACGGGCGGTCTCGAGATCCGGGATCCGAAGGCGGCCGTCGCCGGCGCGATAACGCGCGCGAAGGCCGCAGGAGCTGATTGCATCGTGCTCCTGAGCCGTCTCGGCGAGGCCGATGATCTGGAATTGATCAAGACAATAGAAGGCATCGATGTCGTCGTTATCGGCGGCGGAAGACTTTCGCAGGAGCCGTTCTCGAAAGCGGGCGCGACGTTATTATTGCGCCCGAGCTGGCAGGGCAGGCGCATGGGCAAGGCGGCGCTGAAGATCGAGGATCGCGCGATCGTTGATTTCAAGGTGGAAGAGATCCGGCTTTCCGACAGCATCGCCGCTGATCCGCAGGTTCTCGGCCTCGGCCCCCGGTGTTTCATGGATTCGAACTGCAAGCAGGGTGCGCGTACGGGCACCTGCGAGGAACCGGGAACGAAGAACGCCCGATGTGTTTTTGGCCAGGACGTCAAGGTCCCCGTGACGGTCGTTGTTCCGAAGAATTGTTATTCCTGCGAGATCGATCAGGCAGTCGATTCGTTCAGGAAGGGCTTTCCGGGCATCGCCGTCACCCGCGTGCCGTACCCGGGTCCGCAGGCGCAGAAGTTGATCGACGACCTGGGGCTGACCACGCTGCCCGCGTATATATTCGGCCCGGCCCTTGCGCAGGATCCGGGCTATGAGGCGATGAAAGACAGGTTCGAAGAAAAGAACGGTTTTTTTCTGCTCAAGCCGCAGTTCGGCGGCGTTGCCATGTTCCTCGGCCGTCCGGCTATACCCGGCAAGATCGACGTATTCCTGAGCCTGTATGACCCGCATATTACGACGCTGTTGTATACGCTTGAGGAGTTCGATCCGCAGATACATTTCCTGGCGGCGCGCAAGAACGGGGAATTGGTGACGGTCAAGGGTGTTGCCGAATTGGAAGAGATGAAGCGGTGCGTCTGCGTAAAAAAGCATTATCCGGCTTATTTCTGGAATTATTTGAACTGCCGCGTGCGCCATATCGAATCTTCCTGGTGGCAGGATTGCCTGGGGATGCTCGATCCCGCTCCGGTCAAGGACTGCGCGCAGGGCGTTTCGGGCACCGCCCTTCTTGAAGAGAACATAGCGATGAACGAAGAATTACAGATCGTCTCGAGCCCGACATATGTCGTCCACAACCAGAATATCTTCAGCTCGAAGCTGCCGCCCTCGAAAGAAGAATTCAGGAAGATATTCACGGCAAAATAGCGAAGGAGCTCCATCATGGCGAATAAACCGAAGATATATCTTATCGACGTCACCAACCGGGACGGGGTCCAGACATCGCGCATCTGCCTTTCCAAACTGCAGAAGACGATGATCAACATGTACCTGAACGAAATGGGCGTTTTCCAGACCGAGTTCGGGTTCCCCATCACCCGGCATGAAACGAATTATCTCAACGCGAACCTTGAGCTTGCGTCCATGGGGGTCCTGTCCCCGATCCGCCTCGGAGGGTGGCTCCGGGCGACCAAATCCGATGTGAAGCTTGCGTTCAAGATGGTCCCGAAGCTCAAGCATGTGAACCTTTCCATATCGACCTCAGACCAGATGATCGTGCATAAATTCAAGGGCAAGCTCGACCACGCCTCGATCATCGGCGAAATGGCCGAAGCGGTCCATGCCGCCCGGGATCTGGGCGCCGAGGGCATCGGCGTGAATGCGGAAGACGCCTCCCGGACCCGGATCGAATATTTGATCGAGTTCGGCCTGGCGGCAAAGAAGGCAGGCGCCGAACGCCTGCGGTATTGCGATACGCTCGGCTGCGACACGCCGTTCTCCATATACGAGCGGATCAAACAGCTTGCCGAGGCGGTCCGGATGCCCGTCGAGGTGCACTGTCATAATGATCTGGGCCTCGTTGTCGCAAATTCGATCTGCGGCGCCATGGCCGTGAATGATGCGGGGTTCGACGCCTACATCAATACCTGCGTCAACGGCATGGGCGAGCGCGCCGGAAACGCCGACCTCGTATCGGTGATCCTCGCGATCAACTACGGCAATCAGGTAAAGGATGCCTATCGCCTTGACGAGCGCATCAAGCTCAAAACCGCCTGGAAGATCTGTAAATATGCCTCGTATGCGTTCGGCATCCCGATCCCCATCAACCAGCCCGGGCTCGGGGCCAATGCGTTCGCTCACGAATCGGGCATCCATGCGGACGGGGCGCTCAAGGACCGCCGCAATTATGAGCTCTACGACTATGAGGAGCTGGGCCGGGGCGAGCCGGAGATCGTCGAGACCGGCAGGAAGATCACCGTGGGGGAATATTCCGGCATCAAGGGTTTTCGCAATGTGTACGATAAGCTGGAACTGCCGTTCGCCGACGATGAGGAGGCGACGAGGATACTCGAGCTGGTCCGGTATGCGAACGTCCACAACCAGAAGCCGCTCGTCGATGAAGAATTGAAATTCATCGCGAAATACCCCGACATCGCGCATAAAATATTCACGATGAACCCGTAAACGAGAGGATATAATGAACACCGTTATCGTAGGAGCGCAATGGGGCGATGAGGGCAAGGGCAAGATCATCGATATCCTGTCGGAAAAGGTCGATTGTATCGTTCGGTATCAGGGAGGGAGCAATGCCGGCCATACGGTGGTCGTCAAGGGAAAGGAGTTCGTCTTCCATCTGATCCCTTCGGGTATCCTTCACCGTTCGACCGTCTGTTGTATCGGCAACGGGGTCGCCATCGATCCGGGATCCCTCCTGCAGGAGATCGAGGGCCTCGGCCGCGCCCGTATTCCTACAGGCAACAGGCTCAAGATATCGTCGCTGGCGCACGTCATCATGCCGTATCATAAGGTGCTCGACAAACTCAGGGAAGGCAAGCGCACGCATCGCATCGGCACGACCGGCAGGGGCATCGGTCCCTGTTACGCGGACAAAGTGAACCGCTGCGGCATCAGGATGATAGACCTTTTGAACCCGGCTGTTTTCAAGGAAAAGCTCAGGGACAATCTGATCGAGAAGAACGAGATATTCACCAGGGTCTACCGTCATCAGGGTTTCAGGTTCGAGCGCATTTTTAAGGAATATCGCGGTTTCGGCAGGCAGTTGGAACGCTATATCTGCGATACGACCGCATATCTGAACCGGGCGATCGCGCAGAAGCAGGATATTCTGTTCGAAGGGGCGCAGGGCACGTTTCTCGATATCGATTTCGGGACATATCCGTTCGTCACTTCCTCGAGCGCCACCTCCGGCGGCAGCTGCATCGGCACGGGTGTTCCCCCGACAAAGATCGGCAAGGTGATCGGGGTTGCCAAGGCCTATACCACCAGGGTCGGCGAAGGTCCGTTCCCGACCGAGTTCGAACCGGCGTTCAATGAAATCATCCGCACCAAGGGAAAGGAATTCGGCGCAACGACGGGCAGGCCGCGCCGATGCGGCTGGTTCGACAGCGTTATGGTACGGCAGGCGATCGGTGTGAACGGTATTACGAGCCTCGCGTTGACGAAGATCGACGTCCTTGCCGGACTCAAGGCGATCAAGGTCGCCACAGCCTATAAATATAAAGGAAAGACCTTTAAGGATTTCCCTTCGGATTATGACGCGTTGTGTAATTCCGTTCCCGTATATAAGGAGTTGAAGGGATGGAGCGAAACTTCAAATAAGGCAAATAGTTATAACGCACTTCCCCGCGCGTGCAGGGATTATATTGCGTACTTGCGCGACACATGCAGTGTTGACATTTCCATCGTGTCCATCGGTTCCGGCAGGGAAGATACTCTTTTTATTTGATGCGCTGAATTCGCTTGACGGGTACATGAGGTTATGTTATATTGAATAACACTAATCCCTTTTACAGCAAATACTTGAGGATATGCGGGCAAACAGTGTGTCCGGCGGGCCGGTTTTTGAGCGCCGTCTGTTCTTTGCTCTTTTTATATGGCTGCCTGGCTGCCGTGCCTAAACCGTTCGTAGCCGAAGAGCAGAAAGCCCCAGAGGCCGGGGAGTCTGTCGCCGAGCCTGATGCATTGACGCAGGTCATGGGTGTCCTTGAACAAGGGCTTCAAAAAGAAATAGACGGCGCGGCCGCCGCGCTGCAGATGACCGGGGAGGGGCTTGCGCTCATATGTTCCGCCGATCTTTTGTTCGATATCGGGAAATCGAAGCTGCGGCCCGAGGCATACGAGATCCTCGATACGGCGGGGCGCGTTCTGAGCGAGAATGCGATCGGTTCAAAGATCCGCGTCGAAGTCCATACGGACAATGAGCCGGTCCAGGCGTCAGGATGGAAATCGAACTGGGAGTTGTCCGCCGCCCGCGCCTTGAGCGTCGTGCATTATCTGCAGGATGAAAAAGGCATTCCCGGATGGCGGCTGTCGGCGTGCGCATACGGTGAATACAGGCCGGTCGCGGACAATGCCGCGAAGGAAGGCAGGCAGGCGAACCGGCGGATGGAGCTCCTGATCATGCCGCCGATGCCGAAAGCGCAGGAGATAAAGCTGCCGCAGGCAGGGATCTAAAAAATGGAGGGCCACGGTGGAATTCTTGAAAAACAAATTGGTCGTTGTCCTGGGTATCTGTAATATCGTTTTCCTGCTTGTCGCGGTCCAGTCGTGCGTGCAGGGCAGGAAATATCTCGCCGTAAAGCACGGGGAGGAGATTAAGCGGTACGACGCGGAAAAGTCGTTGAACGACATCAAGCAGGAAAAGGATGCGCTCGAGGTTGCGCTGCGCAAGGCCGAGGAATCGTTCGCCGGCGAGCGCGCCGTGTTCGACGCCGCCCAGAAAACTCTTTTGCAGGAGCAGTTGATAAATCAATCTTTGAAAGCGGAGATCGATAAGCTGCGCAAGCTCAACAGCGCGCTGGAGAATGACCTGAAGAACGCCGTGGTTTCAGGAAAAGCAAAGAAGTAGCGACGGGATCGTGTTTTAAGCAAGGGGGTGGCATATGGCAGTGATGCGTAAAGTCAAGGATAAGATCAAAAAGATCATCCGCAGGCCGGCCCGGACAAAAAAATCGGCCCCGAAGGTTGTCAGGCAAAAGGCCGTAAGCCGCAGGCCCGGCAGGCAGATCGCCGCCCAGACACAGCCGGTACCGGTGCAGAAAGATACGCTCGGCCTGAATGAGGTCGCGATCGAAAAAACAAAGTTCTCTCATCCCCAGGTTCGCAGGATGCAGCGGGCGCTGCCGCAGGATCTTCCCGGCGGCTACGGCAAGGACCGCATGGTCCTGCAGGTCCGCGATCCCTGGTGGCTGCACTCATACTGGGAAGTTACCCTGTCGACCTGGGATTCGCTGAAGCAGCGGCTGAAGGATATGTTCCACGGTGCCCAGAAAGCGCTGCGCGTGTATGATATCAGCCATATCGTGTTCAACGGCAATAACGCGCACCGGTATTTCGATATAGAGCTCGGCCATGACGCGAACAACTGGTATATCGATACCGGCGCTCCGGGCAGGTCCTGGGTCGTGGATTATGGTTTGAAGCTTGCCAACGGCGAGTTCGTTACGATCGTCCGCTCCAATGTCGTGCACACGCCGCTCGACGGGCCGTCCTGGGTCACCGATGAAGAATGGATGGTCCCCGATGAGATGTTCGGCAGGCTGTACGGCATGGGTTTCGGCATGGGGCATACGTCCATGGGCAAGGCATGGCAGGAACGCATGAAAAAGGCCTTGTTCTCCGGGATATTGTCGTCGCCCGGAATTACGTCCATGGGTTCCCCGGTCAAAAAACGGGGCAAGGGCAGGAAGTTTTGGCTGGTCGTCGACTGTGAACTGATCGTGTACGGCGCGACAGAGCCGGACGCGGCGGTGACGGTCCAGGGAAAACCGATCCAGCTGAGGCCCGACGGAACATTTACCATGCGTTACGCTCTTCCCGACGGAAAACAGGTGATCCCGGTCCAGGCGACCTCATCCGATCAGATCGAGGTCCGGACCATCACGCCGATCGTGAGCCGTCAGACACAGACGAGCATCGTCGTCAAAGAGGAACCGGCGCAGGGCCGTATCGCTGCAGCCGCCTGAGACCGCAGGTTCATCTTCAACCAAAGGAAAACGATGAATAAAGGATACCTGTGTTTGGTTTTGCACAGCCATCTGCCGTTCGTGCGCCATCCGGAGCATGAGGATTTTCTCGAGGAGGATTGGTTGTATGAGGCGATAACGGAAACGTATATCCCTTTGATCTGGATGTATGAGAAACTTCTCAAGGATAATATCGATTTCCGGGTCACGATGTCGCTGACCCCGACGCTCATCAGCATGCTGACGGATCCCCTGCTGCAGAACCGCTATATGAGGCATATCAACAGCCTTATCGAGCTTGCCCATAAAGAGATCGAGCGTACCACCTGGCAGCGGCAATTCCAGCGGCTCGCCATCATGTACGTCAACCATTTCTGCCGCAGCCGCGACACGTTCGAGCAATACAACCGGAACCTCGTGGCCGCGTTCAGGAGTTTCCAGGATGCGGGCAAGATCGAGATCATTACCTGCGGCGCGACGCACGGGTATTTCCCCCTTATGGATGTGTGCCGTGATTCCGTGAGGGCGCAGCTCAAGACCGCCGCGTCCCATTATGAAAAGAATTTCGGACGGAAACCCCGGGGCATCTGGCTGCCTGAATGCGGATATTATCCGGGTCAGGATGAATTGCTCAGGGAGGCCGGCATAAAATATTTTTTCACCGATTCGCACGGGGTCCTCCACGGGACCCCCCGGCCGAAATACGGGGTGTTCTCTCCGGTGTATTGCAAAGGCACCGGTGTTGCCGCGTTCGCCAGGGACCTGGAGTCATCCAAGCAGGTATGGTCATCGATCGAAGGGTACCCGGGCGACTATAATTACCGCGAGTTCTACCGGGACGTCGGTTTTGACCTTGAGTATGAATACATCAAGCCGTATATCCATCCCGACGGGGTCAGGATCAACACCGGCATCAAGTATTACCGTATCACCGGCGACACGCCGCATAAAGAGCCGTATGAGCCCGACTGGGCGCGGGAGACAGCGGCGTCCCATGCGGGCAATTTCATGTTCAACCGCCAGAAGCAGGTCGAGCATCTGTATGACATGATCGGGCGCAAACCCATCATCGTCTCGCCCTATGACGCGGAATTGTACGGCCACTGGTGGTATGAGGGGCCGCAGTGGCTTGAGTTCCTGATCAGGAAGCTTTCCTGCGACCAGGATACCATCAGGATGATAACGCCGTCGGAATACCTGGCGGAGAACCCGCGGCTCCAGGTCATCACTCCGTCGATGTCGAGCTGGGGGTATAAAGGATACAGCGAGATGTGGATGCAGGGGTCCAATGACTGGATCTACCGGCATTTGCACGAGGCCTCATACCGCATGTCTGAACTGGCGCATAATTACCCGCATGCGGCCGGGGCGATGCGCCGCGCCCTGAACCAGGCGCTCAGGGAGCTGCTTCTGGCGCAGAGTTCCGATTGGGCGTTCATCCTGGGCACCGGAACGCATACGTCCTACGCCGTCAAACGCACCAAGGACCATCTGCTGCAGTTCAACCGGTTATATGAGGATATCAAAGCCAATGCCATCGATGAGGAGTGGCTGGGCGAAGTAGAATCGAGGGATAACCTCTTTCCGGATATAGATTACCACTACCATAGTTAACCAGAGGGAGCCGCCGGCAAAAAAATTACAAACAGTCTGTTTGTAATTTTTTTGTATCCGCCGCCATGGACACGAAAATGAGGACCCTGCCGCGCCACATCGCCATCATCATGGACGGCAACGGCCGCTGGGCGCAGGAACGCCGCCTGCCCCGGACCATGGGCCATCGTGAAGGGGTTTTCAGGGTGAAAGAGATCGTCCAGGCGGCATCCGATATCGGCATCGAGGTCGTGACGCTCTACGCGTTCTCGGCCGAGAACTGGTCGCGGCCGACGTTCGAGGTCAAGGCGTTGATGCGGTTATTGGACGTGTATCTGGGGCGCGAGATCGCCAATCTCGCCCGGAAAAATATCAGGGTCAGGTTTATCGGCAGGCGTGAGGCGCTGCCGAAGTTCGTCATCCGCACGATCGAGCGCGCAGAAGAAAAGACCGGGGATAATACGGGGTTGACGCTCGTCCTTGCCGTGAATTACGGCTCCCGCCAGGAGATACTTGACGGGGTCAAGGCATTGATGCGGGATTGCGCCCGGGGCAGGGTGAAGCCGGGCGATGTGACGGAAAAGACCTTCGGGTCATATCTGTACACCGCGGGCCTTCCGGACCCGGATCTGTTGATCCGCACGAGCGGCGAACAGCGTGTCAGCAACTTCCTTTTATGGCAGCTGTCGTATGCGGAACTGTATTTCCCGTCGAAGTACTGGCCCGATTTCAGGAAAGCGGACCTGCTTGAGGCCATCGAGGCGTATGCGAAGCGGAGCCGCCGGTTCGGCGGCATTGAAAGAAAGGCATAAGACGTGTTCTCCCTGCGTATCATCAGCTCAGCGGCGTTGATCGGCGTATGCGCGGCGGCGCTTGTTTCCCGGGTCGCTCTGGTCGTCACGGTCATGGCGGTCACGGTGCTCGGGCTGTATGAATTCTTCACGATGCTCGAAAAAAAAGGCATCAGCATATTCAAATATTTCGGCATCGCAATGGGCGCGGTCATCCCCGCATCGATCCTGTTCAAGTTCGAGCTGACACGGGGGTGGGAGTTGTTATTCATCGTCGTGGCGCTGTTGTTCCTGATCATCATGCAGTTCAAGCGCAGGGAGAACCGGGGTGCGGTCGTCGGCATCTCCACGACGATCTTCGGCATCCTGTATGTCGCCTGGTTCTTCAGTTTTCTGGTGCGGATCAGGCTTCTGCCCGGAGGCACGGGGTACGTCATCGCGGTGCTGGTGATCACCAAGCTCGGGGATATCGGCGCGTATCTCGTCGGCAGCCGGTTCGGCAGGACGCCGCTCATCCCCCGGATCAGCCCGAAGAAATCGGTCGAAGGTTCGCTCGGGGGGCTGGTGTTCAGCGTCGCCGGCGCTTTATTGTCGAAACCTTTCATGCCCGGGTCTTTTTCTCTGCTGCATTGTGCGCTCATCGGCGTATCCATGGGGATCCTCGCGCAGATCGGCGATCTTTCCGAGTCGCTCATCAAGCGGGACTGCGACATCAAGGATTCGTCTTCGGTGATACCCGGGTTCGGCGGGATCCTCGACATCATCGACAGCCTTTTATTCACGGCGCCGGTTTTTTATTTTTACATAACGCTCACAACGTTCAATTTCTGATATGAAACGCGTTGCGGTCCTGGGTTCCACCGGTTCCATCGGCACGAATGCGCTGGCGGTTATCCGCAGCCATCCGGAAGAGTTCTCTGTCGAGGCGTTGAGCGGATACTCGAACGTGAAGCTTCTTATGCGGCAGGCAGCGGCGTTCCGGCCGCGGATCGTCGGCGCGGGGGACGATACGGCCGCCCTGCGCCGTATGTGCGAGGATCCCCGGGTCGACCATGTCCTTATCGCGATCAGCGGCAGCGCTGCGCTTGGTCCGCTGCTCTGGGCCATAGACGCCCGGAAAGAGATCTCCCTGGCGAACAAGGAAGCGCTTGTTATGGCGGGTCCGCTTGTCATGAAGCGTGCCGCAGAGCGCGGGGTGAAGATCATCCCGATAGACAGCGAGCAATCCGCGATCTGGCAGTGCCTCCGGGCGGAAAACCGCAGAACGGTCAAAACGATCCATCTGACCGCGTCGGGAGGCCCGTTCCGCGGCATGTCCAGAACGGGATTGAAACGTATATCCGTCGCCGATGCATTGAAGCATCCCCGCTGGAAGATGGGTACGAAGATCACCGTCGATTCGGCGACGCTCATGAACAAGGGGCTTGAGGTCATCGAGGCGATGCATCTGTTCGGCGTCGGGCCGGAACGGATCAAGGTTCTGGTGCATCCGGAATCGGTCATCCATTCGATGGTGGAGTTCATCGACGGTTCGATCATGGCGCAGCTGTCCGCGACCGACATGCGCATCCCGATCCAGTATGCGCTTTCGTATCCGGACCGGATCGCCGGGAGCGTCGCGCCGGTCGATTTCGTGAAGATCAAAGCGCTTCGTTTTGAGAAGCCGGATATGGCCGCATTCCCGTGTCTGGCGCTCGCGTTGCGCGCCGCAACCGCCGGAGGCACGATGCCTGTTATATTGAATGCGGCGAACGACGTGGCGGTAGAGGCGTTCTGCGGCCGGCGTATCCGGTTCGTCGATATTCCGCGCGTCATCGAAAGGGTGATGGACGCGCATCGGAGCCTGAAACGCCCCGCCCTGGGCGATATCAAAGAAGCCGATGCATGGGCACGGAACAGGGCCCGGCATACACTTGGAAAGGCGCAATAATGACATTGCTTATCTTTTTTATCATCTTGAGCATCTTGATCGTGGTGCACGAATGCGGGCATTTTATCGCCGCAAAGAAAGCGAAGGTCCGCGTCGAAGTGTTTTCCCTCGGTTTCGGCAAGAAACTGCTGACCCGTAAAAAAGGGGATACCGAATACGCGTTGTCCATGCTGCCGTTCGGAGGGTATGTCAAGATGGCAGGGGACAATACCGAGGAAGCCAAAGGCGCTCCGGACGAATTCCTCGCGGCATCGATCGCCAAAAGATTCCGTATCATATTTTTCGGTCCGTTATTCAACTATTTGCTGGGCATCCTGTTCTTCTGGATCGTGTTCATCGCGGGATACCCGCGGCTCCTGCCCGCGGTCGGGACCGTCCTTGACGGGCTGGGAGCGCAGCAGGCGGGTATCGCGGCAGGGGATACGATCATTTCTATCGGGGATACGCCGGTCCGGTACTGGGACGATCTTCAGCAGCAGGTGCGCCGTCATCGCGGAAGCGGCAGGGTGCGCGTTGCGGTCGAGCGCGCGGGGCAGCCGTTGTTTTTTGACGTGGAGCTGAAACAGCAGACCGTGACGTCGGAAACAGGCCGCAAGCGCACGGTGGGTCTGCTCGGCATCACCCCGAAAGGGGACACCGTTATCGTGAAGGCGGATATAGCCCGCGCTTTTGTCTTAAGCGTTCAGCGCACGTACGACCTGACCGTCCTGACGTATCAGGCGCTCTGGTCCATGGCCACCGGGCAGTTGTCCGTCAAGGATTCGGTGACCGGGCCATTGGGAATGTTCGTTATCACGTCTGAAATGTCGAAGCTCGGGATCACCGCGCTGTTAAGCTTTATCGCGATCCTGAGCATAAGCCTCGGCATTTTTAATCTGCTGCCTTTGCCGGCGCTCGACGGCGGGCATCTGGTGCTTCTGGCAATCGAAAAGATCCGGCGCAGGCCGTTAAGCAAGAAAGCGGAAGAAATATTCAATCAGGTAGGTTTTGGTTTTTTGATCCTTCTGGCAGCCCTTGTGTTCGTCAGCGATCTGGCGAAATTCGGATACATACAGAAGGCGCAGGAGATCTACAACAGGTTCTTTACGAGATGAAAAGGCGGATATCGCGCGTTATCAGGATCGGTCCGGTGAAGATCGGCGGGAACAATCCCGTTGCCGTCCAGTCGATGGCAAAGGCGAAGACCTCCGATGTCCGGCGGGTCATCACGCAGATCGCCGCTCTGCAGAAAGCCGGCTGCGAGATCATCCGCGTCGCCGTTAAGGATCTCGATGATGCCCGGGCGATCAGGCTGATCAGGAAAGAGATATCGATACCGCTCGTTGCGGATATCCATTTCGATCACCGGCTCGCGCTTGCGGCGGTCGCATCCGGCGCCGATAAGATCCGGCTGAATCCGGGGAATATTTTCAGGCCGGACCAGGTCAAGCAGGTCGCGCGCGCTGCTCTCGACGCAGGGATCCCGATACGGGTCGGGCTCAATTCAGGATCGGTCAGGGGTTCAGGGGATCCGGTGCGGCTGATGGTTGCTGCGGCGCTGGCATATACGCGGCAGCTGGAACGGTATAAATTCCGCGATATCGTCCTTTCCGTCAAGGCGAATGACGCAGGCGGCACGATCGCCGCGTACCGCGCGATCGCGCCGCGATGCGACTATCCGCTCCATCTGGGAGTGACCGCGACGGGCCTTCCGTTCGAAGGCATGATCAAGTCGTGCGTGGCATTGGGGTCGCTTCTGATCGACGGTATCGGCGACACGATCAGGATATCCCTGACCGATACGCCGCAGGAAGAAGTGAAGACGGCAAGGGCACTGCTTGCTTCCCTGGGATTGAGGAATTACGGCCCTTCGATCATCAGCTGTCCGACGTGCGGCAGGTGCGAGGTGGATCTCGTCGGCATCGTCAGGGACCTGGAAAGACAGATGGCCCGTACGGCGGAGGGGGTTTGCCGCCGCGCAAAACCGTTGACCGTGGCCGTGATGGGCTGCGTGGTGAACGGCCCGGGCGAAGCGCGCCATGCGGATATCGGTATCGCATTCGGTAAAGGAACGGGCCTGCTTTTTAAAAAAGGCAGGCCGGTCAGGAAGATCGCGGCGGATAAAAGCGTCCGGACCTTATTGCGCGAAATATCGATATTAGAACGGAGTTAAATATCATGTACTGGACAAAATATCTGATCCCCACGTTGAAAGAAACCCCGCAGGAAGCGGAATCGGCCAGCCATCAGCTCATGCTGCGCGCCGGCCTTATCCGGATGCTGATGGCCGGGGTGTATTCATATCTGCCGTTCGGTTTACGGGTCCTGAACAATATCGAAACGATCATCCGGTCGGAGATGGACGCGGCCGGCGCCCACGAGTTATTATTGCCCGCGTTACAGCCCATGGAATTATGGCAGAAGACCGGCAGGGATAAGACGATCGCCGATGTCATGATCCGATTTACCGACCGCCGGGGCCGGAACGTCTGCCTCGGGCCCACGCACGAAGAGGTGATCACGGACCTGGTGAGCAACCATGTTTCGTCCTATAAACAGATGCCGCTGACATTGTATCAGATCCAGACGAAGTTCCGCGACGAGATGCGGCCGCGGTTCGGCCTGGTGCGCTGCTGCGAATTCATCATGAAAGACGCATACAGCTTCGATGTCGATGAGGCTGCGCTCGATGTCAGCTATCAGACCATGTTCGGCGCGTACAACCGCATATTCAAGCGGCTCGGCCTGTCGTGTCTTGCCGTCGAGGCCGATTCCGGGGTCATGGGCGGCAGCGTTTCCCATGAATTCATGGTTCCGGCCGCGTGCGGAGAAGACTTTGTGTCGGTCTGTTCGCAGTGCACGGCGCCCAGACCGTATCAGGAAGGAACCGAGCCGGTGTGCCCGAAATGCAAAGGCGCGCTCGAGAAGGTCAATACGATCGAGGTCGGGCATATATTCAAGCTCGGCACCAAGTACACGTCCATGCTCAACGCGAATTACCTCAATGCGAAAGGCCAAAGCCTGCCGATCGTCATGGGCTGTTACGGTATCGGCGTGTCCCGGCTTATCGCGACCGTGATCGAACAGAATCATGACGAGAAAGGGATCGTGTGGCCGAAGGAAGTGGCGCCGTTCGATATCCTGATCAGCCCGCTCGATGTGACCAATGATTCCGTGGTAGCCAAAGCCAGGGAATTGCACGATACGCTTGAGGGCCGGGGATATACGGTGCTGCTTGATGACCGTGATGAACGCGCCGGGGTCAAGTTCAAGGACGCCGAGCTGGTCGGGATCCCGGTCCAGATCGTTATCGGCCGCGATTTTATTGCCAACGGCACCCTTGAATACAAGAACCGCCGCACCGGCGGCAAGACCGTGGATACGCCTGCGGCGATCCTGGCGCTTGTCAAAGAGAGCATGAAATGAGCAATGAGCAATTGATGGCCAGACTGCAGGAAGCGGTCGGGAATTTCCTCTCGGAGCGGGGCGTAGAACTTGTGGAGCTCATATACCGCTTCGAAGGGCAGGGGCTTGTCCTGCGGGTTATCGCGGATCATCCGCAGGGCGGCATCTCCATGGGGGAATGCAGCCGTCTGAACCGCGAGATCGGCGATATGCTGGAAACGGAACAGATGCTCACCACGCAGTATGTCCTTGAGGTCTGTTCTCCCGGCCTTGACCGGCCGCTGCGGACCGCAGGAGATTTCAAGCGATGCGCTTCCCGGCTCGTAAAGTGCTTTCTTAAAGAGCCGATCAATGGTAAAATAGAATGGGATGGAGTGATCACCGACGTGTCGGACATCCGGGTGGCGTTACAGACAACACAGGGGTGCCTGGAACTTCCGTTAGACAAGATCAATAAGGCGAAACAGATCATCGATTAAAGGATACAAGAAAGGGAACGTTCATGTCAAAAGAATTATTGGATATCATCGAGCAGATAGAGCGGGAAAAAGGGATCAAGAAAGAAGTCCTGGTCCAGGCCGTCGAGTCCGCGCTTTTGAGCGCGGTGAAGCGCGTCATCGATATCAAACCGAATGAGGAGCTTGAGGTTAAGCTCGACCCGGAAAGCGGCGAGATAACCGCGTACCGGAACAAGGAAGAGATCACCAACGTCGATTTCGGCAGGATCGCGGCCTCTGCCGCGCGCCAGGTCATCATCCAGAAGATCCGTGAAGCCGAGAAGGATGTCGTGTACGGCGAATTCCAGGGCAAGGTGGGCGAGATCATATCGGGCACCGTGTACCGTTTCGAAAAAGGCAATATCGTGGTCGACCTGCTCGGCAAAGCGGAAGCGCTTTTGCCGAAAATGGAGCAGTCCCCGAAGGAAGAGTTCCGGCAGGGGCAGCGTATCAGGGCGATGATCCTCGAGGTAAAAAAAGACAACAAGGGCGCCCAGATCATCCTGACGCGCAGGCATCAGAACCTGGTGAAAAAGCTTTTTGAGCTCGAGGTCCCGGAGATCTATGAAGGGATCGTCGAGATCAAGTCCATATCGCGCCAGCCGGGCGAGCGGACCAAGATCTCGGTCTGGTCGAAGGACGAGAAGGTGGATTCCGTCGGCGCATGCGTCGGTATGCGCGGCGGCCGGGTCAAGAACATCGTGACGGAACTTTCCGGGGAAAAGATCGACATCGTCAGGTATAACGACGATATCAGGGAATATATCAAGGCGGCGCTTTTGCCTGCGGAAGTCGGAGAGATAAAACTGGACAAGGAGACCAGGCATGCGGAGGTGACCGTTGCCGACGATCAGCTGTCGCTGGCGATCGGCAAGCACGGGCAGAACGTCCGTCTTGCATCGAAACTTGTCGGATGGGAACTTGATGTCAGGACCAAAGCGGCGATCGCAGCTGCGCTGCTCGAAGCGGCCGGCAGGGAAAATGCGGCCGGGCAGCAGGAACAGCAGCAGTCAACCGAAGAAGCACCAACTGGTTCTTTAGAGCAATTATCCGGGGTGGGAGAGAAGACCGTGGCTGCCCTTGCGGAAGCCGGGTTGAGATCTCTTGCCGATATCGCGCATGCCGATATCGAGACCCTTACCAAAGTCAAAGGTATCGGGGATAAGAAAGCCGAGAAGTTGATCAAAGAAGCCAAGAAATTGCTGGAGAAGTGATATGGAAAAAATAAAAAAAGCGAAGACCGCGGAAAAGCCGAAGATGAAGAAAGCCGTGGCTGAAGAGAAGGCGCATGCCCGGACAGCAAAGCCTGCGGCAAAGGCGAAAACGGCGGTCCGCCATACGCCTGCTGCCAGGACGAAAGAAAAAACGGCTGCTGCGGCAAAGATAAAAAAACCGGCCGTTGTCAAGAAACCTGCTGTCCGTTCCGCTGCGGAGGAGAAGCCGCTTCATGCGGCCGTTGCGCCGGCTCCGGCCGCGGCCGTGCGTGCGCCGGCCGCAGAACCGGCGGCGCAGGCTCCTGCGCATAAACCGGCAGTCGAGATCGCCAGGAAGCAAGCGAAAAAAGAGCCCCTTGCGGTACCTGCGGCCGCTGCAAATGAGCCGGCCGCGAAAACAAAGGCCGCCGGCGCCGCGCATAAGCCTGCCGCCGCGCATAAGCCTGTTGCCGCGCATCAGCCCGCCGCCGCCCCGGAAGAGGTAAAGCCTGCGCCTGTTGTTGCAGCGCCGGCCCGGCAGCTCAAAGAACTGGAGATCGCGTATCCCATTACCGTCAAGGACCTCGCTATACGATTGCAGATCAAGTCGTCCGTTCTCATCATGGAGCTTATGGCCAGGCGCGTGATGGCGGGGTTGAATCAGAATGTCGATCCTGCGGTCGTCGCGTCCGTTGCGGAGAAATACGGCTATCGTATCGTCGAGGCGCCGACCGAGGAAGAAGCGGCGTTAAGCATACACGAAGAAAAAGACGATCCCGGGGATCTGAAGCCCCGCGCGCCGATCGTCACGATCATGGGCCATGTCGACCATGGAAAGACATCGATCCTCGACGCCATCCGGAAGTCGAAAGTGGCTGATTCCGAGTTCGGCGGGATCACGCAGCACATGGGTGCGTACCGCGTCAAACTGCCGCAGGGCGAGATCACATTTCTCGACACTCCGGGCCATGAGGCGTTCACCGCGATGCGCGCGCGCGGCGCCAGCGTGACCGATATCGTGGTGCTTGTCGTCGCCGCGGACGACGGGGTGATGCCGCAGACGCGCGAGGCGATCGATCACGCGAAGGCCGCAGGCGTTTCCATCATCGTCGCCCTGAATAAGATCGATAAACCGCAGGCAGAGCCCGACCGGGTCAAGAAACAGCTCGGAGAATTCGGCCTTGTCCCCGAAGACTGGGGAGGCAAGACCATCACCATCCCCGTATCGGCCAAGACCGGCCAGGGCATCAACGAGCTGCTCGAGATGATCCTGCTCGAAGCCCAGATGCTCGAGCTCAAAGCCAACCCCGGCCGCCTCGGCAGGGGGGTCGTTATCGAGTCGAAACTGGTCAAAAGCCGCGGCCCGGTCTCGACGCTCCTCGTGCAGAACGGCACGCTCCATCTGAACGACAATATCATCGTCGGCGAGTTCTACGGAAAGATCCGCGCGATGTTCAATGACCGGGGCCATGCGGTGACCGAGGTCGGGCCGGCATGTCCGGTCGAGGTCCTGGGCATCACCGGTGTCCCTGACGCGGGCGAAAAATTCTTTTCGATCGTCGATGAGAAAAAAGCCAAGGACCTTGTGCTCGCGCGCCAGGAACAAGCCAAACAGCACGCCATGCAGCCGATCAAGCGCATGGGGCTCGAAGACCTGTATGCGCAGATCAAAGAAGGCAAGCTCAAAGAGCTCAATCTTGTTCTGAAGGCCGACGCCCAGGGATCGGCCGAAGCGATCAAGGAAGCGCTCGCAAAGATCCCGTCCGACGAGGTGCAGCTGTGCATTCTCCATGAAGGGATCGGCAACGTCACTTCCTCGGACGTGATCCTCGCGGTCGCCTCGAACGCCCTTATCCTCGGTTTTAACGTCGTCGTCGATGACGCCGCCAAGGAGGCGGTCGCCCGGGAAGGCCAGGATGTCAGGATCTACAATGTCATCTACGAGCTTGTCAACGATATCCGCGCGGCGCTCGAAGGGATGCTCGCACCGAAGCTCAAGAAGGTTTTTGTCGGAAGGGTGGATATCAAAAAAGTATTCCGCCTGTCGAGCGGCACCATTGCGGGTTGTCTGGTCGCGAAAGGCATGGTCAACCGCCATAATCCGGTCAGCATCGTCAGGAACGGACGCCCCGTGTTCGAGGGCGAATTGTCTTCGCTGAAACGTTTTAAGGACGATGTCCGCGAGGTTGAAGAAGGGTATGAGTGCGGAATGACCTTTAAAGGCTTCAACGAGGTGATGGAAGGGGACGTGGTCGAAGTGTACCGGATCGAGAAAATAGCCAGGACGCTCGAATAAACATCATGGCTGCCCGAAAGAAGATCTTAAGCGGAATGCGCCCCACCGGAAAGCTTCATCTCGGCCATCTTGTCGGCACGCTCGATAACTGGGTTGCGCTTCAAAAGGATTACGAGTGTTTCTTCATGGTCGCGGACTGGCATGCGTTGATGGGCGAATATGAGGACCCGCAGGGGCTTGGCGCGTCCGTTATCGATAACGTCGCCGATTGGATCGCCGCCGGTATCGATCCGGCCCGGTCGACGCTGTTTGTTCAATCGCATGTCGCCGGGCATCTGGAACTGCACATGATCTTTTCGTGTTTGACCCCGCTCGGGTGGCTCGAGCGGTGTCCGACGTATAAAGAGCAGCTCCGCGAGGTCTCGACGCGCGACCTGCATACGTACGGGTTTCTCGGGTATCCGGTCCTGCAGGCGGCGGATATCCTGCTGTATAAAGCGGACGCGGTCCCTGTCGGAGAGGACCAATTGCCGCATCTCGAATTGACCCGGGAGATCGCCCGCCGGTTCAACAGCCTGTATAAGGCAGCCGTTTTCCCCGAACCGGAGGCGAAGCTGACCGCAGCCTCGCGCCTGGCCGGCCTCGACGGAAGAAAGATGAGCAAAAGTTATAATAATACGATCAATTTGTCGGATCCGGCCGATACGGTCCGCGCCAAGGTCCAGGCGATGATCACCGATCCGCAGCGTATCAGGCTTTCCGATCCGGGCCATCCGGACATATGCGCGGTATTCTCATACTGGGGCATATTCGCCCCGGACCGCATTTTGGAGCTCAGATCCGCCTGCGCCCAGGCGTCGATCGGGTGCACCGAATGCAAGAAACGGCTTGCATCGGCCATCGCCGATAAGCTGCGGCCGCTGCAGGAAAGGCGCGATGCGCTCCTCAAAGATAAGCAAAAGATCCTCGATATCCTCGCTGACGGCGCCGGACGCGCCCGCGCGGCCGCTCAGGAAACGCTGCGTGATGCGCGCGCGGCCATGAGATATGAGCTATAAGATAAAGCTGCAGCTGTTTGAAGGCCCTCTGGACCTGTTGTTGTATCTGGTCCGCAAGGACCATTTGAACGTCTACGACATCCCCGTCGCCCAGGTCACCCGGCAGTATATGGATTATCTTGAGCTCATGAAGATCCTTGATCTCAACGTCGCCGGAGAGTTCCTGGTCATGGCGGCGACGCTTATGCAGATCAAATCGAAAATGCTGCTTCCCGCGCCCGAAGAAGAACAGCCGGTCCCCGAGGACGATCCGCGCGCGGAGCTCATCAAGCAGCTTTTGGAATACGAGCGGTTCAAGCAGGTCGCTCAGGAACTGCGCCAGAAGGAAACGGACCAGCAGGATATTTTCAAGCGTCCGCGCACGTTCGAGCGCGATATCCCCGAGGGGCCGCCGTCGCCCGAATATTTCGAATCGAGCATCTTCGACCTTATATCGGCGTTCTCCCGCGCCCTCAAGGATACGTCCCGCGACCTGTTCTACAGCGTTATCAAGGACGAATTTACCGTCGAGGAGAAGGTCCACGATATCCTGCACGACCTGTTGATCCGCCCGGCGATCGGCCTGACGGAGCTTTTCGAGCGCGCGCGCGACAAGACCGAGATGATCGTGACGTTCCTGGCGGTCCTTGAACTGGTCAAGATGAAAGAGGTCGTCTGCCGTCAGCAGGAGCCGTTCGGACCGATCGAGATGGTCCGCAATGCCAACAATATAATTCCCTATGACCCTACCTCAGAATCAGAAGATGCCGAAGGATCCGGTCGATCCCCTGCGGCAGGAACAGGAAACTGACGAGGATAAAGTACTTAATTTATCTCTCAGGCCCGTGAAGCTTGCGGAGTTCATCGGCCAGAAGGACGTCATTTCCAATCTCAAGGTCTGCATCACTGCGGCGCGCCAGCGCAAGGAGCCCCTGGAACACGTGCTTTTTTCCGGGCCTCCGGGCCTGGGCAAGACCTGCCTGTCCCATATCATCGCCCATGAGATGCATGCCAAGATCACCGTCACGTCGGGGCCGGCGATCGAGCGGGCGGGGGATCTTATCGGCATCCTCACCAACCTGGAAAAAGGAGACATCCTGTTCATCGATGAGATCCACCGGCTCTCCAAGGTCGTCGAAGAATTCCTGTATCCGGCGATGGAGAATTTCGAGATCGATTTCATCATCGATAAAGGGCCCTATGCCAAGACCATCAAATTCCATCTGAAGCCCTTTACGCTCGTCGGGGCGACCACCCGCTCGGGGCTTCTGACATCGCCTTTGCGTTCCCGGTTCGGTATTTTCTATCATCTCGATTTCTACAGCGTCGAGGACCTCTCTGCGGTGGTCGAACGGTCCGCAAAGCTTCTGGGTATGGCGGTCGACCGCGACTCCTGCCTTGAGATCGGCAGAAGGGCGCGCGGAACGCCCCGCATTGCCAACCGGCTCTTGCGCAGGGTCAGGGACCACGCGCAGGTCGCCGGTCTGGAAAAAATAGACGGCGCGTTCACGGCTCAGGCGCTTGACGAGCTCGGCACCGATACGCTCGGCCTTGACGAGCTCGACCGCCGGGTCCTGAAACTGATCATCGAATCGTTCGACGGAGGCCCCGTCGGCGTGGAATCCCTTGCGGCCAGCCTGAATGAGGAGGTCGATACGCTCGTCGATACGGTTGAGCCGTATCTGCTCAAGGCCGGGTATCTCAAACGCACGTCCCGCGGCAGGGTGGCGTCAAAACTGGCGTTCCGCCATCTCGGCGTTGTGCCGAAGGAAAAGCAGGGGCAGTTATTCGAACCATGACGCGGTATGCATGAAGCCGGAAAGACATTGATGATCCTCGGCGCCGTCCTGATAGCGGTCGGCGCGTTCTTGACGTTCGTACACCGGGTCCCGTGGCTCGGGAAGCTGCCCGGCGATATTATGATCCAGAAGAAGAATGTGACCGTTTATTTCCCGCTTGCGACCTCCGTTTTGATCAGCATTATCCTTTCAGTCATTTTTCGGCTATGGTCCCGCCGGTGACCCGTCGAACGCTCTGTATTGTTTTCGCGGCCGTATGGTCTTTCGGGTGGACGTCCGCGCGTGCGCAGGGTGCGGGAACGGTACGCGTCGCGGTTCTGCGCGACGCGGTCATGGCCCGGGTTTCGATCGACGGATATTACCGTATCGAGGACGCCGCGACGCATGAGGTCCTGGCAACGGGCAGGGACCTTCGGGGCGCGGTGACCGCTTTCAAATACGCCCTCAACATCGGCGGGAAGCGGTATCGGCACGGCAAACTGTTCCTTCGCGCCGACACTCCCGAAGGGCTCGAGGTGAACGGCCGCCGGTATCCCGGCCATCTTGCGATCATCCGCGGCCGCGGGGCGATGACGCTGGTCAATCATGCGGGCCTGGAAGATTACATCAGAGGCATTGCGGTGCGGGAGATATCCCATTATTGGCCGTCCGAGGCGCTCCGGGCGCATGCGATCGTTTTCCGCACGTATGCTCTGTATGCGATGAAACAGAACGCTTCGCGGGATTACGACGTGACCGGCGACGTATATTCGCAGGTATACGGCGGCACCGCGGCCATGCGGTACCGCATCACCGATGCGTGTGCCGAGACCTCCGGCGACGTCATTACCTATCAAGGCAAGGTCTTCCCCTCGTATTATCACTCGACCTGCGGCGGTCATACCGAGGCGGCGGGCGCATTGTGGAATATCGACATCCCGCCGCTTTCCGGCGTTGACTGCGTCTATTGCAAAGGGTCTCCGCATTTTTCATGGCGCGCCGCATTTCCCGTCGAGCAGTTCGTCGCGCGGCTGGCACAGGCGGGTGTGGACGCTGACGGGCTTCGCGCGGCGGAAGCCCTCGATATCGGCCGGTCGGGACGCATCAGGACCGTGATATTGCACAGGCGTTCGAAAGCGGCCGCGGTCGTCGCTGCGAAGGACCTCAGGGATATCATCGGGCCCGACGTGCTCAAAAGTACCAATTTTACCGCAGTGGTGCGCGGCAATACGATCGAGTTCTCCGGAAACGGCTGGGGCCACGGCGCGGGCCTGTGCCAGTGGGGAGCATATTTCATGGCTAAGGCCGGTTATACCTGCGCCGATATACTGGCGTTCTACTATCCCGGATCGCAGATCAAGAACATCCATAGACACGATATCCCTCAATGAGATTGTCCGATTTTGATTATGATCTTCCCAAAGGATTGATAGCGCAATATCCGCTCAAAGAGCGGGATGCCTGCCGGCTGCTCGTCGTCGACCGGGCGGCGGGGACCGTAACGCACGCGTTTTTCAGGGATATCGGGACATATCTGCGTGCCGGGGACCTCCTGGTCCTCAATAATACAAAAGTCCTCACCTGCAGGCTGCGGGGCCGGCGCGCGACCGGCGGCGCGGTCGAGGTCTTCCTTCTGCGGCAGAAACAGGGTTCGTGTTTCGAGGCCATGTTCAAGCCCGGGCGCCTGAGGGAGGGGGAACGTATCTGTTTCGCAGACCCCGGCATCACGGCAACGCGCACCGGCGAAAGAGAGATCACCTTCGATGATGTTTCCGCCGACGCGGTATATGCCGCCGGAGAGATACCGCTGCCTCCCTATATCAAACGCGCGCCTGAACCGCTGGACGAGGTGTATTACCAGACGGTGTACGCAGGGCCGCATGGTTCGGTCGCTTCGCCGACCGCAGGGCTGCATTTTACCGGGCCGTTGCTTGATGATATCCGCCGCCGCGGCGTCGGCACGGCGTATGTTACGCTTCATGTGGGGATCGGGACGTTCAAGCCGGTGACCGTTGACGATATCCGGCAGCATGTCATGGCAGAGGAATCCTTCGATGTGCCTGATAAAACGCAGGACCTGCTTGCACGGGCGCGCGCGGGCACAGGAAGGATCGTTGCCGTCGGGACCACGACGTGCAGGACGCTTGAAAGTTATGCGCAGGGCAATACGGGGGGAGCGACAGGCCTTTTTATGTATCCGGGCCACCGGTTCAGGCTCGTCGACTGCCTGGTGACGAATTTTCATCTGCCGCGCACGACCCTGTTCATGCTCGTCTGCGCTTTTGCAGGCACCGGGCTCACCCATGCCGCGTATGCCGAAGCGGTCAGGGAAAAATACCGGTTTTACAGCTACGGCGACGCGATGCTCGTCGTGTGATAAAAAACGTTGACGCTCGTTTGCGGCTATGATACGATACGCCCAAATGTCAGATCCTCACGGTGATGCATGGTGAACGGCTCTCATAACCGTTTTGCGCGGTTTTTTTTCGCTGTATCTCAGAGCGTCGGCGGCCTTCTTTTTGTCATGAGCGCGGCGGTATTGGCCGGATGGGCAGCCGATCTTCCCTTCCTGAAAAGCGTCTTTCCCGGGTTTGTTCCCATGACCCCGAATACGGCAGTCTGCTTTATGGTATTATCGGCTGCAGTGTGCACGTTGACGGTCCGGACCAGATTTTTTTCGAAGGCGCGCGTTGTGTGCGCGTGCGCGGTCGCCGCGGCCGGCACAGCCACGCTGTGCGAATACGCGCTCGGCATCGACCTGGGCATCGACACCCTGTTGTTCTCCGGCGCGACGGCTGCGTATTCCGTGCCTTTCCCGGGGAGGATGTCGCCGCTGTCCGCAATGAATTTTATGCTGACAGGCGCGGCGTTCGTATTGTTCGAGGCGCGCGCGTCGTTCCTGCGCCGTATTGCCGAGTTGTTCTTTCTGGCGAGCGGCCTTATCGGGTTGATGACGGTCATCGGATATATATTCGCCACTCCCGACCTGTACGGGTTCCATCCGTTCAAACATATGGCGGTCCATACGGCGATCGGTTTCATCCTCGTATGCATCGCCGGTTTTTCCGCGCGGCTTGACAGCGGGCTTATGAAGGTCATCGCAAGCGATACCGAAGGCGGCATCATGGCGCGCCGCATGCTGTTTATCGGCATCCTTGTTCCGATCCTGCTCGGCTGGCTTATCCTGACGGGAGTGCGCTATGAGTTCTACAGCCTGCGGATCGGCATTTCCCTCCTGACGATCCTGACGATCATCGTGTTCACGTTCCTTATATGGGAGAACGCGTGTTCGCTCCACGCGATCGATCTCAAGCGCATGGGGGTCGAACGGGTCTTGCGCGAGAACGAGGATAAATACAGGGTCATCTTCGAAACGACCGGCACCGCCACGGCTATCTATGAAGAGGACACAATGATCTCCCTGGCCAATACCGAGTTCGAGAAGCTTTCCGGCTATGCCAAGGCTCAGATCGAGAATAAAATAAGTTATATGGATTTTATCGCTACCCCTGAGGATGCAGAGCGCATACGCGAATACCACCGCCTGCGGCGGATCGATCCGGGCCTGGCGCCGCGCACGTATGAGTTCAAGTTCAGAGGCCGTTCGGGCCAGATCAGGGACATCTTCATGACGATCGCCATGATCCCGGGCACGATGCGCAGCATCGCGTCTTTGCAGGACATCACCGAACGCAAGCGCGTCGATCAGATGAAGAGCGATTTCGTATCGATGGTCTCGCATCAGCTCAAGACCCCCGTTGCCCAGCTCAAGGGATTCATCTATAATATGCTTGCGGGCCTGACCGGGGAATTGACCGCGAAACAGCGCGAATACCTCGAGGACATGCAGCATATCACCGAAAAGAACTACCGCATGCTTTCGGATCTTCTGAACGTATCGCGCATCGAACGCGGCGTCATCTCCATGGATATCAGGCCGGTGGCGCTCAAGGATATCGTGGATGAGGCCGCGGCGCAGTACTACGAGCAGATCAAGGCAAAGGGGCTCCAGCTCGTGATCACGGGACTGGAGAACGAGTTGATCGTGCGGGCGGACAGGGAAAAGCTCGTCGAGGGGATCGGCAATACGATCCATAACGCATTGAAGTTCACCGAGACCGGCTCGATCACCGTGCGTGTATCGAACGCCGAAACGAAGGCGATCGTCGCGGTTATCGACACGGGGCCGGGGATCGCCCGGGACCGTTTGAACCGGATGTTCACGCGCGATATGGCATTGGACGGCGCGCCGGTCGCAGGCGGGGGCGCAGGGCTGGGCCTGTATATCGCCAAACAGTTCATGAAGCTGCAGAACGGGGATGTGACCGTGCAATCCATCCCGGGCAAAGGAAGCAGTTTTATTTTTACGATCCCGCTGGCACAAAGCTAGAGGGATGACAGGACAATAGCCAAGGAGGAAAAGATGGGCGTAAAAGGCACGATCCTGATCATTGAGGACGAACCGGGTTTCCGCAAGATCTACAAGGATTTCCTCGAAAGCGAGGGGTATGCCGTTCAGGAGGCTGACGACGGCCAGAAGGGGATGCAGATGATCAGATCCGGCAGGCCGGACCTGGTGCTTCTGGATATCGTCCTGCCGCAGATGAGCGGGTTTGATATACTCAAGGCCATACGCGGCGATGCGCAGACCAAAGACCTTCCCGTGATCATTTTTTCGGTCCTCGGCGAGCGCGATACGGTCAAGAAAGGCCTTGAACTCGGCGCGAACGATTTCGCGGTCAAAGGATTTTATTCGCCCGGAGAGATGCTCAGCAAGATCAGGGGCCTTTTGTTCAAGGCAGACATGCGCAAGCACATGGTCGCGTATAAATTGCAGGTCCAGGAGGGGCGCGCGGACGCACAGCGCCTTCAACAGGACATGGGCATGGTCGATCTATTCGAATGCCCGCATTGCAAAGGCACGGTCCAACTGGATATGATCCCTGATTTTTCGCGCACGGACGGCCACTGGTTTTTCAGCCATTTCGTATGCGCGACGTGTAACCGATCGTTCTAAGCCCGCAGGATGACCGAGGGGAGGATCGAGAGCAGTTCTTTGAAGCGCGGTTTCATGGTCAATCTGCGGTGCGCCGCCGCCGCGGCCCGTATGAGGCGTTTGATCCGGCTGCGGCAGAAATCGACGCTGTTGCTTGATCCGGCAATATCCCGTATCTTTTCCATATCGCCGCGGGTCGGCTGCCGTTTATCGAATATCCTCTGCATGACGCGGCGGTTTGCCGGCGATGCATTCCGGTATGCATGCCAGATAAGAAGCGTTTTCTTCGACTCTTTGATGTCCGTCAGTGATGTCTTTCCCGTCTGGGCCTCTGAAGCGCACATATCGAGGATATCGTCGTTGATCTGAAATGCCCTGCCGATATTGATCCCGTAGTCCGCCAGATGCGCCTTTTGGTCTGAGGGCGCGCCCGCCAGGATCGCCCCGACGGCCAGCGGCGCGCAAAACGTATAGTGCGCCGTCTTCAGGTCATAGATCGTATAAATATCGTTCCGGGTTATCTGCCCTATCGGCCTGGCTGCCGCGAGCATCTCGACAAATTCCCCGCTTCCGGTAAAAACAGCCGCTTCCGTGAATTTCCGCAGAGCGGCTTCCTTATGGCGCGGATCCTCCCTGATATTCATAAAGGCGTCGATCGCCATCGCGTATATGACGTCAGCGACCACAATGCCAAGATCGCTGCCGTTGAACTTCAGAGCGGGGTACGGCGCAAGAACGCGCTCAAGCGCGGTGTGCATCGCGGGCGAGCCCCGGCGCAGCACGGACCGGTCGATGATGTCGTCGTGTATAAGCATGAAGTTGTGGAGCAGTTCGAACGCGAGCGCGGACCGGTACAGGCCGGGCCCGGGCCGGGCCGCATAGCCGAGGTATCCCGCGACGAACAAAACGCTGCGCACGCGTTTGCCGGGCCGCAGCAGATATTCTTTGATATGGCGCGAAAGTACGGGGGATATCTTTTTCAGGCCGTAATCCGCCTCGATCCCCGCGACATACGAGCGCAGTTGGGCATCGATCCTCTTTTTTATTTCGTTGAACATGTTTTTATGCTACCATATATCGTCGTCAAACTCAACCGAAAATAACCGATGCATTATTATACTCTTATACATACGGATGCGCACAGCCGCGCGCGGCTGGGAAGATTGTCATGCGCCCACGGCGATATCGATACCCCGGCGTTCATGCCGGTCGGAACGCAGGCAACGGTCAAGACGCTTTCCCCCCGGGACCTGGAGGAATGCGGCGCACAGGTCATGCTGTCCAACGCATACCATCTGTTCCTGCGTCCGGGGCTTGAAACCATAAAGAAAGCGGGAGGGCTTCATGCGTTCATGGGCTGGCACAAACCAATTCTGACCGATTCCGGAGGGTACCAGATATTCAGCCTGGCCATGCTGCGCAAGGTCACGGCGCGGGGCGTCGATTTCCAGTCGCATCTTGACGGATTCAGGCATTTTCTGACGCCTGAAGACGTATGCGCGGTCCAGCGCGACCTGGGCAGCGATATCGTCATGCCCCTTGATGAATGCGTCCATTATCCGTGCGAAAAGGACTATGCCGCCGTTGCCATGGACCGGACCATCAACTGGGCAGAGCGTTCCATCGAGGCAAGCCGCCGGCTGCGCACGCATGCCGCAAAGCGCCAGTTATTGTTCGGCATCGTGCAGGGAGCGACGTATGAGGACCTGCGGGTCGAATGCGCCCAGCGCATGGCAGGGCTTGATTTCGACGGTTTTGCCGTCGGCGGCCTCTCAGTCGGAGAGCCGAAGGACCTGCTGTATTCCATGGCGGAGATCTCCCTTTCGCATCTTCCCGCCGACAAGGCGAGATATCTCATGGGCGTGGGGCTGCCCGAAGACCTGTTCGAGGCGGTCGACCGCGGGGTGGATATGTTCGATTGTGTCGCTCCGACCCGTTACGGCAGGAACGGAACTGCGTTCACTTCGACGGGCAAGATGATCGTCAGGAACGCCTCGTTCGCCCACGATCTCGGGCCGCTTGATCCGGCGTGTTCCTGTTATACCTGCAAAAATTTTACCAGGGCGTATCTGCGCCACCTGTTCAACGCCGAGGAACTCCTCGGCCACCGGCTCGTATCGCTCCATAATATCCATTTTTATCTGGAGATCATGCGTACTATCCGCCGGACGATCGCTCAGGATGCGTTCAGCGAGTTCAAAAAAGAGTTCCTTGCAAAATACAGGGGAACGGGAGCATAGCATGCGGATTGATATCATATCGATATTCCCCGGGATGTTCGAACCGGTCCTGAACGAATCCATGGTCAAGCGCGCCCGGGAAAAGGGCGCACTGAAGCTGTATATCCATGACCTGAGGTCTTTTTCAACCGATAAACATTCCAAGGTGGATGACCGCCCGTTCGGCGGCGGCCCGGGCATGGTCATGATGGCGGATCCCATTTTCCGCGCGGTCGAAGCGGTCAAAAAGCTCGCGGGAAAGGCCTCCGCAGGCCGGAAGGCGCGCGTGATCCTTCTGTGCCCGCAGGGCAAAACGTTGACGCAGGCCAAAGCGAAACAGCTGTCGCGCTGCGGCCGCCTGATACTCATATGCGGCCATTATGAAGGGGTGGATGAGCGGGTGCGCCGGCATCTGGCCGACGAAGAGATCTCGATCGGCGATTATATCCTGACCGGAGGGGAATTGCCGGCCATGGTGCTGGTCGATGCGGTCGCGCGGCTGCTTCCCGGCGTGCTCGGAGATAAAAATTCCTTGAATTTTGAGTCATTTGAAGGTAATCTATTAGAGTATGCCCACTATACGCGGCCTGCGGATTACCGGGGCATGAAGGTCCCCGCTGTCCTGGTGAGCGGCGACCATACAAAGATCGGGCAATGGCGCAGGGAACAGGCGCTCGCCCGGACAAGACAACGCAGGCCGGATCTGTTAAAAAGGAGATGATACAATGGATAAGATCAAGCTTATCGAACAGGAATTCACCAAAAAGGAATACCCGAAATTCGGCGTCGGGGACACGGTCAAGGTGATGACCAAGATCCCCGAGGGGGATAAGGTGCGCCTGCATCCCTTTGAAGGGATCGTCATTTCCGTCAAGGGCCGGGGCACCAACTCGAATTTTACCGTGCGCAAGGTCTCTTCCGGTGAAGGGGTCGAGCGCGTGTTCGTCCTGTATTCCCCGAACATCGAGCGCATCGAGGTCATCAAGCGCGGCAAGGTCCGGCGCGCCAAGCTGTATTATCTCAGGCAGAAGATCGGCAAATCCGCGACCAAGATCGATGCCGCCGATAAGGAAAAGCCGTCTGCATAAGGTGCGGTGGCATGCGCGACATGCGGTATTATGAGCGCACGTACAGGAAGCGCGGCAAGACCGTGATCATCGGCGTCGATGAGGCGGGCCGCGGCCCCCTTGCCGGGCCGGTCGTGGCAGCGGCGGTGTGCCTTAAAAAAAATTCGTTCGACAACCGTATCGACGATTCGAAGAAACTGAGCGTTTCCCGGCGGCTTGCCGCGTACCTCGAGATCATCGCGCACTCTTCCTATGGCATCGGCATTGTGAATGAAGCGGTCATCGACCGCCTGAATATCCTCAATGCCACCCGATGCGCCATGGAACAGGCGATCGAGCGCCTTATCTGCCGGCTGCCCGGGTTCAGGCCCGAAGAGGTCCATATCCTTATCGACGGCCCTGTCCGGATCGATACTGTTTTTTCGAATACCCGCATTATCAAAGGCGATCAGAAAGACCGCAGTATCGCGGCCGCATCGATCCTCGCAAAGGTCACCCGGGACCGCATCATGGGCATCTACGATTCCATTTTCCCGTCCTGGGGATTTATACAGCATAAAGGATATCCGACCAAGCGGCACCGCCGGGCCATCGAGCGGTTCGGCCGGTCGCGGATCCACCGGATAAGTTTCTGCGGTGTCGAAGGCAAACCGCTGTCTGGGTAAAGAAGGGGAGGACCTGGCGCTCGGCTTTCTTCTGAAGCGGGGCTATCGCTGCATCGCCAGGAATTTCAGGACGCGTTCGGGAGAGATCGATATCATCGCCGCGGACGGTCCGACGATCTGTTTCATCGAGGTCAAGACGCGCCGCACGGCGTCCTGCGGCAGCGGCGCGGATTCGGTGACCGCCGACAAACAGCGCCGGATGGCGCGGGCCGCGCTCCTGTTCCTGCAGAGCAGGCGGCTTCTCGATGCGCCGTGCCGGTTCGATGTCGTATCGATCGACCGGACGGGGTCCACCCCGCAGGTCGGGCTCATACGCAACGCATTCGTCCTTGACGAAAACGACGAGGTCAGCGATGTATAAGGATGCAAGTGTCGCCCGGTATCTCGACGATCTGGCCGCGAAGCTTCCCGCGCCCGGCGGAGGGTCCGCAAGCGCGATGGCTGCGGCGCTCGGCACGGGATTATTGAGCATGGTCGTCAATTTCACCATCGGCAAGCCGAAATACGCCGCGTACGAACAGGAGATGGCTGCGGCCCGCGCGGATTCCGAACGCCTCCGCGCGGCATTCCTTCGGCTTATCGACGAAGACGTCGCCGCCTATTCCAGCGGCGACCTCGAGCAGTCGCTGCGCGTCCCCCTTGAAATATGCCGTCTCTGCCGCGAGGCGGCGGCTTTGTGCCCGTTGTTGTGCGTGAAGGGGAACGTCAACCTTGCCAGCGACGTGGCGGTCGCGATCGGGCTCATCGAGGCGGCATTCGCCGGCGCATACTGGAACGTCGACATCAATCTGAAAATGCTCAAGGATGACGGACGCGCCGGCACGGTCCGGCGCGAGCTGGACGGGTACCGGGATGCGATCCGTTCCATCCGTCAAGATACGGAGGTGTCCATTGGCAAAATTGTTAGAGGGTAAACTGATCGCCGATCAGATCAAGAGCATCATCAAATCAAAGGTCCTGTCGTCGCCGAAACGCCTGAAATTATCGAGCATCCAGGTCGGCGTGAATCCGTCGTCCGATGTGTATATCAAATCGCAGAAGAAGAATGCCGAGCTTCTGGGCATCGAATACGACGCCCATACGCTCGAGAAAGAAACGAGCGAAGAAAAGCTCGTCGAATATATACGGAAATTGAACAATGACGCGTCCGTTTCCGGCATCATCATCCAGATGCCCCTGCCGCTGCATATGGATTACAAAAAGATCAGCCAGTATATCGCGCCGGAAAAGGACGTCGAAGGCATGCATCCGGCGAACATGGGCAGGATCGTCTTCGGTAAGGCCAAGGTCCTGCCGTGCACCGCGGCGGCGGTCATGGAACTTTTGAATTCCATCGGCCTGCATTATTCCGGCAAGGAAGTCGTTATCGTCGGCCACAGCGAGATCGTGGGCAAGCCGCTCGCGCTTGCATTGCTCGATAAGCTCGCCACGGTCACCGTGTGCCACATCGGCACCTCGCAGGCGGGGAAGCTCGAGGAGCACGTGCGCAGGGCGGATATCCTTATCGTCGCGGTCGGCAAGGCCGGGCTCATCAAGGGCGACTGGGTGAAGGAAAAAGCCGTGGTCATCGATGTCGGCATCAACCGGGTGGGAGACAAGATCGTGGGCGACGTCGAGTTCGACGCCGCTGAAAAACGCGCCGGCTGGATCACGCCCGTGCCCGGCGGGGTGGGGCCGCTGACCGTCACCATGCTCATGCGCAACCTCGTCGAATCCGCAGGGCTGTAAAACGGGGTCAGAATTATTTATTTTCTTCAGCTATGAAAACAATCCTGCTTTTGACCGTATCGAACGTTTTCATGACGTTCGCCTGGTACGGCCATCTCAAACATAAAAACAGTCCTTTGTGGATCGCGATCATTGCCAGCTGGGGCATTGCGCTGTTCGAATATTGTTTCCAGGTGCCTGCCAACCGTATCGGTTCATACCGGTATTCGACCGCCCAGCTCAAGACCATCCAGGAGGTCATCACCCTTGCCGTTTTCTGCGCTTTTTCCGTCCTGTACCTCAAAGAAGGGCTGAAGTGGAATTATATCGTGGGCTTCATGTTCATGATCGCAGCGGTCGTCTTCATCTTCAAGAAATGGTAAAGCTAAAAACGGGGTCAGAATTATTTATTTGCCGGCGTGCACATGGCGGGCAAATAAATAATTCTGACCCCGTTTTATGCCCTTCCTTCGGGGCCTGCGGCGGATGCCTGACGCAGGACCGTTCGTATCAAGACCAGCTCGCCTATAAGCAGACCTATATAACGAACCTGCTTGCGCAGTTCCATCCGCAGGAAGTACACGATATCATTCCGTCCCCGCAGATATGGCATTTCCGCAACAAGATGGAGTTCGCGGTTTCCGGTACGGCCGACGCGCCGCTCGTGGGGCTGCGGCCGCAGGAGAAATTCAGCGAAGTCGTGGATATCTCCGAGTGCAGGATCTTTTACCCGCAGGTCAATGCCGTTCTCGCTGAGGTGCGCGGCTGGATACGGGAATACAAAGTCGAGCCGTACGATCTCAAACGGCAGAAAGGGTTCCTGCGGTATGTCGGTATGCGCCACAGTAAGGCTTCCGGCGAGGTGATGGTGATCCTCGCTGCCCGGCTGCGGACTGAAGAGTTCGAACGCAGGCGCGAGATCTTTGTCCCGCTCGTCGAGCGGCTGTCGTCAACAGGCAGTGTCGCGTCCGTGTATGTGAGTCTGAACCCCGGCGCCAGCGATACGGCCCTCGGGACCGGGGAGGTGCTTTTGCACGGAGCACCGTACATCCGCGAGCAGGTCAACGGGATCGATTACCGGATACGCCCCCGGAGTTTTTTTCAGACGAATCCGTATTGCTGCAGCCGGCTATATGACGTCATCCGCGGCCAGGCCGGGCCCTGCGCGGGCACGGTGCTGGATCTTTTCTGCGGGTGCGGGGGCATCAGCCTTCAGATCGCGGCGGGCGCCGGCCGCGTGACCGGCATCGATATCATCGAGCAGAATATCGAGGACGCGCGGGCGAATTGCCGCGCCAACGGCGTGTCCAACGCGGAGTTCGTCTGCCGGGATGCTCAGGCATTCCTTGCCGAAGCAGCGGGATCGGGAAAGCTGCGTTCCTATTCCTGCCTGATCGTGGACCCGCCGCGGCAGGGGCTGACCAAAAAAGACCGCGCATTCATCGTCGAAAGCGGCATCGGCCATGTGGTGTATGTGTCGTGTAATCCATGGAATCTTGTACAGGACCTCAAAACTCTCCTGCCCGCGTACTCCGTGCAGGCGGTCCATCCGGTCGATATGTTCCCCCATACCCCGCATATGGAAACCGTTGTCCGCCTGGTGAGGCAATAAGCTTTTGACAAAGGTGTTTTTTTTTAGTATAGTGGATAAATCCGGCAGGCGCCGGTATCATCCCTCACAACGTCACGTGCGTTCATCCCATGGCTTTTAAAGACAAAATCCGTTCAGGCCAGTTCGTCATCACCTCTGAGATCGGCCCGCCCAAAGGCATCGAAACCAAAAAAATCCTTGAGGACGCAGAGTTGGTCAGGGACAGGGTCGATGCGATCAATGTCACCGACCTGCAGAGTTCGGTCATGCGGCTGGGGTCCCTCGCCGTGTGCGCGCTTTTAAAGCAGCGCGGCCTGGACCCGGTATTTCAGCTCACGTGCCGCGACCGGAACCGCCTTGCATTGCAATCCGATATCCTTTCCGCCGCGGCGCTGGGCATCGAGAATCTGCTCATCCTGACCGGGGATTATCCGACTCTCGGCGATCATCCCGAGGCAAAACCGGTTTTCGACCTCGATTCGGTCCAGTTGCTGCAAGTCGCTGCAAAACTGCAGAGCGGGGCCGATATGAAGGATAATAAATTGGCCGGGGCCGCGCCCCGTTTTTGTGTCGGCGCGGTGGTCAATCCCGGAGCGGATCCCCTTGAGCCGCAGATCATGAAGATGGAAAAGAAGATCGAGGCAGGAGCCGAATTTTTTCAGACCCAGGCGGTATATGACGTCAAGACCTTCGAAACTTTTCTGTCAAAGACAAAACATCTGAAGGTCCCGGTCCTCGCCGGCATCGTTCTTTTGAAATCCGCCGGCATGGCCAGATTCATGAACAAGAACGTCGCCGGCGTATATGTCCCGGACGGCCTGATCAAAGAAATGGAAGGCGCCAAAGACAAGGTCGCCCAGTCCGTCGCGATCGCGGTGAGGCTGATAAAGGAATTGAGATCGATGTGCCGGGGCGTGCATATCATGCCGATCGGCTGGGATACGGTGGTGCCGCGCGTTATCGATGAGGCGGGATTATGAAAGTCGTCATTATCGGCGCTTCCATCGCAGGCCATACCGTTGCGGTATCCCTGCGCCAGGCCCGCCCGGATTATTCCATAACGCTCATCACGCGTTCTGCGTATCCCGCGTATGACAAACGCCGGCTCCTGGATTATCTGACCGGCAGTGTCAAGGAAAAGGACCTGCTGCTCGTCCCGCCTGATTTTTATCAGCAGAACAATATCGAGTTCCTCAAAGAGTGCGAGGCGGTGTCCGTCGCGCCGGTGCGTAAACAGCTTTCGTACCACAACAAAGCGGGCCGGAGGGAAACCTGCGCGTACGACTATCTCGTCGTTTGTTCCGGCGCCGGGACCGTGCTGCCCGAGGTCGACGGGATCCATAAAGAAGGGGTGTATACCCTTGATTCCCTCGCCGATTTCAAGAGTTTCCGCAGCCATTTGATCAGCGATCCGGTGTGCATTATGGGCTCAGGCAGCAATGCCCTGTCGCTGGCGCATGCCCTTGCCGGAAAGCAAAAAGAGGTCAAAGTCATTTCGCGTGATGCCGGCGGAGGCGATACATCGGTCGAAATCCTTTCGACCGACGTGGTCGAGCTTATCGGCGAAGGCGGTATTCAGGCGGTCAGGCTCGCCGAGGGCAAGATCATCGGCACCCGGCTTCCGGTGTTCATGCCCGAGCCGAAAAAAGCCAATACCGGTTTTTTGAAGGACGTCGAGCTCGATGCCTCGGGCAGGATCATCGTGGATGATGCGATGTGCACGAGCGTGCCGGCAGTCTATGCGAGCGGAGCGGTCTGTACACGAAGGGATCCTGTGCAGGATAATAAATCATGGGACGATGTCATCAACGAGAGCAAGGTCCTGGCTGATGATCTTGCTCGTTCAATGGGAGGATAATATGTCGGCGGATGTTCTGGTGCAATTAGGGACCAAGGGTGCGGATGCGGTGTGCGGCCTGACGCGGACCGCGCTTGCAGAGGCAATCAAAAAAAACGGCAAGACCGCGGCGGTCGCATTCCCGGAAACGAATTTTTATCTGCCGCTCGCGCTCGCATTATTGAATAAAGAGGTCAAGACGCTCGGCGATTGTCTTGACGTGCTTGATCAGGCAGAGGGGCTGAACAAGAACAAGCCCGCCGCAAACGGTCTGTCCATCCCGGCGCTCGGCGGCGTCCTCAACAAAGGCGTTGCCACGCTCCTGTGCGAGGAGATCCTCGCTGTCCTCCATGGTATGGATAAAAAACACCCGCAGGACGGGTATGCAGGGTTTCTTCCCGACAAGCTCCTGCGGTCGCTCGGCATACAGCTTGTGGACGGAAGGATCGCCGGCGTTGCCGTGATACTCGGTCCAGCGAAAGACGAGGATGCGGCGATCGAAATGATCAAGAATTTCCAGGTCAACAGTATCGTCAGCATCCTGGTCGGCAATGTGAAGGGGTTGACCCTGGCCAAACAGATGGAGAATAAAGGCGTCGAGATGGGGCTGGAGAATTATATCGTTCCCCTGGGAGAGGATTACCTGTCCGCGATCTACGCGGTGAACTGGGCGGTGCGCGCGCCGTTCATCTACGGCGGGCTGAAACCCGGGCAATGGCAGGGGATCGCCGAGTATGTCAAGAACCGCGTGCCCGCGTTCGTCGTGCTGTTAAGCCATGTGGATGAGGTCATCGTCGCGACAGGGCTCGGGGTGCTCGCGTTCGGCCTGCCGATCATCACGGACCTTGAGGTCCCGCAGCTTCCCAAGATCGATACGACGCTGTTCGAGGCCCTTGTGACCGAAAAAGATTATTCGAAGATCGTCGCGCAATGCATCCTCACGCGCGGGATCAAGGTCAAACGCACCCAGGTCCCGGTGCCGGTTTCGTATGCGGCCGCATTCGAAGGCGAACGCGTGCGCAAGGAACAGCTGTATGCGGAGTTCGGAGGCAAAGGCGGTTTGTCGTTCGAGTTCCTCACAAGCGCTGCCATCGGCGGGATCGAGGACGGGAAAGTTTCGATCTCGGGCCCGGATATCGACCAGCTTGAAAACGGCAGGCGGTCCATGCCGCTGGCTATCGTCGTGAAGGTTGCGGGCCGCAAGATGCAGAAGGATTTCGAGCCCATTCTGGAACGCCAGATCCACCGCTTCGTCAATTATGCGCAGGGCATCATGCATATCGGCCAGCGTGATATTAACTGGATCCGCGTGTCAAAAGAGGCGTTCGAGAAAGGGTTCAGGCTCAAGCATATCGGCACGATCCTCCATACGATGCTCCATGCCGAGTTCAGCGCGATCGTCGACAAAGTGCAGGTCGAGCTGTACACGAAAAAAGAGGATGTCGAACGGCTCCTGAAACAGGCCATGAAGGTATATGACGAGCGGGACGAGCGGCTGAGCGGTATGTCCGATGAGTCGGTGGACACGTATTATTCCTGCACCCTGTGCCAGAGCTTTGCTCCCAATCACGTGTGCATCATCACACCGGAGCGCCTCGGCCTGTGCGGCGCGTATTCCTGGCTCGACGGCAAGGCGGCGTTCGAGATCAATCCGACCGGGCCGAACCAGCCGCTGCCCAAAGGCAGGACCATTGACGAGCGGCTCGGGCAGTGGGACAAGATCAACGAATTCGTGTACGATACCTCGAACAAGACGATCGAGAAGGTGAGCATGTATTCGCTCATGGATTCTCCTCAGTCTTCGTGCGGCTGCTTCGAATGCATCCTCGCGGTCGTGCCGGAGGCCAACGGCGTTATGATCGTCAACCGCGATTTCGTCGGCATAACGCCCAGCGGCATGAACTTTACGACCCTTGCGGGTTCGGTCGGCGGAGGGGTGCAGACGCCGGGTTTCCTCGGTATCGGAAAATTATACGTCGTCAGCAAGAAATTCATCTTTGCCGAAGGCGGATTGAAACGCCTCGTCTGGATGCCCAAGGAGCTCAAAGATATCCTCGGGGACCGGTTGAAGAAACGGGCGCAGGAGATCGGCATCCCCGGTCTTATCGACAAGATCGCCGACGAATCGAATGCGACGACCGCGGAACAGCTGGTCGAATACCTGCAAAAAGTCGGCCATCCTGCCCTGGAGATGGAGCCTTTGGTTTAGGGCGGTGGTTCGAGGAGGTTTGTCCTATGCGGACGCAGACCCGCAGTATCGCGCACGGCGCGGCTGCGCTCATGTTCCTGGCATGTACCGCTGCCGGCTGTGTCGAGTTGAAATATTCTGCGGCAAACCGGCTCGACGATCCGGTATCCGTTTCGATATCCGCGCCGCCTTCCTCGGTCCATGTTTGTATCGTTTCTTCACGCGAACACGACGATCCCCGCGTACAATCCATTTCGTCGGCGCTTGCCGCAGCATTGCGGAAAAAAGGTCTCATCATTGCTGATCCGCCGGAGGCCGCCGATATCGTCATGAACGGCCGCGTGCGTTTCTACCGCAAGGCTGACGGCACATTCCTGTTCATCCTGATCTTTCCTATTTACCGTTTTAACGAGGATTATGACGGTATTTCCATCGATCTGGCCTGCAAAACCGATAATGGGAACTGGCGCAAGAATTACCGGGTGTATTACCGGGGCTGGCTTGCCGATGATTTCGATAGAGCGGTGGATCTCTTTTGCAAGGCGGTCATCGCCGATCTTCCCGCTCTCCGGCCTGAAGTAGAAAAGAGTCAGTAAAAAGGCGAATCCGGCCATTTACAAATACCTGATTCGCGGTAAAGTAACATCGTCAGAAGTACCACCGTATGGAGGCAAGGGGATCGAAGCTGTTCTCACGGCAATCATTGCCGGACAGTGAGTAAGTAGATTATCCCCTTGCCTTTTCTTTTTCAATGGGATAGAATGAAAAATATGAGAGCCCGATTCTTCGTTTTTTTATGTTCCCTGTCCTTGTGCGTCATGGCGGCTGGCCGTTGTTGTGCCGCGGACGCGCTTTCCGTTATCCATTCCCGCAAAAGCGTGCGCCATTACACGGGTGAGCCGGCCACCCGGGATGAGATCGTGACCCTGATAAAGGCCGGCATGGCAGCGCCGAGCGCGGTCAACAAGCAGCCGTGGCAGTTCATCGCAGTGACCGATCCGGCGACGCTGTCAAAACTCGCTGAAAAACTGCCGTATACGAAAATGATCGTGAAGGCGGGCGCGTGTATCGTGGTCTGCGGGGATATGTCCAAAGCGTTATCCGGCGTTGAGCGCGATTTCTGGGTCCAGGATTGTTCTGCGGCAAGCCAGAACATCCTGCTTGCGGCTGAAAGCATGGGGTTGGGCGCAGTGTGGTCCGGCATGTATCCGCTTCAGGAACGCGTTGAACATGTGCGCGCAGTCCTGGGTCTGCCGGATACGGTCATCCCTCTCAACGTGATCGCGGTCGGCCATCCGGCCGGCGTAGAGAAACCGCAGAACAAGTTCAACGAAGCGAATATCCACTGGGAAAAATGGTAAGGCTAAAAACGGGGTCAGAATTATTTATTTGCTTAGGAAATCATAGGGACGGTTCTCTACGAGAACCGTCCCTATGATAACTCAGCCCATTGCAGCAAATAAATAATTCTGACCCCGTTTTTAGCCTTTTTTTGCTTGACAGAAACCCCTGATTTGATATTATCATAGTAAGGATGTAACCTGCCTAAATTTCAGAGAGTTATCAAAGTTTGATGCCTCGAATAATAAGACATAGGTCTTGGTTTGATTTTGTTCTATAGCTGTTCGTCCCGACTGCCATCCTTCTATTGATTCCCATGCAGACAATTCCAGAAAATGGGTAACGCAACAGTATTCCTGATCGATGCCACCGCTTTGTGCTACCGGGCATTTTATGCTATCAGGGGCCTGACGACATCGAAAGGCGAACAGACCAATGCGATCTTCGGCTTCGTGCGCATGCTTCGCAAGCTGATCAAGGACCACAAACCCGTTCATCTGGCTGTCTGTTTTGACGTATCGCGCGAAACCTTCAGACAGAAGAAATTCGCGGCATACAAGGCCCAGCGCGAGGCAATGCCCGACGGTCTGTCCGGGCAGATACCCGTTATCAAGGATATCGTCGCCGCCTACGGCATTCCGTTGTTCGAACAGGCGGGGTTCGAGGCCGATGACATTATCGCCACTCTTTCTCATAAGGCAAAGAAGCAGGGCGTACGAACGGTCGTCATATCCGCCGATAAGGATCTGCTCCAGCTGGTAGACGAAGACATCGCGGTGCTCAATCCCCAGGATGCAGAAGGCATGTATGATACCGCGCGCGTCAAGGAGAAGATCGGCCTTGCGCCGGCGCAGATACCGGATCTTATCGCGTTCGTCGGGGATACGGCGGACAATATCCCGGGCATACGCGGGATCACGGCAAAGAAGGCGGTTGCGCTCCTTGCCGAATATGGATCGGCCGAACAAGTTGTCCAGGCGGCAGGCCGGCTTCCGGCGGGGAAACTGCGCCAGGCGATAGAGGAGAATGCCCGGCAGATAGCGCTGAACAAAGAACTTGCGGTGCTTGACGACCGGATGGACCTTGCGTTCAGCCTTGATTCCCTTGCCATTAAAGAGCCGGATGTCAAGAAGCTTGCCCGGATATTCACCGAGTATGAGCTGAAGGCTTTCCTGAAAGATCTTCCGGCATCGGCACAGCCGGCGCTTCCGGCAGTGTCCGCTGAATTCATCGTCGATAAAGATATGACCGCAGCCTGCGCGCCGGGGGCGTTGTATGTTGCCGGCGCCGGGCTCGATTCGCTGTCATTCGGCTCCGGCGACAGGATCTTCCGGGTCGAGAAAGCCGGGCCGGGCGTCAAACACGTTCTCGCCGATCCTGCTGTTTCCAAGGTCGGCCATGACCTGAAGAAACTCGCCGTCGCCCTTGCGGCGGACGGGGTCGAGCTCAACGGCATCTTTTTCGATACGATGATCGCCGGGTACCTGTTGAATCCTGCGCGCAGCAATTTTGCGCTCGAGGATATCGCATGGGAATATCTCAAAGAGACCCCTGCGACCGGAGGGGAGCCTCTTGACAGCGCAGCCGCGGTCGGCCTGGTGCGCCGCATGCATCCGTTGCTCGAGCGTGCGCTGCGGGATAACGAATTGATAACGCTCTTTGAAACGCTCGAAATGCCGCTGGTCCGGGTGCTTGCCCAGATAGAGATGAACGGTATCCGTCTCGATTGCGCCAGGCTTAAACAATTATCCGGGGAACTGGAACAGAAGATCGCCCGGCTCATCCGCGATATATACGGATTGTGCGGGTGCGAGTTCAATTTGAACTCGCCCAAACAGCTGCGCGAGGTCCTTTTCGAGAAATTGCAGCTGCCGGCCGGCCGCAGGACAAAGACCGGTCCTTCAACGGACGAAGAGGTCCTGCGCGGCCTTGCCGAGCGCCATGAGTTCCCGCGTATGCTCCTTGAATACCGCCAGCTTATGAAGCTGAAATCGACATATGTCGACGCGCTGCCGCTTCTGGTCAATCCGCTGACGGACCGGCTCCATACAACGCTGAACCAGACCGGAACGCAGACGGGCAGGTTGAGCTCGAGCAATCCGAACCTGCAGAACATCCCGGTCAAGACGGAGCTCGGGCGCAGTATCAGGGAAGCGATCGTCGCGTTCTCTCCCGACAGCATGCTCGTTTCGTTCGATTACTCCCAGATAGAACTGCGGATACTTGCGCATATGTCGGGCGATGAAGAGTTGATCAAAGCATTTCGGGATGATGCCGACGTGCACCGCAGGACCGCTGCGCTTGTGTACGGATGCGCGGAATCGGACGTGACCGGCGAAATGCGCTCTGCTGCCAAACGGATCAACTTCGGCATCGTCTACGGTTTGAGCGCATACGGTTTAAGCAGGGACCTGTCCATTCCCATCGCTGCCGCGCAGCAGTTCATCGACGCGTATTTTGCCACCTATCCGGGCGTGAAGGCATATATAGACGATCAGATCGCAAAAGCGAAACAGGACGGATTTGTCGCCACGATACTCGGCCGCCGGCGGTATCTGCCGGAGATAAAGGACCGGAATATCGGAGTGCGCCAGTTCGCCGAGCGCCAGGCAGTCAATGCGCCGATACAGGGGTCTGCGAGCGACATGATAAAGCTTGCGATGGTCCGTTTGAGCGATGTGATGCGGATGCGAGGTATACCGGCGCGCATGATCCTGCAGATACACGATGAACTGCTGTTCGACGTGCCGCAGCCGCTCGTTATGCAGGTCGCCGCGCTGGTGCGGGATATCATGGAACATGCCATCGAGCTTGTGGTCCCGGTCAAAGTCGATGTCGCCCAAGGTCCCAACTGGAACCGGATGGAAAACATGGGGACGGTTCTCAAAGGCGGGGGATGACCCCGCCCGTCGAACTGCCCCCGCCTTTGAGAACCGTCCCCATTATTTAAGGAGGGTCTATGAAGATCGTCATGTGTGCGTCCGAGGTTGTGCCGTTCGCCAAGACCGGCGGGCTTGCGGATGTGGCAGGCGCGCTGCCGGCGGCGCTGGAAAAGGCGGGCCATGAAGTCATCGTCGTCATGCCCGGGTATAAAATGGTGCATGCGAAGGCAGGGCTCGGGATCAAACAGGTGCGGGACGGCCTGTCGGCGGCAACGCTGGGCAAAGCGGTCAAGGTCTATTTCATCGATCACGATTTCTATTTCGGCCGCGACGCGCTCTACGGCGACAAGTCGGGCGATTATATCGATAATATCGACCGGTTCTCGTATTTCTGCCGCAGGACGCTCGATCTGCTCAAGGAAATAAATTTTAAAGCGGATATCATCCATTGCCACGACTGGCAGTCGGCGCTCGTGCCGGTATATATGCGGTCAATGACGTATTCGACGGATCCGTTCTATAAAGGGATGCGGACGGTCTTCACCATCCACAATATCGGGTATCAGGGGCTGTTCAGCAAGGATGAGTTCCCGAAACTGGGGCTTTCCTGGAGCTTCTTCGGCGTGGAAGCTTTGGAATATTACGACCGGATCAATTGCCTCAAAGGCGGCATCATGTTCTCCGACGTGATCAATACGGTCAGCGATACGTACAGCAAAGAGATCCGGACCAAAGAGTTCGGTTTCGGCATGGAAGGCGTCCTGGACCACCGCAAGGACTCGTTGTTCGGCATCATCAACGGCCTTGATTATTCCATCTGGGACCCCGCGGTCGACACGTTCATCGCTGAGAAATTTTCGGCACAAGACCCGGCCGGCAAGGCCGCGTGCAAGGAGGACCTGCAGAAGCTGTGCAAGTTCCCGGTGAAGAAGAACGTGCCGCTTATCGGCGTCGTATCGCGCCTGGCGCAGCAGAAGGGGTTCGACATCGTCGCCGAAGGAATTGACAGGATGTGCCGGATGTCTTTGCAGATGGTGATCCTCGGCACCGGCGATGCGAAATATCACGAGATCATGGAGAAGATGATAAAGAAGTACCCGAAGGTCATCTCCCTTCATTTGAAGTTCGACGACGCGCTCGCGCACAAGATCTATGCCGGAAGCGATATATTCCTGATGCCGTCGCGGTATGAGCCGTGCGGCCTCGGCCAGATGATCAGCATGAAATACGGAACATTGCCGTTGGTGTTCAAGACCGGCGGCCTTGCCGATACGGTGGACGCATCCAACGGTTTCGTTTTCGGCACATACAGCGCCGACGAGCTGTTAAAGACCGTCAAAAAGGCGCTTTCGGCCTATGAATCTGCGGATAAATGGAAAAAGCTTGTTGCTGCTGCCATGCGCTGTGATTTTTCATGGTCCGAATCCGCGAAGAAATATATCCAGCTCTATGAAAAAGCCCGCAAAAAGATCTGAGCGCCTGGTGATCGGCCTTACCGGCGGCCTTGGCACAGGCAAGACCACCGTCGCCGGCATGCTTCAGGGTTTCGGCGCCCGGGTCATCGACGCGGATGCCGTCGGCCATGAACTGCTTGCGCCCGGCACCAGGGTCCATGCGGCGCTCGTGCGGCGGTTCGGCACCCGGATCGTGTGTCGGCGCTCGGGCGCGATCGACCGGGAGGCGCTGGGGCGTATCGTTTTCAGCGACGACGCGCAGTTGAAGTCATTGAATAATATCATGCATCCGGCGATCCTGAAGATCGTCAAGCACCGGATCGCAGCCGTCAAAAAGGGGGTTGTTGTCGTCGACGCGCCCCTGCTCGTTGAGACGGGTTTTCACCGGCACGTGGACCGCCTGGTCGTCGTGACGGCGTCGCGCAATCATCAGATAAAGAGGGTGCAAAGCAGCCGCCGTTTAAGCAAAGCTGCGGCGTTCAGACGCATTCATTCGCAGATCCCTCTCCAGGATAAGGTCCGTATGGCGGATTTTGTAATAGATAACAATGGAACGCGTAAGGATTTACGCAAAGCAGTAACGGAACTAAGGAGGATGTGGTGGACAAGTTAGATATCAGTAAACTGAAGGACATGAAAATAACCGAGTTGAACAAGCTCGCAAAAGAGTTGAGCGTCAACGGCTTCAGCGGCCTGAAAAAACAGGATCTGATCTTTAAGATCCTGCAGGGCCAGGCCGAGAAGGAAGGGTTGATGTTCGGCGAGGGAGTGCTTGAGATCCTGCCCGAGGGGTTCGGGTTCCTGCGTTCTCCGAATTATAACTACCTGCCCTGCCCGGACGATATTTACATATCCCCGTCGCAGATCAGGAAATTCGAGCTGAGGACCGGCGATACGGTCTCGGGACAGATCCGGCCGCCGAAAGAGGGCGAGAAATATTTCGCGCTCCTGAAGGTCGAAGCGGTCAATTTCGAGAATCCGGACGAGGTCAAGGACAAGGTCCTGTTCGATAATCTGACGCCCGTGTATCCGCATGAACGGTTCAATGTCGAGACCGCGCCGGAGGAGGTATCCATGCGCGTCATGTCGCTTCTGACCCCCATGGGCAAGGGACAGCGCGGCCTGATCGTGGCCCAGCCGTACAGCGGCAAGACCGTGCTGCTGCAGAAGATCGCCAACGGCATCATGGTCAATAACCCCGATGTCGTGTTGATCGTCCTGTTGATAGACGAGCGTCCCGAAGAGGTCACGGACATGCAGCGCCACGTCAAGGGAGAGGTCATCTCTTCGACATTCGACGAGCCTCCGGAACGCCATATCCAGGTATCGGAGATCGTGCTGGAAAAAGCCCGCCGCCTCGTCGAACACGGCAAGGACGTCGTGATCCTGCTTGACAGCATCACCAGGCTCGCGCGCGCGTACAATTCGGTCGTCCCGCACAGCGGGAAGGTTTTGTCCGGCGGTATTGATTCAAACGCCCTCCAGAAACCCAAACGCTTCTTCGGCGCAGCGCGCGCCATCGAAGAAGGCGGGTCTTTGACGATCATCGCGACCGCGCTGGTCGATACGGGATCGCGGATGGACGAAGTCATATTCGAAGAGTTCAAGGGCACGGGTAACATGGAATTGCAGCTCGACCGCAATCTTTTCCAGCGCAGGGTCTACCCGGCGATCGATATCAAGCGGTCCAATACGAGGCACGAGGAACTGCTGCTGAAACCGGACGAACTCAACAAGGTCTGGATATTGCGCAAGGTCCTCAACGAACTGAACAATGTGGAAGCAATGGAGCTTCTGATAGAGAAATTAGGCAAGACCAAGAACAATGAAGAATTCTTGGGATCGATGAACCAGAGGACATGATCAAAGAAAAGAGAGGGAATGCCATGAGAGACAAGATCCATCCGAATTACAAGGATTGTACGATCGTCTGCGCCTGCGGCGAGACGATCCACACGCGTTCGACCAAGCCGAACATCCGGGTCGAAATTTGCTCCAAGTGCCACCCGTTCTTCTCGGGCAAGCAGAAGCTCGTCGATTCGGCAGGCCGCGTTGATAAGTTCATGAAGAAGTACGGCAAGACGAAATGACCGGGTGCAGCGCGGTTCGTTGCATGACACGAGGGATATAATAGACATGTTCGACAGACTTCAAAGGCTTGAAGCGCGCTACACCGAGCTCGAGCACATGCTCGCCGACCACAGCCTCATGGCGGATACCGAGAAGTATAACAAGCTGGCCAAGGAACTTTCGGGGCTCAAAGGGCCGGTGTCCATGTTCAGGGAATATACCAGGCTTGCTCGTGAGATCGCCGGTCTTGAATCGCTCCTCGCCGAAAAGCATGATACGCAGCTGCTCGACATGGCGCGGGGAGAACTGCCGCAGCTCAGGGAGAAACAGGCTGCCCTGGAAGGGAAGATCAAGGATGCGCTCAAAGGCGAAGACAGGGATGCGGGCAAGGACGTGATGGTCGAGATCCGCCAGGGGACCGGCGGGGCCGAAGCGGCGCTGTTCGCCGCCGACCTGTACCGCATGTACACTCAGTATGCGGCGTCGAAAGGATGGGATGTGGATCTGATGTCCTCGCATCCGACCGACGAGGGCGGGTTCAAGGAAGTGGTGTTCGGCGTGCGCGGCCGTGATGCGTACCGGAGGCTCAAATTCGAGAGCGGAGTGCACCGCGTCCAGCGGGTTCCCGCAACCGAAGCGCAGGGCAGGATACACACCTCGACCGCGACCGTTGCGGTGATGGTCGAGCCCGAAGATGTCGATCTCGTCATCAATCAGAGCGATCTGAAGATCGAGACATACCGCGCATCGAGCGCCGGCGGCCAGCACATGCAGAAGACGGATTCCGCGGTGCGTATCACCCATATCCCCACGGGCCTGGTGGTCAGCTGCCAGGACGAGCGTTCGCAGGGCAAGAACAAGGTCAAGGCAATGCGGGTCCTGCGCACGCGCCTGCTTGACGCTCTCCAGCAGGCTGAGGCGAAAAAAGTGTCCGATCAGCGCAAGACCCTCATCGGCACCGGCGACCGGAGCGAAAAGATCCGAACATACAATTATCCCGACCGCCGGGTGACCGATCACCGGATCAATTACACGAGTTATCAGCTTGAATCCATCATGGACGGCCAGTTCGAGGAATTCACCGACGCGCTCCTCAAGGCCGCCGAGGAAAAAGAGGCCGCCGCGCAGTAAGCGGCAGACGGGCGGCACCGGGGACGATGAACGAGACGGAAATGGT
>JAGOOP010000032.1 GCA_017992455.1 Candidatus Omnitrophota bacterium | reverse complement strand
AAGGCGTTCCGCAGTGCGCTCAGCCGCGGCGATACGCATTCACTGCGGCGGATCATGGCGCGCGCGCGGTCAAAAAAACAGCGGATCATCCCATGATCATCGCTATTGACGGGCCCGCGGGCAGCGGCAAAAGCACGGTCGCCAAACTCGTCGCAAAACGCACCGGGTTCCTGTATATCGACACGGGCGCCATGTACCGCGCATTGACGCTCAAGGTCATCGAAGCCGAGATCGACCCGAAAGACGAGCATGCGGTCTGCGAGCTGGCGCAGCGGACCAATATAGACCTTATCCCAAACGACCACGGCCCCATCCAGGTGCTTCTCGACGGCCTCGACGTGTCCGTCGCGGTCCGCGAGCCGCGCGTCACCAGGCATGTTTCGGATATCGCCCGCATCGGCCGGGTGCGCGATATCCTTGTCAAGCTCCAGCGCAAGCTCGGCGCCGAGCGGGACTGCATCATGGACGGCAGGGACATCGGCACTGCGGTATTCCCCAACGCCGATAGGAAATTTTATATCGACGCCGCCTTCGACGTCAGGGTCGATCGCAGGTATAAGGACCTGATCAACCTGAAGATCAAAGGCGTCAGCCGCGAACAGGTGGCAGCGGACCTTAAAAACAGGGATACCATCGATTCGACGCGGGAACACTCTCCGCTTAAAAAAGCCGACGACGCCGTTTTCATCGATACGACGGGCATGACCATTGACCAGGTCGTCGCCGCAGTCATGTCCGGCATACGTCCAAAATAGACCCGATATCTATGGAACAATCGCTCATCAGGAATTTCTCCATCATCGCGCATATCGACCACGGCAAATCAACGCTCGCCGACCGCATCCTCGACATTACCGGCGCGCTTGACCGCCGCCATATCAAGGACCAGGTCCTTGACGATATGGACCTCGAGCGGGAACGCGGCATCACCATCAAGGCCTCGACCGTGCGCATCGACTATCAGGCATCGGACGGGACACCCTACGTCCTGAACCTGATCGACACGCCCGGCCACGTCGATTTTACCTACGAGGTATCCAAATCGCTTTCCGCGTGCGAAGGCGCAATCCTCATCATAGATGCCGGGCAGGGCATCGAAGCGCAGACGGTGGCCAATTATTACCTGGCGCTCGAGAACAACCTCGAAGTGATACCGGTCATCAACAAGATCGATCTGCCGAGCATCGACGTGCCCTCCATCAAACAGCAGATCGTGGAAGTGCTCGGGTTCAAAGAACAGGACATTATCCTCGCGTCGGCCAAGGAGGGGACCGGGGTCAAGGATATCCTCGAGCATATCGTCAGGATCATCCCGCCGCCGCCCGGAGATCCGGCAAAACCGCTCAAGGCGCTCGTATTCGATTGCCGGTTCGACGTGTATAAAGGCGTCGTCATCTATGTGCGGATCATGGACGGAACGCTCGATCAACGCGCGCAATTGCGGCTCATGCATTCGGGCGCCGTGTATAAGGTCGAGGAGCTGGGCGTATTCAAGAATCTCAAATATACCGAAGCGGATTCGCTTGGATGCGGAGAGGTCGGATATCTGACCGCCAATATCCGCGATCCGCGTGAGATCATCATCGGCGATACGCTTACGGATATCAAGAACCCCTGCGACGGACCGCTACCCGGTTTCCGCACGCTCAAACCGCTGGTCTTCTGCGGGATATATCCGGTCAACTCGGGCGATTTCAACGATCTGCGCGACGCCATGGACAAGATGAAACTGCAGGACGCATCGTTCATTTACGAACCGGAACACAGCCAGTCGTTCGGCACGGGGTTTCGATGCGGATTCCTGGGCCTACTTCATATGGAGATCGTGCAGGAACGGCTCGAGCGCGAATACGACCTCAATCTGATCCTGACGGTCCCGAATGTGGTCTACCGCATAAAACTGACCAACGGCACGGTCATCGACTGCGATAATCCGGCGAAATATCCTTCACCGGCAGATATCGCCGAATCATTCGAGCCGTACGTGACCCTGCTGATCATCATCCCGATCGAATCGATCGAGGCGGTGTGCGAGATGGTCAAGGGGCGCAGGGGGGTGTTCAACAATCAGGAGCACCTGGGCAAGGAGCGCGTGAAATTATCGTTCGATATTCCGCTCTCCGAGATCATCGTCGATTTTTACGACCGCGTAAAATCACTCACGCGCGGGTACGGATCGATCGATTACGAATTCAAGGAATATTTTCCCACAAAACTCGTAAAGCTTGATATAATGTTCAACGGACAGGTGTGCGACGCGTTCTCGTCCCTGCTTCCGAGGGAAAAAGCCCCGGTCAAGGCGCACGCGCTCGCATCGAAACTGCGGGAGCTCATCCCGCGGCAGATGTTCGAGGTCTCCATACAGGCCGCGGTCGGCGGCCAGATCCTTGCGTCGGAAAAGGTTCGGCCGGTCGGAAAATCGGTCACGAGCCGCTGTTCGGGCGGCGATATCACGCGCAAGCGCAAGCTCTGGGAAGCGCAGAAAAAAGGAAAGCGGCACATGAAGCAGTTCGGGAAAGTCGAGATCCCGCAAGAAGCATTTCTGGAGGTATTAAAAATCTGACATGATCAATTCAAAGGCGGAGAAAAGCTCGAATATCAAGGCGACGATACGGGAATGGGCCGAATCGATCCTTATTGCGTTCATCCTGGCAATGGTCATCAGGACATTCCTCGTGCAGGCGTTCAAGATCCCCACCGGCTCCATGCGTATGACCCTCATCGAGGGGGACGCGATCCTCGTCAACAAGTTCATCTACGGCGCAAAAATACCGTTCACCGACATCAGGCTTCCGGCCATGAGCCGGCCCGAACGCGGGGACGTGATCGTCTTCATATTCCCCCAGGACACCAAAAAGGATTTTATCAAGCGGATCGCCGGCCTTCCGGGCGAAACCATCGAGATAAAGAACGGGCAGATATACATCAACGACAAGCCTGTCATCGAAACAAAGATCAGTTCCCGGTACTATTATAACCGCGGCGATTACGGGGACCTGGGCAAAAAGACCGTTATCCCCGACGACGCGTACTTTGTGCTCGGGGACAATTCCGCATCAAGCCAGGATTCGCGGTACTGGGGATTTGTTCCGAAGAAGAACCTGCTCGGCAAGGCAATGGTCATATACTGGCCTCCGAACCGCATCAGGCTTATCGAATGAACTTCGCCAATAAAATATCGACGTTCCGCATCGTCAGCGTTCCTTTTTTCGTGGCCTGCCTGGTGTATTACAGCCAGGACCCCGCATCGAGGGAATACCTGCGGTTCGTCGCGCTCGGTATCTTCGGCCTCGGGGTCATATCGGACGCAGTCGACGGTTACATCGCGCGCAGGGCCAAACAGCAGTCCAAGGCGGGTCTCATCCTCGACCCCCTCGGAGACAAACTGCTGCTTATGTCTGCGTTCATCTGTTTGTACCTGGCTCCGCTTCCGGTCCGTTTCCCGCTGCCGGTCATCCTTGTCGTCATCAGCAGGGACATTCTGATCCTGCTCGGTGCGGTCGTCATCTTCATCGTCAAGCAGGAGATCAATATAGTCCCGACCAGATGGGGAAAGCTCACCACGACCTTCCAGATGGCATCGGTGATCCTCGTGCTCATTCAATGGGAATACGCTTTTATATGCTGGTGGACCGCGGTCTTCTTTACGGCGATATCCGGGACCGATTATGTCATGCGCGGGTTCAAGACCCTGTATAACAATGTGGATAATAACCGGAATCATCATTAATTACCTGATCGGCTCCATACCGACAGCCTACATTTTCGGCCGCCTGCTCAAAGGCATTGACATCAGGCAGTACGGCTCAGGCAATGTCGGCGCGACCAATGCCCTGCGGGTCCTGGGCAAAGGTGCCGGTATCACGGTGCTCGCGCTCGACATCGTAAAGGGATTCCTGCCGCTTTTGCTCATGGGCGACTTTTTCGCTTCGCGCTCATCCCTTGACCCGCAGATCGTATTTATCCTGCTGGGCGTCAGCTGTATCTGCGGACATAACTGGACCATATTCCTGCATTTCAAAGGCGGCAAGGGTATAGCAACGACCCTGGGCATGCTGCTGGCCCTTGCGGTCAAGATCCAGGGCCTGGGGCTGGTCATCGGACTGGCCGTCCTTGTGTGGGCAGTCACATTCATCATACACAGGATCGTATCTTTATCTTCGATCATTGCGGCAATCGCGCTTCCCATGCTCATGATACTTTTCAGACAACAGGGCATTATGATCACAGCAAGCATTTTCCTCAGCGCCTTCACCATATACCGCCATAAATCCAATATCAAGCGTTTGATGGAGGGGAAAGAAGCACAGATAAAGTTTAAATAATGGGGACGGTTCTCGAAATAATGGGGACGGTTCTCGAAGAGAACCGTCCCCATGTTTTTATGATTGAAAACGCTTTCTCCTAAGCCATTATAATGCTTGAATTTGTGTAATTTACCATATATACTTATGTTGAGACATATTTTTTTTGATATATAATTAAGCTCTTTATTAAAGTTTTAATAATATCCCCACCAGTCACAGCTTGGAAATAATGGTTATTTCTTAAGCTTTCGGAAGGTAACGGGGATATAAGTCCGGGTTGTTCGGGCAACTTGTCCGGACAGCCCGGCACCAATACCATGCGCGACTTATTATTCAGGAACCTGACATCTGCGGACCGTAGAAGAAAAGTGCTTGCATGCGCAGAAATAATTGATAATGCTGGAGTTCGAACGATCATCCGCCGGCATTTCATATATATGGCGCAGGAGATCCAGAAGCCGCCCTCACAAGTCGATAAGCCGTACTTAAAAGTCGTAAAACTCAGAAACAGCAAAAGCCGGATCGAACGGTTCTTTTGCAAAATGAAAGGTTCCATTGTAGCAACATACGATAACCGGTTATTCCTCATTAAGTTCATGCATACGCTTAACATAAATCTTTCCGCATTACCCGGCGGGATCATGAAATATACGGCAGACGGAGAAATCTGAAAACGCAGGGGCTGTCTTGACAAGGAGATTTATATAAGCTATACTTATTAAATAACTTTTAAAAGTTTAATTTATTATCCGATCCGCTTAAGATCAAACGTGCCGATCGGAAATGCCACGGAGTAAATTAAACCGGATTGACAAACCTGGGTCAACCCGGTTTTGCATTAATACGCAACCGAACGGCATTTTCCGAAGGAGACCATAATGAACAAAGTCCGCCATATTACGATCATACTCGCGTGCATGTTCCTGCTTCTGTCAATGCAAAGCTCATTTGCAGGATCAATGAGCACCGATTATCTTTTGGAGCTGGGCATTTCATACTACGAGCGCGGAGACTACGAAAATGCTCTGACCGAATTCAAAAAGGCCCTTATCCTGGACCCGGATGATGAAACCGCGATCGAATACATCGGATACATAGAAGAAGAGACGAGCCAGCGCTATGCGCCGCCGCAGCCGTCGCAGCAGCGCCGGCCAACTGCCGTTTATAGAAAACCGTCGCCCGCGCAGCTCCAACGGGACGCTGAACCGCAGCCGCAGCAGTATGCACAGCCTGAACTTTACGAGCCGCCGCAAAAACAATATAAAAAACCGTCGCGCATCGCCGCCGAGCCCGCGCGTGAGCAGACAAACTGGCTGAAATTAAGCGGCCAGCTGCAGGCATCCGTCGGCCTCCAGTCGGACGACGGCCTTCTATGGCGCAGGGCAAATCCCGACCTCAACGAAAAGAACTGGCGCATGCGCTCGACAGACGGATTGAACAACGCGGAGAACACGTTCGACCCGAGGATCTTCCAGCGGTTGCGGGTCAATGTCGATACGCAGAACGAATACGGCCCCGGCTTTCATACCACTGTAATGATCGATCCGTGGAGCTACGTAGGCCAGACCGACACGGTGACCCTGACCGGATCCGGCGGCGACATTGCGAAAGTCAGGCTGAAAACCTTCGGCAGTACGCGGTACACCCTCAACGAAACCTATTACAATCTGAACAAGGGCCTGGTCGCCAACGTGCCAGAGATCAAGACTCACGGCAACCGCACTTCGGAAACGGTCATAACCGACGCGTGGGGGAACACGATGACGATCCCGGAGCTGAAGATCGATCAGCAATTCCAGCCCATGCGGGAATTATGGTTCGATTACAAACAGGAAAATATCCTGTTCCGGATATATCCGTTCGGGTATGAGAACCAGGCCGTTACCCTGAACGATCCTTTGACGATATCCGGACGCAGGACCTGGTGGGAAGAAAGTCCCTGGATCAGGCAATGGAGGCCCGGGGTGTTCCACGCGGGAAACACTCCCGTTGATTTTACCAAAGGATACTGGGACAATTCGCTCACATTCGGGGTCAAGGATTCAGACGGATCCCGCCTGACGCTGCTCAGGGGCGTGACGCTGGACATGGGAAGTAAGGAAGAAACGCGCCTGATCGCTTCCGTTGCCTCATCCAAAGACCCGTGGCAGGCGTATTCCGATTATGACAACGCCGTGACCGCCAACCGCATCACGCAAAAGATCGGGGACGGACTTATAGTCGGCGCAACGATGACCGGGCGCATGGGCTTCAATGCTGAAGAAAGGAATAAAACCGACGCGCGCAATGTCGTGGGCGCAGCGGATGCGACGGCGGAACTGACGCCGGGGCTGACGGCAAGCATCGAAACCGCCGCGTCGAAATCATCGTACGATCTGACCTCATCGGAATACAGGACGGAAAAAAGGGGCAGCGCTTATTTCGTTTCCCTCATTGGCCGCAGCGGCGGCGTCAGCATCCTCGACTCGCCCGGAGGATTCAACGGCATAAAACCGGAAAAAGGCGAAACGATGTTCACCAAATGGCGCTTGCTCGGCGCCCACATGGACGACGGATTCGATCCGACTTTGTCTTCGTACCGCGAAACCAGAGATGATGAATTCTGGTCGCGCCACATCCATTTCCGCAAACCGCACAAATTCTATGCGATCGGTTTCTACGACACCTTCCAGACGTTTGACGATATCGCGCCGTTCGCTGTGGGCGACGGCATCGACGTCGGCCGCGACGTGCTCGGATTAAGGATCGAAAGCGCTTTGTGGGATGCGAAGGTTGAAAACCTCTTTGACGTGCGCAATGTGCACCGAACAGACGGCAAGATCATCGAGACCGCAGGCAGGGACGAACTTTCGGTCAAGCTGACGGATAAACTGACGTTCAAAGGATTGGCCCTGTACCAGGCAATGCCGAAAACGCACGCGGGGATCGATCCGTTCGTGACCGATCCTCTGACCGACCAGCCGTATACCAATGACTGGATCAACGACAATACGGACCCGAGCATTAAGACCGGCTCCGTCGGTCTGAACTACGACTTTTTCGACTGGCTGTCGCTCAACGGCACGTGGGAACACACCAATGATTATTACCTGGGGTATGACGGCTTTCCGCGCACCATTTTAAGCGCGAACAACTATTTCTCCACCGATAGCGAATACGGGCGGTATTACCGCAGCAACCTGGCATGGCTCTATGACCAGGGGTATTTCCCCAACGCGCCCTATGCCTCGTACGATATTTTCAAAGCCGGGCTGAGGTATGCGCCGTTCGATAATCTGGAGATGTATTTCAGTTACACGCGCAACGAGTATGAAAAAGCCGGCGCCGTCGATGATAATATCAATCATTCAGGCGTTGAGATCTATTATACGCCCTTTGCCAAACTGCGGACCGGCCTTATCTACCAGTATTCGCGCTGGCAGGACCTCGACCTGATAGCGCAGGGCGATACGCGCGTGAAAGGCCACCACAATTTCTTCGCCGACCTTATGTACCTGATCTCAAAAGATCAGGACCTGACGCTTCAGTTCGGCGAAGCCAGCCGCGCACCCGTGTTCGGCGAGATCATAAGCACCAGCCGCGATCCGTATTCGGGCAATACCTGGCGCTGTCTCGATACCGAGCACATCATCCGCCTGTTCTACCGCCTCCGCTTCTAAAAGGCTAAAAAACGGGGTCAGAATTATTTATTTGAGATCGACACAGCTCGCAGCAAATAAATAATTCTGACCCCGTTTTTTAGCCTTTTTCCTTGAATTTACCGTGAAATAGGAGTATACTTTAATACATAAGAGCCGCCAGCGATGCCGGCTTTTTATTGACCTGATTCTGAAAGCGTTTTCAAAATAGATAACCAAAGTAAGAGGAGGCGATACCCATGTTCGCAAAAATTCTGCGGATCACCCTGATCACGTGCGCAGCGGCCATGACAGCCTGTGTGTCAATTTACGCCCAGACCGATCCTACAAAACAGGAGCAGAACGACGTCCTGCCTGTGTACAGCGAATCTCTCGCAGACATCAATCAGGGGACCGTTGATACGAAGAACGCAACGCTTGCCGCAGACGCATTGGCAGCCGCGCCTTCTATGCCGGTGATCTCTGCGCCTGCGACAACGAGCGCCAACGGCACGATCGTCATGACATTCACCGGCGGAACACTGCCGCCTTCGGAGTTATCCGGCCTGTGGGCAAAGGTCACCTATAACGGCAAGACCGAATACTGGAAGCTCGACCCTGCCATGATCTCTTCGGACGGCACATCCTTTACCATGCAATTCGGCCCCGAGTTCGCGAATGTGTCCTTTCAATGGCAGTTGTACGGCTTTGATGCGGCAGGGGACAAGACCGATTTCAGCAATGCGGTAACGTTCAAGGTCGTTACGCCCGGCACCGTTGCCATGCCGGCGGTGACAGCCCCGGCAGCGACGACCGCAGGCGGCCAGATTACCGTCACCCTCGCGACGCCCGTTCTGCCTGCGCAATTAAACGGACTGTGGGCGCGGGTCACCTACGACAATAAGACCGAATACTGGAAGCTCGATCCGGGAATGTTATCCGCTGACGGAAAGACCTTTACCATGAAGTTCGATCCGGCATTCAACGGCAAGACCATGACCCTGGCGCTGTTCGGATATGCTGCGTCGGATAATTCCCAGACGAACACGACCAACAACGTCACCTTCACCATCGCATCGCCGGGAACGATCGCCATGCCGGCCATTTCCGCGCCTGCACAAACCGACCTGAACAGGAATATATCGATCGGATTTGCGTCAGCGCTTCTGCCCGGGACTTTAACCGACCTCTGGGCGATCGTAACATACGACGGCAAAACCGAGTACTGGGACCTGGACCCGTCCATGATCAGCTCGGACGGAAGGACCTTTACCATGCAGTTCGAGCAGTCGTTCAACAACAAACAGGTCTTTATGCAGTTGTACGGTATCGCCGCGTCGGACGGCTCTCAGACAAAGGTTTCCAACGGCGTGTATTTCACGGTCATATCGGCTGCTTCGCCGGTCTCCATGCCCGCTTTGCCCGCGAGCGTTACCGCCGATGCCTCGCGCACCGCCACGATCATGTTCGTCAGCGGCACGCTTCTGCCCGGACAGATCAATGACCTGTGGGCTGAGGTCGTGTATGACGGCAAGACCGAGTACTGGGACCTCGACCCGGTTTTATTGAACGCAAGCGGCACGCTTATGACCATCCAGTTCGATGAATCATTTGCCGGCAAGACCGTGCAAATGCGCATCTATGCGTATGATACCGACGATATTCAGACTGGTTTCAGCAACAGGACCTCGATCACGATCCCCGAGGCGCAGACTCCTTCGGTCACCATGCCCGTGCTTCCGTCGAATGTCACCACTGATTACCAGGGCACGGCATTGATTGCGTTCTCAAGCGGCACGCTCATTGCCGGCCAGCTCAACGACCTGTGGGCTGAAGTCAAATACGACGGCAAGACCGAGTATTGGGACCTGGACCCCGACATGCTTTCAGCAGACGGAAAATCCATGTCCATCCAATTCGACACTTCGTTTAACGGTAAAACCGTCCAGCTGCGGCTCTACGGGTTCGACACCAACGGCGTGCAGACTGCATTCAGCAACACTTCATCGATCCTCGTCAATATCAACGCGACCTCGGTGACTATGCCCGCATTGCCCGCCTCGGTAGCCACGGACGAACAGGGGATGGCGCTGATCACCTTCTCAAGCGGCACGCTCCTCGCAAGCCAGCTCAACGACCTGTGGGCTGAGGTCAAATACGACGGCAAGACCGAATACTGGGACCTGGATCCCGCCATGCTTTCAGCAGACGGAAAATCAATGTCCATCCAGTTCGGCAGCAGCTTTGACGGCAAAACGGTTCAAATGCGCCTGTACGGATTCGACACCACAGGCAAACAGATCAGCTTCAGCAATACAACGTCTATTACCGTCAATATCAGCGCGGCATCGGTAGCCATGCCGACGCTCACCGCGAATGTAACCACCGACGCGCAGGGCACGGCGACGCTGATCTTTTCAAGCGGTACGCTCCTCGCAAGCCAGCTCAACGACCTGTGGGCCGAGGTCAAATACGACGGCAAGACCGAATACTGGGACCTGGACCCCGACATGCTTTCAGCAGACGGGAAATCCATGTCCATCCAGTTCGGCAGCAGCTTTGACAACAAGACCGTGCAGATGCGCATCTACGGATTCGATAAAAACGACATCATGACCGGGTTCAGCAATCCGGCAACGATCAACGTCGATATAATCCCGGCAACCGTCACCATGCCGGCGCTGCCTGCGAATGTAACGACCGACACGCAGGGCAAGGCAACGGTGACCTTTACGAGCGGGACTCTTTTGGCCGGCCAGCTCAACGACCTGTGGGCGGAGGTCAAGTACGACAACAAGACCGAGTACTGGGACCTGGACCCGGCAATGCTTTCCGCTGACGGAAAATCCTTATCCATCCAGTTCGATACGTCGTTCAATGGCAAAACAGTCAACATGCGGCTCTATGGATTCGATACAGCCGGGAAGCAGATCCCATTCAGCAATACATCGTCGATCCTTGTCAATATCAGCACGACATCGGTCACCATGCCGGTGCTGCCCGCGAGCGTCACGACCAACTCGTCGGGCACGGCGACCGTCACCTTTACCAGCGGGACGCTCCGGCCGTCGCAGTTGAACGATCTGTGGGCGCAGGTCATCATCGACGGAGAAACACAATACTGGGACCTCGACCCCGCAATGCTCTCGGCGGACGGGACCGTGATGACCGCGACGTTCGATGAAACGTTCAACGGCAAATACATCCTGATGCGCATCTACGGATTTGACACCAACGGCATACAGACAAGCATGTCGAACCAGATCTCGATCCTGGTCAACATATCGTAAGGGAAAAGCTAAAAACGGGGTCAGAATTATTTATTCCGCGTATTCAAACGCGAATGAATAAATAATTCTGACCCCGTTTTTTATTCCCCCCAAAAGACCCTGCTGACCCCTCTTACAGCGCTATCTCTACCGTGGCTGGTGAGAACGAATCTACAACTGCCCCCGGCCCGCGGGCCGGAGGCTCACAAAACCTACCGTGGCGGCTCAACACCTTATATAGTAAAAAACCGGCCTACACGTCGGCCTGCCTGTTGGTACAGGCAGGCAGCAAACATAGCCGGGGCTAAAAACTAAAAAACCCTGAACGCAGTCGTCAGGGTTTTTCGAGAGGTAAACTTGCTCCTCTTTGGCAGTGCAGCCTCCCGCCATATGACGGGACTGTCACTTTGCGCCCCAGCATTACTGCTAGTTTGCCTTTATCAGTAGGCTTCCTAATTGTCAATTTTCAGGACCACAAGAAGTATAGCACAAAAACACAAATTTTCAAGGTGCAAAATGAGCAAA
>JAGOOP010000031.1 GCA_017992455.1 Candidatus Omnitrophota bacterium | reverse complement strand
ATGGCGGAGAGACTGGGATTCGAACCCAGGGGCCAGGTTTCCCCAGCCAAATCATTAGCAGTGATTTGCTTTCAACCCCTCAGCCATCTCTCCGATAAATCTTAGAATCTTTTCCATTTATCTACAAATTTTTGATTGCTAGACCCAATAATCGCAAGATACCGATTAACATCTGATTGAGCAGAAATCACAATATGAACACCCTTCAAAGAAGATTTGATCTTCATACCAGAAAGGATTTTATATACCGACTGTAATAAGGGTTTAGAACAACTGGTAAAATCAAGTTTCAAATATTCATACCACTTATGACTTACCTTATATCTATGGCAATACAAACTTCCGTCTGTATCAAAAAGCCCGCGGATACACGCTTTCCCGAAATTTTTGTTCCGCTTAATCCAATCGGGAACGTCTATTTGCTGCTCTATCTTATTGCCAAATATCAATCCCTGCTTAATCAGAAAACTGATCACATTTGCGCTGTTAACTATTATATCCGCTCCTAGATCATGTTTCCTTTTCAATTTTACATGATCTACACCAAACAAGCGTTTAATAAGTTTACCGACATATTCAGCAAATTCTTTATCGGTTTTAGAATTATACGTAACAGTAAGCTGGTACTTACTGCGAATACCGCCGTCTCCAAGCATAATGCCGATTAAATTGGCTAACTCAATACTTCTCCTCGGTATTATAATCGGCTTCCGACTGCTGAAACCACGCTTCAGCGCTTCATCGGGATGCAAACGGTAATATTCGCACGTGTGCCGGCCGCCTTTGCTTCTTCCTTCAGGCGTGCCGGGGTTGCCGTATAATTCATAGCGCCGCAAAGCGCCTAACCGGGCCCGTTGGCTATGTGATAATCCCAGAGTCATGACGTGCCTCCAGAATCTTCAGTTTTCCCGTGCGCGTTTCTTGCGAAAGAACTCAGACAGCATCCCAGCGCATTCGTCTCGTCGGACGCCTTTGGTCACTTTTATGCGATGGTTCAGTTTTGTGTTATGCGCAATATCGAATACCGACCCGCAGGCACCGGTCTTGGGGTCATCGGCGCCGTAAACGATCTCTTTGATACGGGCAAGCACCAGAGCGCCCGCGCACATGCTGCATGGTTCAATTGTAACATACAACACCGCGCCGTTCAACCACTTTGAGCCGAGATGGTTCGTCGCTGATGTCAGGGCCAGCATTTCCGCGTGGGCGGTAGGGTCCTTGAGCATCTCAACCTGGTTGTGGCCGCGGGCGATGATATGGCCTTCATGGACGATAACGCAGCCGACAGGGACTTCGTCCTTGTCAAACGCCTTCCGGGCCTCGGCAAGCGCCTCGGCCATGAACGATTCGTGCTTTTTTATCAGCATAAACCAAAAACGCAAAGCCGTAAGCACTTTGCGTGAATATATGCGCCCGGGTGGATTCGAACCACCAACAACCAGCTCCGTAGGCTAGTGCTCTATCCAATTGAGCCACGGGCGCAAAAATAAATACGATCCTAGTTTCTCTATATCAATTGCCCTGTAAGACATTCGTCTTACAGGATTAATTCGGCCATATAACTTACGTTCGCTGCGCTCCGTAAGTTATGGCCTCATTAAAGCCACGGGCGCAAAGATCTTAATCTTTTAAGCGAATGCTAATTATACCTGCTTTTTCGAGGGCTGTAAAGAATGATTTTCCTATCTGATGTATCTGCCGGGGACCTTTCTACCCCCCGGCAAACAGGCCCACAAGAACCAGGAGCCATATTATTATCCCATACACAATGCAGACAATATGCCCTTTCGACCACGGATGGAATTGACTGCCGGGATCGCGCTTTTTCTCAACGGCATTGATGTACTTCTGCACCGGCACCAGGCATAAAAATGACGGGATGATCGCCGCGATAATACTGGCAGCCATACCGGGCACGCGGCTAAGAACATTAGACAGAAGCATGAGTATCACCCAGCCCGTTGCAAGGGCCTGGGGAGAAAATTCCGGGGCAATAACAGCGCCTGCTTCTTTATCGTCATGGATCCTGCGCAGGAGGCTATGGCAAAAGAATATCCCGAATATCCCCCGCCAGAAAGGCCGTATCTTCAGCCCGTCCCGCTCCTTGATACAACGCCAGTTCTTGTAGATCCAATATGCTTCGTATAAACTGAAAGAAAGGATCGACAGGAATATAAGCCTTCCCACCGGTATGCGCATGAACAGAGGTCCTGAAAATTGCGTCTGCTTCGTATCCTCCATGGATCATGCCCCTTTCGTATGCGTGTATCCGGCTATTTATCCCTTGGCCGCCGGCAGGGTTATCGTAAAGGTAGTGCCTTTATCCTCTTTGCTTTCCATCTGGATGTCGCCGTTATGCGCCTTGATGATGTTCTGCGCGACGGTCAGCCCCAGGCCCAGCCCGTCCTGCTTGGTCGTAAAAAATGGCTCGAAGATGCGCGCGCTATTATCACCGGGGATCCCGATGCCGTTGTCCGATACCAGCAATTCGACTTTGTCTCCGGCCGAGGACATCCGCGTGGTTATGGTGATCGTCCCCGCGTGCGCCATCGGATTGCTCTTGATCGCCCATTTCGCATTGGATACAATATTGAACAAAACCTGGGTCAGAAGCCACGCGTCGCCGGTCACCGGCGACAGGTTCTCTTGAAGGACTTTCTGGATGCTGATGTTCTGAAGCTTCATCTCATTGCCCATAAGCGCATCGATCTTTGCCACGATGGTATTAAGCGCGACCGGCTGCGTCACCCCCCGGGAACCTGCCGCAGGTAAAGACATGGATGAAAGAATGTTCTTGCACAAAAAAGCGCTGTCTTCCATCATGTCGAGCGCTTCCTTGATCTCCTTCGATTTCATATCTCCGCCTTGAAGCATTTTGATCTTTATCAATTTTAAGTTATTGAGGACGCCGCCCAATGGATTCATGATCTGCTGGCTCATGCCGGTGACGAGTTTTGACAGAGCCGGGACCTGGACCGTCGCTGCGGTCGCTGTCTGCGCTGCTGCCGCAACCGGAGTTGCCGCTGCCGGAGCCGGCGGAGGAACAGCGCTTTTTATTCTTTTTTCCATCTCCGCTTTGAGCGCGGCTTCGATCTTGGTGCGCTCCTGCGCAAGACGGATATTGAGCTCTTTTTCAAACCGTTCCTCAAGGATCTTCTGCTGGGCAGGATCAGAGGCCGGGGCAGAGGCCGGGGCCGCAGCTTTTCCTGCGCGCAGCTGTTCCTCATATCGCTGGCGTAACGCACGGACCGCCTCTTCGGCCTTCTTCTGCTCTTCCGCTCTGACCGCGTCCTCGATACGCTTGCGTTCTTCAGCCAGGCGGGAGGATATTTGTTGGCTGTATTTTTCCTCAAGGCTGCGGATCTGTTCCGCCATTTTTTTCTGTTCTTCCATGCGGATGAGATCCACGGCGCGCTTCTTCTCGTCATCCTGGCCGGACTTCATCATTTCTTCATATTTCTGCCGCAATGACCGCACCGCGTTCTCAGCATTCTTCTGCTCCTGGAGCCGCACCGTTTCTTCGATGCGCTTGCGCTCATCGGCCGTCTTTGTTTCAAACTCAAGCAAAAGCTTTGTCTCAAGCGCCTTCAGGCGCTCATCGGCTTTGGCCTGCTCCTCCCTGCGGATCGCATCCACAACGGCCTGACTTTCATGCTCCGCTCCGCTTCGCAGCTGAGCCTCAAGCTTCTGCTGGAACTCGACAATAAAATCCTGCGCTTTTTTCTGCTCTTCCCGGCGCACCTGCACTTCGATAAGCTTGCGCTCAGCGGCGAGCTTCGTTTCAAGTTCCTGCGCAAGGCCCGCCTGCAGGGCTTTGATCTGTTGTTCAGCCGCGTCCTGCGTATTCGCCTGTTCTTCCTTTCGAACCAACTCTTCTATGATCTTGCGCTCTGCGGCAAGTTTCGATTCAAGTTCTTTTGCAAACCCTTCCTCAAGCTCCCTGGCCCGTTCGTCCGCTTTTTGCCGGCACGCCTCCACAGCCTGTTCGCATTTGAGCTTTTCCTCCTTACGAACGGATTCTTCGATCTCCTGGCGTTCTTCAAGCTGTTCTTGATCAGGCGGGCGGGGATGAAAAAGGATGGCGACTAAAAGCGGGAACAGAATAAGAAGTACCCCCAATACAAGATCGAAGGAACGAGGGAACAATAATTGCCGCAGAAAATCGGTCTTGAACAGGATCGATACTGCCAGCGCGTCAAGAACCCATAACGCGGGCCCGATGGCAGCGATCAACCAGAATGCCGGATCTATTCTGTTCTTTTTCATAAATTATCCTTGGTGAGATTATAACCCCATCTTATCTATTTTACAAGCGTTTATAAACAGACAAGGCGCCGAAAAATCCGGCGCCTTGATGATTGCCTGTCGTATATGCTCAGATGTCCGCTTATACCGCTTCCATGGTGGAAGGCGGCTTGGGAGCGATATTATAGGTAACGCTGACCACTCCGGGGACTTCGGATGTCATGCGATTTGCCAGTTTGTCCAGAACGTCGAAGCCCAAACGGGTCGGGCGCGCCTGGCGCGCATCGATACTGTCCCAGCTGCGGACCTCGATCTGCAAGCCGAAATCCCGTTTACCGTTGCGCATGCCCGGGATCCTGTCCTGGTGCAGGATCGCCATATACTGGAACGCTTTTACGGACGCCAATTCCTCTTCAAGGATGGATGTCGCTTTGCGCACGACCGCGATGCGCTCGGGCGTCGCTTCTCCGATAACCCGCGCTGCAAGCGCAGGGCCGGGAAACGGCATGCGGTTATAGATGGATTCAGGCAGGCCTGTTCCCTGCGCGACTTTACGAACACCGTCCTTGCGCAATTGCACAAGCGGCTCGATGATCTTATACCCGAACGCCTTCTGAGGGTCAATGCCTAACTGCTCGAACACATTATGCTGGCGCTTGATGCCGGCGACCGTCTCGTCTATATCGGTCAGGATCGTGCCCTGCAAAAGATACTTTGCCTGGCTTTTCTTGACGAGGCTGCCGAAGACCTTCTTGTAAAACGTCTGGGTGATCGCCTCGCGTTTTTCCTCGGGGTCTGTCACGCCTTTGAGCGCGGAGAAAAAATCCTCTTTCGCATCCACGATCTCGATATTAACCCCGAGCTTCTTGAATATCGCGGCGATCTGCTGAGGCTCGTTCTCACGCATGATGCCGTTATCCACAAAATAGGTCTTGAGCCTGGGGCCGAGCGCCTTATGGCCGAGCATGGTGACCGCTGCGGAATCCACGCCGCCTGATAACGCGTTGATGGCAACGCCGGGGCCGACGATCTTCGATATCTCCTCTGATTTTTCCCTGATGAACGCCTGCACGTCCAGTTCACTGCTGGTGATCTCTTTTACTGCCGGCATACGCCCTCCTCTGTTGATATGATTTAGTTTAGCACAGAGAAGGCATACGGTCTATTAATTTACCTTCACCTCCTCATTCCACATACAGCACTCATCGAGGGCCAGTTCGGCGAATATCCGCAGGCCCCTGTCCGGGCATGCGTTGAATTTTTCCAGGACTGCAAGCGCTTCCCGCGAAGGATGATGCGCAAGAATGATCAATACCGCTTCCTTGGTTTGGCGCAGCGTGCGGGGTTGGAACAACAGCGTTCCCATCCGGAGGATATCACTGCGCGAAATATTCTCACACCCTATCGGCAGTAACGCGTGGCTGCTGATGAACCGCTCCGCCTCGTTCAATCGCGGATCATTGCTGTCAATGCGCCCCATCAACATGTTCATCCTTCCTCTGCCCAGCATCGCGTGCAAAAAACCCCAGAATTCCTTTTCCGACATGGCCGCCTCCTTTGTTAAGGGCTTACGGGACCGTTTCCCTGCGCCCATAATAATAGACGGCCGGATTCATAAAATCTCACATATAATTTTTAAACAAGAGGGGATACTCGGGGCCTCTGCCCCCAAATGCCGGCGAGTATTGCGGCGCTGACGATACACCAAGTGGCGAACAGAGCATTCGGAATGGCCGCTTCCGGGGAAATATGCTTGATGGCAAGCACCGCTCCCATGCCCGCATTCTGCATGCCGACATTGATGGCGAGAGTACGGCGCTGCGCGAGATCAAACCTGAATCCTTTACCCGCAAGATAGCCAAACACGAGGCCGAGAATATTCAGGCTGATCACTGCGGCGAATACAAGACCGGTGACTTTATTTAAGGCGTCTTTGTTCAGCGCTACAACGAGACCGCAGATGAACGCGATGAACAGCGTCGATAACGCGGGAAAGACGGGTTTGATCCGCGAAATCCCGGCATGAAACCTGTGCTGAACGAACAACCCGAGCAAAAGAGGGACGATCACCATGAGCATGATGCTCTGCACCATAGGCCAGAACGGTATGGAAATATACTGCCTGCCGAGCACAAAGGTCAACGCGGGGGTCACGAGCGGCGCAACAAGCGTCGTCGCTGTGGTCAAAGCCACGGAGAACGCTACATCGGCTTCTGCCAGATATGACATGACTCCTGCGGCCATTGCATCGGTAACCGCAGCTGCAAGAATAAGGCCTACCGCTAAAGACGGCCCCAGCCCGAGGACCTTGATGATGATAACGGCAAGAAGCGGCATGATCGCGAACTGCGCCAGCGTCCCGAGTCCGACGAGCCGCGGGTTCTTAAAGATCAGGATGAAATCCTTGGCCGACAGGAGACACCCGATGCCGAACATGGTTGCGGCGAACATCCAGTCAATGTAAGGCTTGAGTGGAACGAGCACCCCCGGGGCGATAAACCCCACGGCTGCGGCCAGGACCACCCATACGACAAGCAAACGCGTGAATTTCTCAAACAGTTTATTGATCATATCCGGTGACTAAAAAAGGGGTCAGACCCGAAAAACGGATCTGACCCCTTTTTTGAAGGCATTTATTGCTTTACGTTCACCTCAAGAGGAAGACGCGCGTTTTTCCACGCATCAAGCCCTCCTTTAACACAATAGACATCCGCATAACCCATCTTCTTCAGCGTTGCCGCTGCCATCAGAGACCGCGCACCAAGCTTGCAGGTTAACAATAACGGCGTATCTTTTGCAGGCGTGACGCCTTTGTTGATCTCGGGGAAAAGGTCGTTCTTGGTTATCTTGAATTCGATAAAACCGCGCGGAATAAGAAGCGTGTTCTTGATATGCGCCTGATTATACTCATGCTGCTCGTTCACGTCGATAATAACCAGCCCCGGGGTATTCGCGATCTTTTCGCCCGCCTGCTCCGGAGACAAAATCCTGTCGTCTCCCAAAAACACCTTCGCTTCGTTCACGAAATCCTGTAAGGTCATATCAGCCGCATATACGGCCTGCACCTGAATGACCGCGCACAGGGACAAAACCATTACCACCGCCAACACCGTTTTTCTCACCATTTCCTGCCTCCTTTATGTTTTAGACGTTGCCCGGGCATCACTGACTTTGAATTTATTGACAAGAACCTGCAGATTGCCGGCCATGGTCGAGAGCTCCTGCGCCGAAGACGTGAGATCCTGGGCATTGGTCACCACTTCGCCGACCGAACCGAGGATATCCTTTGATGCGCCTGCAGACGCGTTCGTGATACTGTCGATCTGGACTATTGAATCGCTGACCGCTTTGGTATGGTCAAGCTGTTCCTGCGCGGCAAGCGCGATCTGTTTGACCTGATTCGCAGAATTATCCGCGGCCCGGAGTATCTCATCAAGCGCCATGCGGACATCTTCGATGATCAGATTCCCTTCCGAGACCTCCTGCGTGGCGACCTGGACCGATGCGACCGCCTGGGTCGTTTCCTTCTGGATCTCCCGGATAAGCCTCGTGATCTCTTCGGCTGACTTTGAGGAATTCTCAGCAAGTTTTCTCACCTCCGCGGCTACAACCGCAAACCCTTTACCCGCATCGCCCGCGCGCGCAGCTTCTATCGCGGCATTCAGGGACAAGAGGTTCGTCTGCACCGCGATCTCGGTTATAACGCCGAGGATCTTGCCGATCTTTTCAGACCGCTCGCCCAGAGCCACGACCAGTTTTTTGACATCGTTCGCTGCATCGTTGATCTTGGCGATCTTCTCAACAGCCCTCTTGGAATTCCCGGTGCCCTGTTCGACAAGCACGTGGGTCTTGACCGTCACCTCTTCGCCGAGCCGGGCGCTCTCATATACCATGCGGACCGTTTCGACCATGGTGCCCATGATCTCGCTCGTTGCCGATGTCTTTTCGGTCTGTTCGGTAATGCCGGCGTTGATCTGCTGAAGGGCCGCAGAGATCTCTTCTGTGGAGGCGCTGAGCTCTTCGGTCGACGAAGAAAGCCGCTGAGCCAGGTCATTCACTCTGGAGGACGCCCTGCCCGCTTCAGAAACTATTTCGCGCAGGTTCGAGATCATCTGGTTGAACGCCTGGGCAAGCACGCCGATCTCGTCGCCGGATCTCACCGTCACCTCCCTGGTCAGGTCGCCGGTATCGGATATCTCCTTGGCATAATTCGTCAGCGTGCTGATCGGCCGGACCAGGCGGTCCGTAAACGCTTTAGCCAGAAAGAAAACGATCACGATGATGCCGATACTGATCAACAGCATTAATTTCTCAAGATCGATAAGAAAAGCCAGGATATCCGCAGCCAGTTCTTTTTCAACAACGCCGACAACAACCTTCCAGGAAAGCCCTTTATACTGTTTATAGCCCTTCTCCTGCGAATACCCGCCGATCTTCTTCCCATCATATTGATAGGAAACCGCGCCGAACATTCCTGCGGAAATATCCAACAAAGAAATATCTCCGAACTGAAGATCAGGAATGTTGCTGAACAGGATCTTCGCGCCTAAAGCATCGAGGATCAATATGTCGCGATGGGCGCCTTTCATGCTGGCCGTCAGGATCTGTTGGATATGTGCGACATTAATTCGTGCGGCGAGTACGCCGATGATTTGTTGTGCAACCGTGTCCCTCACGGGGGACAGAAAATACAACGCGGGGCTGCGGCCCTCCATTGCCTGATAGGCGGCAAAATTGCCCGCCGCGGCGGTCTTGAAAGACGGGGCCTGCACCAGCAACCGCGCTGTCGGATTCAACTGGCTGCCCGCAAGCAGCCTGCCGCGAGGATCGAACAATACGAGTTCGAGATAATTGTCCGATTTGTCTTTCAATATCTTGAGACAGGTTTCCGCTTCTTCGAAAATAGAATACGCGAACGCGTTCTGGATATCGGCAAGATTGCCGTAGTCCACCAGATCGGAATACCGTTCATACAAGAACCTGTCGATCGTGTCGGCAAGCTCTTCCGCTTGAAGAACAAGCAAGTCCTGGGTATGCGTTACAAATATATTCCTGGTATTGGTGGAAACACTGCTGATCAACACGACGAGAGTTATAATGAGAGGAATAAGGGAAAGGCCGAGGAAGTATACGAAAAACCTGTTGCGCAGCTTAGCCAAAGGATATCCTTCCCTGCAGGTTACGGACTTACTTTATCCGGCATTTTCTATTCACATCCCGCAAGGTGATCGAAGCCAGGGAAGAATAGAAGGATCTTTCCACGCGCGCCCAGATATTACGGACCTGGCAATATGACGACCGGGGACAGGAACGGCGGCTATGGATACACCCGGTCAGATGGGCCCGTTTTTCCAGAACGCACACGATGTCCTTGAGCGAGATGCGCTCGGGCCTTTTCGCCAGGGAGTAACCTCCGTGAACGCCGCGCCGGGCGGTCACCATGCCCGCAGCCTTAAGCGCCGAAACGATATTGCCCAGGTATTTTTCAGACATATCCTGCCGCCTGGCGACATCGCTGAGGAACACAGGCCCCTGGCCGTAATGCTGCGAGAGATCCGCCATCAATCTCACGCCATACCGCGCCCGCGTCGTCAATCTCATGTGCATCCCCTTGCCGCAGATACATAATCACTACCAAAACAGTAGTGATTCTTAGTTTAATATATTATCATTTTTTGTCAAGGGATTAATGATCGGGTGGCGCCGTGCGGGTCAGCGGACGCCTGCGGCGCGGGGATTATCCTCTTTGATCAAAGCGGTGACGCTCTTGGGCGTGTTTTGGCCGAAATAGTCGGATACGGCGGCAAGCAGATAATTGACAATGTCCCTCTGGTCAGGATCACGGACCGTCGTCGATGACTCGCCGATCCAGACCGGTTTTTTCTGCTGGGAGGTACGCAGGCGTGGCGCGTCAATGACTTCCAGGGTCAACATTGCCGTGTGCTCGGTATACTGGTACGGCACATATGTCGTGCGCGCGGGCAGAAGCACGGTCGAGGTGCGCACCTCGCCGTCCGGGCCGTGGGTGATGACCGTGCCGGTCTCGCCGGCCGAATATTCCCGCCGCACGTCCGTCACGGTCTGGCCTGTGCCGACGACATACGCAAAATTCACGTGGAAATCAGCCGTATCGGCCGGCTTCAAAACGTACCCTTTTTGGGTAAGCAGCTTCTCGACCTTGGAGCGTATCTGCGAATCGAAGATCGGGTTGCGGGCATCCTTGTTTTCGAGGACGCAGAACGACGCTTCCGGCGTCAAAGGCGCCGGTCCCTGCGCCGCATCGAGATATCCGTTGACGCGGACGCGGTAATACGTTGCACAGCCGGATGCAAGAAAACATACAAGCAGCACGCAGAGCGTTTTTTTCATAACCATTTATCCATGCCGCTTAAGTAAAAAATAATCGCTCGCTATTTACAAATATTGATTATATCGCTTTGCACGTTGCTCATCAAGGATATTCGGATTTGACCGGGTTACTTAGGCTATTTTTCGTTAAGCCATTCGATAACCCTGCGCTTGATGTGATCTCATACACTCCTGGTTCTCTCCAGTTTATCTTCCCATGTTCCCTGAAAACCGGATGGATCATCAAACCCCCAATGAAGCCGCTTGCCCTTACCGGGGAAAACAGGACATGCGCCTGACTCTGATTCATCACAAACGGTAATAACGTAATCGTATTGCTTGTCCTGCTTGTAAAAATCAAAGCCTGCTTCTTTCATCATTTCAACAGCTAAAGGATTAAGGTGCCCGGCTCAAGGCCGGCGCTTTCCTCCTCAAACCGGTCGGCCGAATTATGGACACAGATAAATAAAACACGTTTCTTATTCACGGGCTTTATCCTGATCAATGCCTTGTTTCATTGAAAACGGGCAGCAAGCTTTGTTCTTACCGCTTCCCCGATTCATATACGACAAGAAAAACAGCGCCGCTAACGCAAATGCTATCAATAGATACTTCTCAATTTTTTCCATGAGCGAACCATCCCTGTGTCCTTAAACATATCTTTACCAGCATGAGCATGATTGGAACCTCTATAAGAACGCCGACAACCGTTGCCAAAGAAGCCCCTGAAGACAATCCAAACAGTATTGTCGACGTTGCAATAGCCACTTCAAAATGATTACTTGCCCCGACCAAAGCCGAAGGCGCCGCATCCCGGTAGGATAATTTCAGATATTTAGCCAATCCGTATGAAATAGCGAAAATCAGACATGTTTGAATAAACAGCGGGATGGCTATTAAAAAGATGATCTGCGGCTGATTAATGATCAATTCGCCTTTGAACGAAAACAAGAGAACGAGCGTAAGCAATAAAGCACAAATCGAGACCGGCGTCAGATAATGCAAGAATTTTTCCTCAAACCATTTGAATCCTTTTTTTGCGATCAGCCATTTTCTTGAAAAATATCCCAGCAAAAGCGGCAGGCCGACATAGATCACAACCGATAATACGATCGTCTGCCACGGTATAGGCATCTTATTCACGCCTAACAGCCATCCTCCTAACGGCGCATAAAGAAACAGCATGGTCAGCGAATTGATAGCCACCATAACCAGCGTATGGCCGTCGTTGCCTTTGGCCAGATGCCCCCAAATCAAAACCATCGCGGTACAAGGCGCTATCCCCAGCAAGATGCACCCGGCGATATAAGACCTGAACAGTTCTACCTGGGCCCCGCCCTTGACGATCTCCATTCCCGGAAGCCACCCCTTGAACAATAATCCAAGGAACAGCCACGCAATAGCAAGCATGGTAAACGGTTTTATGCACCAATTCACTACCAGCGTAAGGATGACCGGTTGAGGAGACTTTCCCGCCTTGATGACCTCGGTAAAATCGATCTTGACCATGATCGGATACATCATGAAAAAAAGGCATACCGCGATAGGAACAGATACTTGATAGACCGAGATTTGATCAAGTGTTACCGCCATCCGAGGAAATAACTTACCCAGTACTATCCCCAGCCCGATGCAAAGCATGACCCATCCGGTAAGATACTTTTCAAAGAAACTTAGCTGCCTTTCCTGGCGAATAACCTGTTCCATCCGCGCTCTTCTCAAAATAATTTTAAAGTGTAAATTCCCGTGTAATAAACACCGGCCAGAATAAAAATAGCCCCGGTTATCCTGCGGGTATAATATTCAAGACGGGTAATCCTGTGAAACCAGTGGCTCAATGAAGTCACGCCCAGCGCGATCGCCACCGCGAATGCAAGCACCGGAAGGCCGGTTCCCACTCCGTAGATCAATGTCAGCGAAGTACCGCCTTTACTGTTAAGTGCGAGCGGGATAAGGCTGCCGAAAAACAAAGCCGCGGAAACCGGACAGAACGCCAGCGCAAAAACAATACCCAAAAGAAAAGCGCCGGGCGCGCCTGCTTCAACAAGCATGTTGTGATGTTTATGCGAAAGCGATAGACCGGGCAGACTTATTTTAATTATTTCCAACAGGATCAAGCCGGTGATAATCAACAGAGGCCCCAGAGCCTGCATCATGTATTTCTGCAAAAATTGGGCAACCTGCGGGATACTTAAAAAAGAATTGATCACGATAAAACCCAGCCCCGCGTACGCGACCATCCTC